>JBBRGO010000135.1:0-8807 GCA_038224055.1 Actinomycetales bacterium
GGCTACGTCACTGCGTCGCGGGGTGGAGCAGTGACGGATACGGTCAGGCGGTCCTGGCCCGGACCTGGCGCTTGATCCGGGCCAGCATCGCGACCATGCCGCGCATCCGCAGCGGCGACACGGCCTCGGCGAGCCCGAAGCGCATCGGGGCGTCGTCCGGCACCGCGATCACCGCGGCCGCGCTGAGCCCGTCAAGGCCCTCGTGCAGGATGCCGGCGAAGCCGCGCGTCGTCGGGGCCTCGGGCGGGGCATCGAAGAACAGGCGCACGGTCCGCTCGTCGAGCGACGGACCGTCGTCGACCTCTACGGTGAGGAAGAGCGGCGACTGGCACTCGTCGACCCGTTCGAGCTGGTCGAGGTGACCGGCATACCGCTCGGGCAGACCGGGGAGCCCGTCGCTGAACTCGAGGAGCAGCTGGAGCTTGAGATCGTTCGTCGCTGAGGTGAAGTCCTCGGCGATCTCGGCGAGGGAAGGGGGCAGGTCGGCGCTCATGGCGGTCGGTTCCGTCACTTCTCGATCGGGACGCGCACGGCGTTGCCCCACTCGGTCCACGAGCCGTCGTAGTTGCGCACGGACTCGAACCCGAGCAGGTGGGTCAGCACGAACCACGTGTGCGACGAGCGCTCGCCGATCCGGCAGTAGGCCACGACGTCGTCGGTCGGCGCCAGTCCCTGCTCCGCGAGATAGATCTGCTCGAGGTCCGCGCGCGTCTTGAAGGAGCCGTCGTCGTTCGCGGCACGGGCCCACGGGACGGACTTCGCACCGGGGATGTGGCCACCGCGCATCGCGCCCTCCTGCGGGTAGTCGGGCATGTGGAGCAGCTCGCCGGAGTACTCGCCGGGGGAGCGGACGTCGACGAGGGGCTGGCCGAGGTGGGCGAGCACGTCGTCCTTGAAGGCCCGGATCGGGGCGTCGTCGCGCTCGGCCACCGGGTAGTCCACCGCCGACCTCTCGGGAACGTCACGCGTCACCTCGCGACCCTCGGCGACCCACTTGGCCCGGCCCCCGTCGAGCAGGCGCACGTCGTCGTGCCCGAAGAGGCTGAACACCCACAGGGCGTAGGCGGCCCACCAGTTGCTCTTGTCGCCGTAGATGACGACGGTCGTGTCCCGCGTGATCCCTCGAGAACCCAGCACCTCGGCGAAACGTGCTCCGTCGACGTAGTCGCGGGCCACCGGGTCGTTGAGGTCGACGTGCCAGTCGATCTTCACGGCGCCGGGGATGTGGCCGGTCGCGTAGAGGAGCACGTCCTCGTCGGACTCGAGCAGGGCGATCCCGTCGGGAGCCCCCACCCGGCCGGCGGCGACCTGCTCCGCGAGCCACTCCGTCGTGACGAGGCGCTCGGGGTGGGCGTAGGACTGGATCTTCGCGTCGTCGGAGCTCATGTCCCAATCCTCACACGGCAGAGCGCGGGTGCGGCGCTCAGCCCAGCTTTTGGAGGTCGGCCCGGCAGGATCGCTCGAACTCGCCCAGCTCGGTCATCGCGTCCTGCAGGTCGCGCAGCCGCTGCTCGAGATCAGTCCGGCGCTCGTCGATCTGGGCGAGCACGTACTCCAGCTGGGTCCGGCGTCCGCGCGGGACGTCGAACAGGTCGATGATCGTGCGGATCTCCTCGAGCGGGAAGCCGAGCCGCTTGCCGCGCACGACGAGCCCGAGTCGGGTCCGGTCCCGACGGTGGTAGTGCCGCTGGGTGCCTCGTCGCTCCGGGCTGATCAGGCCGAGATCCTCGTAGTGGCGCACCGTCCGGTGGGTGACGCCGAACTCCTCCGCGACCTCGGCGATCGTCCAGGTCGAGTGGGCGGTGGAGGACTGACTTGTCATGAACCCGATGGTGCTTTACGTTTACGTCAACGTCAAGCAGCGCCACAAGCGCAGCCGCCGAAGGGAACAACAATGTTCGAGCTCAGCCAGGACCACGAGGACTTCCGCAAGGTCGTGCGTGACTTCGCGGAGAAGGAGGTCGCGCCCCACATCGCCAGGTGGGACGCCGACGCGCACTTCCCCGCCGACCTCGTCCCCAAGATGGGCGACCTCGGACTCTTCGGGCTCGTCGTCCCGGAGGAGTACGGCGGCAGCGCTGGGGAGGGCGGCGGCGACTTCACCAGCCTGTGCGTGGCGATCGAGGAGCTCGGCCGGGTCGACCAGTCCATCGGGATCACGCTCTCGGCCGGCGTCGGGCTCGGGATCAACCCGATCTTCACCTACGGCACCACGGAGCAGAAGGAACGCTTCCTGCCCGACCTCGTCTCCGGACGGGCCCTGGCGGGCTTCGGGCTCACCGAGCCGGAGGCCGGCTCGGACGCCGGGGCCACGCGGACCAAGGCCGTGCGCGAGGGCGACGACTGGGTGATCCGCGGGTCGAAGGCCTTCATCACGAACTCCGGCACCGACATCACCTCGGTCGTCACCGTGACGGCACGGACCGGGAGCAACGAGGACGGGTCGGCGCGGCTCTCGGCCATCATGGTCCCGGCCGGCACCCCGGGATTCGTCGTCGAGCCCGCCTACCGCAAGCTCGGCTGGCACGTCTCGGACACCCACGGCCTGACGTTCGAGGACTGCCGCGTCCCCGCGGATCACCTCCTCGGGGCGGAGGGGGACGGATTCAAGCAGTTCCTCAAGACCCTCGACGACGGGCGCATCGCCATCTCGGCGCTCGCGCTCGGCTGTGCTCGGGCCTGCCTCGAGCTCGCCACCGACTACGCGAAGACCCGGATCGCCTTCGGTCGCCCGATCGGCGTTAACCAGGGCATCTCCTTTCAGCTCGCCGACCTCGCCGTGATGGTCGAGGGCGCCCGGCTGCTCACCTACCGCGCGGCCTGGCTCAAGGACGAGCAGACCGCCGGGCGCCGATCGGTCAAGGAGGTCAAGCACGCGGCCGCCATCGCCAAGCTCCAGTCGACCGAGGCCGCCGTGGTGGCGACCCGGATCGCCACCCAGGTCTTCGGGGGCAACGGCTTCATGGAGGAGTACCCCGTGGCGCGCTTCTACCGGGACGCCAAGATCCTCGAGATCGGCGAGGGCACCTCGGAGGTCCAACGGATGCTCATCGCGCGCGGTCTCGGCCTGACGGCATGAACGAGCGCGACCCGCGCGTCGCCGACGTCCGGGCCCGCCTGCGCGCCGCGCACGAGGCGTCTGCGTCCGCCCCGGAGAAGGCCCAGGCCAAGCTCGATGCCCAGGGCAAGATCTACGTCCGCGACCGCATCGCGCTGCTCTTCGACACCGGTTCGTTCGTCGAGGACGGCCGCTATGCCAACGCGATGCAGCCCGGCCTGCCGGCCGACGGGGTCGTCACCGGCCGCGGCACCGTGGACGGGCGTCCCGCGATCGTCATCGCCAACGATCCCACCGTGAAGGCGGGCTCGTGGGGGGCGCGGACCGTCGAGAAGATCGTCCGCGCCACGGAGATGGCGCTGCGGGAGGAGCTGCCCATCTTCTGGTTCGTCGACTCGGCGGGGGCCAGGATCACCGACCGGGTCGAGATGTTCCCCGGCCGCCGGGGCGCGGGCCGGATCTTCCACAACCAGGTCGCGCTCTCGGGCAAGGTCCCGCAGATCTGCTGCCTCTTCGGCCCGAGCGCCGCCGGTGGCGCGTACATTCCCAGCTTCTGCGACCTCATCATCATGGTCGAGGGCAACGCCTCGATGTACCTCGGCAGCCCGCGCATGGCCGAGATGGTCGTGGGCGAGAAGGTCTCTCTCGAGGAGATGGGCGGGGCCCGGATGCACTGCACCGTGAGCGGCGTCGGCGACCTGCTCGCCCAGGACGACGCCGAGGCGATCGAGCTCGCCCGGCTCTACTTCTCCTACGTGCCCGGCAACTGGCGGGACCAGCCGCCGACCTACCACGCCGAGGACGCGGCGACCCCGCTCACCGCGGACACCGTCCCGGAGCGCGAGTCGGTCCCCTTCGACGTGCACGAGGTCATCGACGGCCTCGTCGACCACGACTCCTTCTTCGAGCTCAAACCGCTCTGGGCCGGTGAGCTCGTCATCGGCTTCGGGCGGCTGAACGGCGAGACGGTCGGCATCGTCGCCAACAACTCGATGGTCAAGGGTGGGGTGCTGTTCACCGACAGCGCGGACAAGGCGGCCCGCTTCATCTGGCTCTGCGACGCCTTCAACGTCCCGCTGATCTACCTCGCCGACGTGCCCGGTTTCATGATCGGTTCGGAGGTCGAGCGAGGCGGGATCATCCGCCACGGCGCCAAGATGGTGAGCGCCGTGTCCTCCGCGACGGTGCCCCAGTTCTGCGTCATCGTGCGCAAGGCGTACGGGGCCGGCCTCTACGCGATGGGCGGTCCCGGTTTCGGGCCCGACGCGACGATCGCGCTGCCCACGGCCCGGATCGCGGTGATGGGCCCGGAAGCAGCCGTCAACGCCGTCTACGCCAACACGATCGAGAAGGTCGAGCAGGAGCAGGGCGAGGCGGCGCGAGACGAGTTCGTGGCGCAGCGGCGTCGGGAGTACGAGCAGGACGTCGACCTCGAGCGCCTCGCGGCCGATCTCGTGCTCGACTCGATCATCGAGGCCGACGAGTTGCGTGCCGACCTCATCCGTCGCCTGGCTTATGCTTCCCGGCGTGACCGTCACTTCAGCGAGCGCCGACGAGCGGTCCCGCCCGTCTGAGCCCGGACCCGGACGGCGGGGCGTGCTGGCCCGGCTGAGCCGCCTCGAGGACGTCGACCGCGAGGCCGAGCGGTCCAGACCCTTCCACCGGCGGTTCGCCGTGTGGTTCCCCTTCGCCGTGTATGCCGTCTCGCGCCTCTACGTGCTCGTGGCCGGCATCGTCCTGGCCAGGAACCAGATCCCCCTGCCGATCGGCACGGAGAACATCCGGATCTTCTACCCCACCCCCGGCGACCCCGGTTACCTCGCCGCGATGACGAACTGGGACGGCCAGTGGTACCGCGTCATCGCCGAGCGGGGCTACCCGGCGGTGCTCCCGCGCGCCGGGTGGGGCGGCATCGACATGAACCCGTGGGCCTTCTTCCCGGTCTTCCCGTTCCTGATCGGCGCGATCATGGCCGTGACGGGTCTGCCGTTCATCGTCGTGGGGCCGCTGCTGTCGACGCTCATCGGCTTCTTCGCGATGCACCTGCTCTTCAAGCTCGTCGACCGGGCCGTCGGGCGCTGGGAGGCGATCGTCGCGGTCGTCGCGACCTGCTTCTACATCGCCTCACCGGTCTTCTCCGCCTCCTACACCGAGTCGGTCGCGCTCCTCGCCGTCACGACCTGCCTGCTGCTGCTGCGGGCCCGCCGTTACGGTTGGCTGCTGCTCGCCCTGCTCGTGCTGTCGCTGAGCCGCAACGTCGTGATCGCGATGGCGCCGGCGATCATCGCGCACGCCGTCATCCGGTGGCGCCAGGGTGACGAGGGCAGCCACCCGGTCCGCCTCCGGGTCGCGATGGTCGCGATGGCCGGGTACGCCGGCGCCCTCACCTTCCTCTGGCCGACGATCGTCACCATCGCGACGCAGACGCCCAATGCCTACAACGAGACGATGCTCGCCTGGAACATCCAGACGAAGGTCAAGCTCTACATGTGGTGGAACCTGCTCTACGCGTATGCCGGGGTGCTGGGTCAGGTGCTCGGCGTGCTGGCCATCGCGGCCTTCACGTGGTTCATGCTCTCGAAGCGCTCGTGGCGCTGGGGCCCGGAGATCTGGGGCTGGGCCGGGGCCTACCCGGCCTACATCCTCCTCGTCACGAGCACGACACCGAGCCGGATCCGCTACGCGCTGCTCGCCTTCCCCTTCACGCTCGTCATCGCGTGGTTCCTCAAGCTGCCGTGGCTGGCCCGTTGGCGTTGGGTCGTCCTCGGGGTCATCGTCGTCGTCGGGGCGGCGCAGATGTGGTGGTGGCTGGAGAACTACCTCATCATCGAGAACCTCACCGACGACCTCTACCCCTGATCGACGCCCGGCTCGGTGCCGACGACGTCGAACCAGGAGATCCCGAGCTCGCCCAGCAGCTCGCGCAGCAGCGGCAGCGACAGGCCGACGACGTTGTGGTGGTCACCCTCGATGGCGCTGACGAACGCGCCGCCGAGCCCGTCGACGGTGAAGGCCCCGGCCACCCGCAGCGGCTCACCGGTGGCGACGTAGGCGTCGACCTCCTCGTCCGTGAGGTCGGCGAAGTGCACCGTCGTCGACGCGGTGGCACCGAGCGTGCCGCCACCACCCGAGGGGCGGTCGTCGACGAGCCAGTGACCCGTGTGCAGCACGCCCGCCCGGCCCCGCATCCGCCGCCAGCGCGCCGCGGCCTCGGCCGCGTCGACCGGCTTGCCGTGCACCTCGCCGGCGAGCTCGAGCACGGAGTCGCAACCGAGGACGAGAGCGCCCGACCCGCCCGCCGAGGCGACGGCCTCGGCCTTGGACCGCGCGAGCAGGAGCGCGACGTCCGCCGGCTCGAGCGGTCCGTAGCGCTCCGTGGCCTCGGCGACGGCGAGCTCCTCGTCGACGTCGCTGACGACGACGCGCGGCGTGACGCCGACCGCCCGGAGCGTCGCGAGCCGGGCCGGTGACGCCGAGCCGAGCACGAGCGGGACGAGCGGGGGACGGTCGAGCGGGCTGGGCGGCATTCCGGAATGATAGGCCTCGCCCGCGGCGGTCAGGCCCTCAGGCCTCGCCGAGGACGGCGACCCGGAGGGTGTCGAGACCCACGCTGCCGATGTCGAGCGCGCGCCGGTGGAAGGCCTTGAGGTCGAAGGCGTCCGCCTCGCGCTCCTTGACCTCGTCGCGCAGCTGGAGCCAGAGGCGCTCCCCGATCTTGTAGCTCGGCGCCTGCCCGGGCCAGCCGAGGTAGCGGTTGAGCTCGAAGCGCAGCACCTTCTCGTCCATGAAGCCGTAGCGGGTGAGGTAGGCCCATGCCTTGTCGTGGTCCCACTCGCCGCCGCCGACCTCCTCGGGGGCCTCGAAGCCGCAGTGGACGCCGATGTCGATGACGACCCGAGCCGCGCGCAGGGACTGGCCGGCGAGCCATCCCATCCGGTTGCCCGGGTCGTCCATGTAGCCGAGCTCGGCCATCAACCGTTCGGCGTAGAGCGCCCAGCCCTCACCGTGCCCCGAGGTCCACGAGGCGAGGCGGCGCCAGCGGTTGAGCAGCTCCGACCGGTAGACGGTCTGCGCGACCTGGAGGTGATGGCCCGGGACGCCCTCGTGGTAGACGGTCGAGAGCTCGTTCCAGGTGCGGAACTCGGTGTTCCCCTTCGGCACCGACCACCACATCCGGCCCGGGCGGGAGAAGTCGTCACTGGGGCCGGTGTAGTAGATCCCACCGGTCTGGGTCGGCGCGATCATGCACTCGATCCGGCGGACCGGACCGGGGATGTCGAAGTGGACGTCGGCCAGCTCGGTGATGACCTCGTCGGCCCGCTCCTGCATCCAGTCCCGCAAGGCCTCCGTGCCGTGCAGCTGGTAGGTCTCGTCGGCGTCGAGGATCTCGACACCGCGCTGCACCGACGCCCCCGCCTCGAGCCCGTCGGCGATCTCGAGCATCTGCGCGTGCAGCGAGGCGACCTCCTGCTGGCCCCACGCGTACGTCTCCTCGAGGTCGACCTCGGCGCCGATGACGGAGCGGGACTCGAGGACGTAGCGCTCGCGGCCGCAGGCGTCGGCCTCGGGGGCGTGGGGGAGCAGCTCACGCTCGAGGAAGTCGGCCACGGCGGCGTAGGCGTCCGCTGCCGTCCGACCCGCCGCGGCGAGGTCGCGGGAGACGGCGCCGGAGAGCGGCGTGCCGCCGGCGGTCGCGTCGTCGACGAGGCGCGTGAAGTAGCCGTCGTCGGCGACGAGGTCGCGGCACTGCTCGGCGCACGCCGTGACCTGGCGGCGTGGCGAGACCATGCCGCGGTCGCGGGCGGCGAGGAGGGACTCGCGGTAGCCCTCCAGCGCGGCGGGGATCTCCCCGAGGCGGACGCCGACGACGCGCCAGTCCTCCTCCGTCACCTGGGGCATGAGGTCGAAGACGTCGCGGATGCCCTGGAGCGGGGAGGCGATGACGTTGAGGTCCATCTCGTCTAGCCCAGCGGCATACCGCTCCTGGGCGAGACCGAGGCGCTCGGTCATCGCCGCGACCGTCACCGCGTCGACGTCATCGGACGCGACGGCGCCGGCGAGCTCGGCGAGCGTCGCGTCACGTAGGGCGGCAGCGGCCGCGAGTCCCCGCGGGGACAGGTCATCGAGCTCCTCGTCGTGGCCGGGCACCCCCAGGTAGGTTGCGGTGATCGGGCTCAGCGCGACGGAGGCGTCGAAGTAGCGCTCGGCGATCCGGTCGACGTCGGTCTGCTGGCGGGTGCTGGTGTCCTGGGGTGTCTCGCTCACCGCCCGAACGTATCCCACCCGGCCACATCCCACCCGGCACGCGGGTGGGGGTCAGCGCGGGAGGCCGGAGCGGCGCCAGCCACCCCGCGTCGCCGCCGGCCCGACGAGGCGCCAGGAGGGGTCCGACCAGGCCGAGGAGCGGCGGGGTGGGGCGTGCTCGTCCTGCCCGCCCAGCGCGGCGAGGACCGCGACGAGCGCCGCGACCTCCTCGGGTGTCGCGTGACCGGACACGATCAGAGAGGGGGGCTCCTCCGTCGCGGGCCGCGAAGGCGCGGAGCTCGCCCGGCCCTCCGTTCCGGCCAACCCAGGCTCCTCCGTCGCGGGCCGCGAAGGCGCGGAGCTCGCTGCGCTCGCCCGGCCCTCCGTTCCGGCCAACCCAGGCTCCTCCGTCGCGGGCCGCGAAGGCGCGGAGCTCGCTGCGCTCGCCCGGCCCTCCGTTCCGGCCAACCCAGGCTCCTCCGTCGCGGGCCGCGAAGGCGCGGAG
>JBBRGO010000136.1:0-8802 GCA_038224055.1 Actinomycetales bacterium
TCCGGGCGCGCGAGGGCGTGGACGAAGGGCGGTGTCGACCCGCATAGCTGTCTTGGGGCACGAAGAATTTACCTAACGCAGACCGGTGGGGGAGGTTCCAGCCTACCGTGACCGTTTCGTTATCAGAAATCGCCGTCCACAGGGGGGACGCGCCGTTCCGCCGCCGCGTCGTCAGCGGGGCTCGACCGACCGTCGTCTCACCGACCGGCGAGCCGGCGCGGGGGCGTGGTCCCGGCGGGTCCGTAGGGTGCTCACCCCCGGCGTGACCGTGGCGCCCGTGACGTCGAGGTGGGCAAGGGCGGTGCTGATCCCGTGCACGACGGTGCTGGTGATCGGCAGGCTCATGTGGCCGACGCCGTGCAGGGCGATGTTGTGGACGTTGAGGTCGTCGTGGTGCAGGGCCGCGTGCCGCTGGGGCACGATCACCTGGTCGAGGTCGGACCAGTACACGATGAACCGCGTCTGGCAGTTGCGGACCGGCCCGGCCAGCTCGGCGTAGAGGCTGCTTCCCGGCCGGAGCTGGCGGGTGAGGCTGTTGTTCCACCCGTAGGCGAGGTAGCTGCCCTCGTGCGGGGTGCCCAGCGTGACGAGGGTGTGGACCCGCTGGTCGCCGCCGAGCCTGGTGACGTAGTAGCGCGCGATGAGGCCACCCATGGAGTGGCCGATGACGTGGATGCGCTCGTACCCCGTCTCCTGCGTGATCCGCTCGATCTCGGCCCCGAGCTGGGCCGCGGCGGTGCGGATGTCCCCGGTGAGGATCGAGTAGTTGATCGTCTCGATCCGGCCGAACCCGCGGCGGACCAGGCCGCGGCGCAGCACGGTGAAGATCGAGCGGTTGTCGACCATCCCGTGGATGAGCAGGATCGGGGTCTCGGCCGCCTCGACGTCGGAGATCGCGAGGGCGCGCTGGCTCGGGGGCAGGTGGCCGAGCCGGTAGCCGTCGCGGCGCTCGGTCGAGCCGGAGCCGAACAGGCCGAGCGGGTAGAGGGCCAGGTGCAGCCCCATCCAGGTCGCCTCGAGGGCAGCGCCGGCGAGTCCCGCGGGCCGCAGCAGCGCCCCGGCGATGTCGCCGACCGCAGCGAGAACCCCTCCGACCCGGCTCCTGCCGCCGTCGGAGTCGTCCCCTCGCGACGGCATCCTCGCCGCGCGTGCTGTGTCGACCACGTCCTGACCGTACCCGAGGGCGTGTGGCGGAGCCGGCGCCCGTGACCCGGTCGTCCGCGCGGGCGGTGGGCGATGGGTCACGTTCCCGCACCCGTGGCCACCGGGCTGGCTAGAGTGCGCGACATGAGTGAGGTCGTGAGTGAAGTCATCCGGGTCGTCGTCGCGAAGCCGGGCCTGGACGGCCACGACCGGGGCGCCAAGGTCGTGGCCCGGGCGTTGCGGGACGCCGGCATGGAGGTCATCTACACCGGGCTGCACCAGACCCCCGAGCAGATCGTCGAGGCCGCGATCCAGGAGGACGCCGACGTCATCGGGCTCTCCGTGCTCTCGGGCGCTCACCTGACCAACTTCGCCCGGGTCGTCGAGCTGCTCCGGGAGCGGGACGCGCAGGACATCGTCGTCTTCGGTGGCGGCATCATCCCCGCGGACGACATCCCCGAGCTCGAGGCGCTCGGCGTGGCGAAGATCTTCACCCCGGGCGCGACGACGATGGAGATCGTCGCCTGGGTCCGGGAGCACGTCTCCGTCGAGTGACCCCACCCACCCCCGTCGAGTGGGCACTTTGCCGCGCCAATCCCGGTCGAGTGGGCAGTTTGATCCGCGGGTGTGCCGCCGGGTCGGAGCCCGGGGCGGGTGGAAGTGCCCACTCGACTGAATTCGACCGGTCGAGCGGGCACGTCACCGTCGACTGACGCACCCGAGTGTGATCTTCGTCCGGTCGGGAGCGCCCCGCGTCGCTGGGGCCCCGTTGCGGGCACTAGTCTCCGAGAGACAGCCTGTTCGACTGCGCCACCGCGTGGTGGACCGACCACGCACCAGCGAGGGGTCCGGCAGCGACGGTTCGGCGGCGTCGACGAGGATTCGATTCGACGATGAGGACGGACCCACCCGTGGATCTCTTCGAGTACCAAGCGCGCGACATGTTCGAGGCGCACGGCGTCCCGGTACTGGCCGGCGCCACCGCCACCACCCCCGAGGAAGCGCGTGCTGCGGCCGAGCGTGTCGGGGCAGGCTCCGGCGGCGTGACCGTCGTCAAGGCCCAGGTCAAGACCGGCGGGCGCGGCAAGGCCGGTGGCGTCAAGGTCACCAAGAGCCCGGACGAGGCGCAGGCCGCCGCCGAGCAGATCCTCGGCATGGACATCAAGGGCCACACGGTCGGCACCGTGATGATCGCCCAGGGTGCCCGGATCGCCGAGGAGTACTACTTCTCGATCCTGCTCGACCGCACCAACCGCAGCTACCTCGCGATGTGCTCCAAGGAGGGCGGCGTCGAGATCGAGCAGCTCGCCGTCGAGCGTCCCGAGGCGCTCGCGAAGATCGCCATCGACCCCAACACGGGCGTCGACGACGCGAAGGCGGCCGAGATCGCCGACGCGGCCGGCTTCGACGAGGCCGACAAGCCGGCGCTCGTCGCGGCCTTCAAGGCGCTGTGGACCGTCTATCGCGACGAGGACGCCACGCTCGTCGAGGTCAACCCGCTCGTCAAGACCGAGGACGGCCAGATCATCGCCCTCGACGGCAAGGTGACGCTCGACGAGAACGCCGGCTTCCGCCACCCCGACCACGAGGCGCTCGAGGACAAGGGGGCAGCCGACCCCCTCGAGGCTGCCGCCAAGGAGAAGAACCTCAACTACGTCAAGCTCGACGGCTCCGTCGGCATCATCGGCAACGGGGCCGGGCTCGTGATGAGCACCCTCGACGTCGTCGCCTACGCCGGTGAGGAGTTCGGCGGCGTCAAGCCGGCGAACTTCCTCGACATCGGCGGCGGCGCGAGTGCCGAGGTCATGGCCAACGGCCTGCACATCATCCTGTCGGACCCGCAGGTCAAGAGCGTCTTCGTCAACGTCTTCGGCGGCATCACCTCCTGCGACGCCGTGGCCAACGGCATCGTCGGTGCGCTCGACGCCCTCGGCGACGAGGAGGACCGCCCGCTCGTCGTGCGACTCGACGGCAACAACGTCGAGGAGGGCCGACGCATCCTCCAGGAGCACAACCACCCCCTCGTGACCATCGAGCCGACCATGGACGGCGCGGCCCGCAAGGCTGCCGAGCTCGCCGCCGCGGCGAAGAACTGAAAGGCGGAACCACCCATGGCTATCTTCCTCAACGCGGACTCCAAGGTCATCGTCCAGGGCATGACCGGCTCCGAGGGCATGAAGCACACGCAGCGCATGCTCAAGTCCGGCACGACCATCGTCGGCGGCGTCAACCCCCGCAAGGCCGGCACCTCGGTCGACTTCGAGGGCGGTGTCTCCGTCGCCGTCTACGGCACGGTCCAGGAGGCCATCGACGCCACCGGGGCCAACGTCTCGGTCATCTTCGTCCCGGCCGCCTTCACCAAGGCCGCGGTCGTCGAGGCGATCGACGCCGCCATCCCGCTCGCCGTCGTCATCACCGAAGGCGTCGCCGTCAAGGACACCGCCGAGTTCTTCGCCTATGCGCAGGAGAAGGGCACGACCCGCATCGTCGGGCCGAACTGCCCCGGGCTGATCACGCCCGGTGTCGCGAACGCCGGCATCATCCCGGCCACCATCTCCGGGGGCGGTCGGGTCGGTCTCGTGTCGAAGTCGGGGACGCTGACCTACCAGATGATGTACGAGCTGCGGGACTTCGGCTTCAGCTCCGCCGTCGGCATCGGTGGCGACCCGATCATCGGGACGACCCACATCGACTGCCTCGAGGCCTTCGAGAACGACCCCGACACCGACGCCATCGTCATGATCGGCGAGATCGGCGGCGACGCCGAGGAGCGCGCGGCGGCCTACATCAAGGACCACGTGACCAAGCCGGTCGTCGGCTACGTGGCCGGGTTCACCGCCCCCGAGGGCAAGACGATGGGCCACGCCGGCGCCATCGTGTCCGGCTCGTCGGGCACGGCGCAGGGCAAGAAGGAGGCCCTCGAGGCTGCCGGGGTCAAGGTCGGCAAGACGCCCACCGAGACGGCCCAGCTGATGCGCGAGATCATGCAGGGCCTCTCCGCGTAGCAGCCCCCGGACCCAGGTCGCTGGGAGCGAGTTCCCGCCCCGTCGGCGTGGGCGCTCGCTCCCTCGGCCGCGACTTGTGACCATGGGGACGCGGCCGCAAGCCACGTCGCGCAGCACCGCCCGTCCTCGAGGAGTGAGCACCCTGTCCACAGCCAGCTCGGCGACCGCGCCCGCCTCGGCCCTCCCCGGGGCCTTCCGCGCCGGCGTGCTCACCGCCCTCTGGACCTGGGCCGTCGTCGTGCTGCCCGCCCTCGTGGGCTGGGTCGCCGCTCCGGAGAGCTCGCTCGGCTGGTTCTCGGCCGTCCAGGTCGGCAGCGCCGCCTGGTTCCTCGGTCACGCGCAGTCGGTCGGGGTCAACGCCCTCAGCATCTCGGTCGCACCGATCCTGCTCCTGCTCGTCTTCGTCCTCATCGCCGCCCGCTCGACCCGGCGGCTGGTCGCCCTCGAGCGCGACCGCGTCGGCGCCCTCGCGTGGGGCCTGGTGCTCCAGCGCGGGGTCGTTCCCGGTTACCTGCTCGGTTACGTCGCCGTGGCCGGGCTCGTGGCGCTGCTCACCCTCGGCGGTCCGGCCGTACCGGGTGTCGCCGCCGTCGTGGGCACCCTCCTGGTTCCGCTCGCGGGGCTCGGCTTCGCCCTGCTCCGACCCGCCGAAGAGGACTCACCGGCCTTCGTGCGCTCGTGGTTCCGCCGCGGACCGTCATGGCTGCCGATCGTCTGGCGGATCGGCTGGCGCGGCGCGAGGCTGCTCCTGCTCGTCGGCGCCGTCGTTGCAGTCGCCCGGATCCTCTTCTCGTGGAGCGACGTCGCGAGCGTCCAGGGCCAGTACGACGCCAACCTCGCGGCCGGTGCCGTCATCGGGCTCGCCCAGCTGGCGCTGCTCGGCAACGCAGCGATCTGGGCGCTCTCGTTCCTCGCCGGACCGGGCTTCCAGGTCGCCGTCGGCGCGATGGTCACCCCGGCCGCGGCCCAGCCGGGCCTGATGCCCCTCGTCCCCGTGCTCGGTGCGCTGCCCGACGCGGCAGACTACCCAGCCATCCTGTACGCCGTCGTGCTCGTGCCCGTGGCAGCCGGAGCGCTGGTCGGGCGCTGGGTCGACCAGCAGCTCGAGTTCTTCGGGAACCTGCGCGCCCGCCTGCTCGCGACCGCGACCGCAGGTCTGCTCGCGGTCGGCGTCGTCGCCCTCCTCGCCGGGCTCGGCAACGGCGCGGTGGGGGTCGAGCGACTCGCCGCGGTCGGGGTGCCGCTCCTGCCGTTCACGCTCGCCCTCGCCCTCGAGGTGCTCGTCGGTGCCGGAGGCTGGGTCGGCTGGCGGCTCTGGCGCGAGCACGTCGCAGCGACGCAGGACGCCGGGCCCACCGTCGCCACCGACGACGACGAGGCGGACGGCCGGGCCGGCCGGACCGACGAGGCCCGGGTCGAGTAGGGGCCCTCAGCCGGTGAGGAAGCCCAACGGCGACACGGTGCGGGCCTGCTCGCAGACCGCGCGGGCCTGGCTCGTCTGCGCTCCGGCCAGGCACGTCTCGTAGGCCTGGACGGTGGGGTAGAAGGCCGCCTGGAAGGCGAGCGAGGCGAGCAGCAGCCCGATGATCCCCAGCGTGACCGCGGGCCAGACCTTCTGTCGCCCGGGTCGGCCGGAGAGGAAGCGGAGCAGGGTGATGCTGAGGTAGCCGGCCACGAGGAGCGGGAGCACCGCGACGAACCGCTTCGGCAGCGGCAGGTACATCGCGACCACCCCGATGAGCATGAGCAGTGACACCGGTAGCGTCCGCCGGGCCCGCTCCCGGGCATCGACGACGGTGGGGTCGGGTCCGGGCTCACTCACGCACCCATCCTCACGCATGGGCTGCGGGAGGGCGCACCGGGGCCGCGCTACAGTGCGGCTCGTGAGCAGCGACCCCGTGCAGCGGGACCCCGGCGGCGCCGGCGTCCTCGTCCTCGTCTCCGGATCCGGGACCCTGCTCCAGGCCCTGATCGACGCTGCCGTCGACCCCGGCCACGGCGCGCGGATCCTGGCCGTCGGCGCCGATCGCCCCTGCGCGGGGCTCGTGCGCGCGGAGCGGGCCGGCATACCGACGTTCGTATGCCGTCCAGCCGACTTCGCGTCGCGCGCGGAGTGGGACGTCGCGCTGGCGGAGCAGATCCACGCGGTGGCACCGGACCTCGTCGTCACGGCCGGGTTCATGCGGATCCTCGGGCCCGCGGCGCTGGCCGAGCAGACGTTCGTCAACACCCACCCGGCCCTGCTGCCGAGCTTCCCCGGGGCCCACGGGGTGCGGGACGCGCTGGCCCACGGCGTCCGCGTGACCGGCACGACGTGCCACCTCGTCGATGCCGGCGTGGACACCGGGCCGATCATCGAGCAGCTCGTCGTCCGGGTCGAGCCGGACGACACCGAGGAGTCGCTGCACGAGCGGATCAAGGTCCAGGAGCGCCGGCTGCTCGTCGACGTCGTCGGGCGGATGGCCCGCGAGGGATGGACCGTGGAGGGACGACGAGTTCGGTTCGGCGGGGCCTGACCGGTAGTCTGGGGCTACACGACTGGCGCAGGTGGGCCACCACCGGGGAGTGACGTCGGGAGCATCGATCGCCTGGGTGCCCCACGCTTCGACGAACCCGTTCGACCCTCAGGAGTGCTGCATGCCCACGTCCACGCCCGCCCAGAGTGACGGACGCCGCCCCCTCAGACGGGCGCTCGTCTCGGTCTACGACAAGTCCGGTCTCGCGGAGCTCGCCGCGGCCCTCGACGCTGCCGGCGTCGCCATCGTCTCGACCGGGTCGACGGCGAAGACGATCGCCGCGGCCGGAGTCCCCGTGACACAGGTCGAAGAGCTCACCGGCTTCCCGGAGTGCCTCGACGGCAGGGTGAAGACCCTCCATCCCCGCGTGCACGCCGGCATCCTCGCCGACACCCGCAACGAGGACCACGTCCGCCAGCTCGCCGACCTCGGTGTCGAGCCGTTCGACCTCGTCGTCGTCAACCTCTACCCGTTCAGCGACACCGTCGCCTCGGGTGCGAGCGAGGATGAGTGTGTCGAGCAGATCGACATCGGCGGACCGTCGATGGTCCGCGCGGCGGCCAAGAACCACGCGAGCGTCGCGACCGTGACGAGCCCCGCGGCATACGACCAGGTCGTCGAGGCGGCGGGAAGCGGCGGCTTCACCCTCGAGCAGCGCCGCCGCCTCGCCGCGGAGGCGTTCGTCCACACGGCGAGCTATGACACCGCGGTCGCGAGCTGGATGGGCAATGTCGTCGCCGACACGAGCGACGGCACCGGTTTCCCGGCGTGGGTGGGCGCGACGTTCGACCGCGAGGCAGTGCTGCGCTACGGGGAGAACCCGCACCAGCGCGCCGCGCTCTACCGCGGGGGCCGGCCCGGTGTCGCATCGGCCGAGCAGCTGCACGGCAAGGAGATGTCCTACAACAACTACGTCGACACGGACGCGGCGGTGCGGGCGGCCCACGACCACGGCGACCAGCCGACGGTCGCGGTCATCAAGCACGCCAACCCCTGCGGCATCGCCATCGGCAACTCGGTCGAGCAGGCCTACGACCGCGCCCACGCGACCGACCCGGTGTCGGCCTTCGGCGGCATCATCGCCGCCAACCGGCCGGTGACCGCGGCGATGGCCGACAAGGTCAAGGACGTCTTCACCGAGGTCATCATCGCGCCCGACTTCGACGAGGACGCGCTTGCGATCCTCAAGGGCAAGAAGAACATCCGCATCCTACGCCTGCCCGCCGGTGCGGGCGAGCAGGCCCCGGCGGTCGAGAGCCGGGCCATCAGCGGCGGGCTGCTCCTGCAGGCGGTCGACCGGGTCGACGCGGTCGTGGCCGCCGACGACGAGACGGTCACCGGCGGGGACGACGCCGTGAACTGGCGCCTCGTCGCCGGGGACGCGGCAGACGAGGCGACCCTCGCGGACCTCCAGCTCGCCTGGCGGGCGATCCGCGCCGTGAAGTCCAACGCGATCCTGCTCGCCGCCGGCGGCGCCGCGGTCGGCATCGGGATGGGCCAGGTCAACCGGGTCGACGCGTCCTACCTCGCGGTCCGGCGGGCCGGCGAGGAGCGGGCCCGTGGCTCGGTGGCGGCCTCGGACGCGTTCTTCCCCTTCGCGGACGGGCTGCAGATCCTCCTCGACGCGGGCGTGCGTGCCGTCGTCGCCCCCGGCGGCTCGAAGCGCGACGACGAGGTCATCGCCGCGGCCGAGGCGGCCGGCGTGACGATGTACTTCACCGGGACCCGTCACTTCTTCCACTGACGCCCCGCGCGAAACTGCCCACTCGACCGATCCGGTCGAGTGGGCACTTTCGTCCGCGTGGGCGGCGAAGTCAGCGGGTCCAGCGGTAGCCGCTCGGCTCGCCCTCACCGAGGTCGACGATGGCCGCGACCGGGCCGCCGCCGTCGGGGCCCTGGTGAGCGGCCGAGACCGAGACGAACACCGCGGGGTCGCCGGTCACCGAGGCCGTGACGCCACCGACCGCCGACTTGATCTGGCGGTGCCAGTGGACGTCGGAGTCGTCGAGCATCGCGTTGCGCCGGCCGTGCACCGTGCCGTCCTGGCTCACCTCGCACTTGAGGAAGACGTTGACGAGCCGGCCCTGGATGTCGCTGGTGTGCGGCCGCTCCGGCAGGTCGAGCCCCGCGTCCTTGAT
>JBBRGO010000137.1:0-8790 GCA_038224055.1 Actinomycetales bacterium
GATGACGACGACTCCCGGGCCGGACCCCTTCCGGTAGGTGTCGTGCGTGGTGCCGTCCGCCGTGTGGCTCCCACGGGTCCAGCCGGCCAGGTCGCTCGCCTCGGTCATGGGCTCATCGTGCCCGATCGGGGGCCAGTGGGGAGGGTGGCTTCACCCGTACGCTGGGCAGGTGCAGATCTCCCCGAGCATCCTCTCCGCCGACTTCGCCAACCTCCAGGCCGAGCTGGCCCGGATCAGCAACGCCGACTGGGCGCACGTCGACGTCATGGACGGGCACTTCGTGCCCAACCTCACGCTCGGGCTTCCCGTGGTCGAGGCCCTCGTCGCGGTGAGCCCCATTCCCGTCGACGCCCACCTGATGATCGATGACCCGGACCGCTGGGCGCCGGGATACGCCGAGGCGGGGTGTCAGTCGGTGACCTTCCACATCGAGGCCGCGACGGACCCTCGCGGCCTCGCCCGTGCCCTGCGCAGCGCCGGTGCCCGCGCGTCGATGGCCCTCAAGCCCGGCACCGCGTTCGGGCCCTACGAGGAGCTGCTCGACGACCTCGACATGGTGCTCGTGATGACCGTCGAGCCGGGTTTCGGGGGACAGTCCTTCATGGCCGACCAGCTGGTCAAGGTCCGTCAGGTCCGCGAGGCGGTCCGGCGCCGGGGTGGCGAGATCTGGGTCCAGGTGGACGGCGGGGTCAGCACGGACACGATCGAGCAGTGCGCTGAGGCCGGGGCCGACGTCTTCGTGGCCGGTTCCGCCGTCTACGGGGCGCAGGACGCGGCCGCGGCCGTCGAGACGCTGCGTGACCTCGCGACAACCCACGCACACCACGGCTAGGGCGCACCTTCGCAGCAGAAACCGGAGGGCAGGCGTCGCCACCGTGACGCGGTGGCATACTGGCTGCTACGTGCTCCGGGGTCGGTGTAATTCCGAGCCGGCGGTGACAGTCCGCGACCCGGCCGCAGCCAGCGGCCGGTTGACCTGGTGAAACTCCAGGACCGACGGTGAAAGTCCGGATGGTAGGCAGCACGAGACAGGCCGTCGTGGCCTGGGCCCTCGGCGTCCCGCCGTGTGCCCGGGAACGCGACGACCTGTGGGATCCCCGGAGTGCGTCCCTGGACCGCACGAACTCAAGGACCCCCATCATCATGGTGACTCTCGCCACCGCGGACGGATCGAAGAACCTCTTCCAGCAGGCCATCGACGCCGCCATCCCCTTCGGCCAGTACCAGCTCCACTGGCTCGAGCTCGTCGGCGTGCTCATCGGACTCGCCTCGGCCTACCTCGGGATGAAGCGTCGGGTCTGGGCCTGGCCGGTCGGGATCGTCGCGAACATCATGCTCTTCTTCGTCTACCTCGGCGCCGTCTTCGGTGCCGACGAGCGCATCCCGCTCTTCGGTCAGGCCGGGCGTCAGGTCTTCTTCATCCTCACGAGCATCTACGGCTGGTGGCGCTGGTCGCAGATCAGCCGGGCCCGCAACGGCGAGGACTCCTCCGCCCCGGCCATCACGCCCCGCTGGGCCACCTCGCGGGAGCGGCTCGCGGTCGTCGGCTTCTGGCTCGTCGGCACCGTCGTCGTGCACCAGGCGTTCGTCTGGATCTGGAACCTCTCGCCCAACCCGTTCTTCACGCCCGAGTGGTGGTTCTACTGGTGCGACGCGTGGATCTTCGTCGGCTCGATCGTCGCCACCTACGCGATGGCCCGCGGGTGGAACGAGTTCTGGCTCGCCTGGATCGCCGTCGACCTCGTCGGTGTGCCCTTCGGCTTCGCCACCGGCTACGTGCCCACCGCGGTGCTCTACTCCTTCTACGGCCTCTTCGTCCTCTACGGCTTCAGCCAGTGGGTCAAGATCTCGCGGCAGGAACAGTCGGACGACCCCGAGCCGAGCCTGTCGCGGGCCGGCACCCGCTGAGCCATGACGAGCCCGGCAGCACGGACCTGGATGCGGCGGGCTCTCGAGCTCGCCGCAGCCGGCCCGTGGCCGGACCCCAACCCCCGCGTCGGGTGCGTCCTCGTCGGGCCTGACGGCGGCCTCGTCGCGGAGGGGTGGCACCGAGGTGCTGGCACCGCGCACGCGGAGGCAGCGGCTCTCGCGGTGGCCGGGGTCCGGGCTCGGGGCACGACGGCCTACGTCAGCCTCGAGCCCTGCGCACACACCGGGCGGACCGGCCCGTGCACCCAGGCCCTCGTGGACGCCGGGGTGGCCGCCGTCGTCGTCGCCCAGAGTGACCCGAACGCCGAGGCCGCCGGGGGAGTCGACCTGCTCCGCCGGGCCGGGGTCGACGTGACCGTGGGGCTGCTCGCCGAGGAGGCCACCGCCCTCAACGCCCGCTGGGCGAGCACGATCCGCCTCGGACGGCCCCTCGTGACATGGAAGTTCGCCGGGACGCTCGACGGGCGCAGCGCCGCCGCCGACGGCACGAGCCGGTGGATCACCGGCGAGGCGGCCCGGGCCGACGTGCACGCCCTGCGCGCGACCCGGGACGCCGTCGTCGTCGGGACCGGGACCGTGCTCGTCGACGACCCACGGCTCACCGTGCGCCGGCCCGACGGGGAGCCGGCGGCGGACCAGCCGCTGCGCGTCGTCGTCGGCCTGCGCGACGTGCCGCCCGGGGCCCTGATCCGCGACGCCGCCGGACGTGTCCTGCACCTGCGCACGAGGGACCCTGCGGAGGCGCTCGCCGTCCTGTGGGCCGAGGGGGTCCGCGACTGCTGGCTCGAGGGCGGTCCCGTCCTGGCCGCTGCGTTCCTCTCGGCCGGCCTCGTCGACGAGGTCTACGCCTACCTCGCCCCCGCGCTGCTCGGGGCGGGCCCGCAGGCCGTCGGTGACCTGGGCATCACGACGATCGCCGACATCGCCCGACTCGAGCTCGTGGACGTCACCCCGATCGGCTCGGACATCCGGGTCCACGCGACACCGAAACCCCCCACGACCGAAACCCTCTGAGGAGAAACCATGTTCACCGGAATCGTCGAGGAGCTCGGCACGGTTGCCGGGATCGAGCACGGATCGGACTCGGCCGTGCTGCGCATCGTCGGACCGACCGTCGTCGCCGACGCCGTCCACGGGGCGTCGATCTCGGTGAACGGGGTGTGCCTCACCGTCACGGCGCACGACGCCGACAGCTTCACGGTGGACGTGATGGCGGAGACGCTGCAGCGCAGTGACCTCGGCAGCCTGGCGCCGGGCGACCGGGTCAACCTCGAGCGGGCGATGCCCGCGAACGGACGGTTCGGTGGGCACATCGTGCAGGGCCACGTCGACGGGACCGCGACCATCACGGGGCGCACGGCGGGGGACCGGTGGGAGACGGTGGACCTCACCCTGCCGAGGGGGCTCACGGCATACGTCGTCGAGAAGGGGTCGATCACGGTCGACGGGGTGTCGCTGACGGTGGCCTCGGTGACCGAGGACTCCTTCAGCGTCTCCCTCATCCCGACCACGCTCGAGCTGACGAACCTGGGCCGCAAGGGAGTCGGCGATCACGTGAACCTCGAGGTGGACGTCCTCGCGAAGTACGTCGAGCGTCTCATCGCTCACCGGGGCGGGTCGTCGTGAGCTCGCTGCTCGACACCGTCGAGACGGCCCTCGACGCCCTCCGCGCGGGACGACCGGTCCTCGTGCTCGACTCCGAGGACCGGGAGAACGAGGGCGACCTCGTCCTCTCGGCGGAGACCGCGACCGCCGACTGGGTGGCATGGGCGATCCGCCACTCGTCCGGCTACCTGTGCGCCCCGATGCCGGGCGAGGTCGCCGACCGGCTCGCCCTGCCGCTCATGGTGGCCGAGAACAAGGACCCGCTCCGGACCGCCTACACCGTGTCGGTCGACGCGTCCTTCGGCGTGACGACGGGGATCAGCGCTGCCGACCGGCTCCGCACCGCGCAGGTGCTCGCCGATCCGGACGCCACACCTGCCGACCTGATCCGACCGGGTCACGTCCTCCCGCTCCGGGCCAGGAGCGGAGGGGTGCTCACCCGGCCCGGGCACACCGAGGCGGCCGTGGACCTCACGCGGCTCGCCGGACTGGCTCCCGTCGGGATCATCGGCGAGCTCGTCCACGACGACGGCCGGATGATGCGCTTCGACGCGGTCCTCGCGCTCGGCCGTGCGTCCGGCCTGCCCGTCGTCACCATCGAGGCGCTCATCGCCTGGCGGCAACGCCACGACCGGGTCGAACGCCGGGCGACCACCCGGATTCCCACGGCGCACGGCACGTTCACCGCACACGGCTACCGCGACACCCTGACCGGTGACGAGCACGTCGCGCTCGTCGGCCCCGCGGGCCTCGGCCGCGGGGCGGTGGTGACGCGGCTGCACTCCGAGTGCCTCACCGGCGACGCGTTCGGCTCGCTCCGCTGCGACTGCGGGCCCCAGCTGCAGGGCGCGCTCGCCCGCGTGGGGCGAGAGGGCGGGGTCGTCGTCTACCTCGGCGGCCACGAGGGGCGCGGCGTCGGCCTCGTCGACAAGCTCCGCGCCTACGCCGAGCAGGACGACGGCGCCGACACGGTCGATGCCCAGACGGCGCTCGGCCTGCCGGTCGACGCCCGGGAGTACGCCGCCGGTGCGGCGATCCTGCACGACCTCGGCGTCCGGCAGGTCGTGCTGCTCACGAACAACCCGCGCAAGGTCTCCTCGTTGCGCGGCCACGGCATCGACGTCGTCGCGGTGGAGCGGCTGCACGGCCCGGCCGGCGAGCACAACGAGCACTACCTCACCACGAAGCGGGAGCGGCTGGGGCACGACATCCCGGCCACCCACAGCGAGACGGAGACGGCATGAAGGACGGCGCACCCACCCTGACGATCGACGGACGCGGCCTGCGGGTGGCGGTCGTCGCGGCCTCGTGGCATGAGCCGGTGATGGCGGGGCTGCTCGACGGTGCCCGGCGCGGTCTTGAGGACGCCGGGGTGACCGACGTGCAGGTCGTGCGCGTCCCCGGCACGTTCGAGCTCGGGGTGGCGTGCGCGACCCTCGCCCACCGTCCCGACGGTCCCGACGGTCCCGGGGGTGCCGGGGGTCTCGATGCCCTCGTCGCGCTCGGTGTCGTGATCCGGGGAGGGACGCCGCACTTCGACTACGTCTGCCAGGCGGCCACCTCGGCGATCACCGAGGTCTCGCTGCGCACCCTGACGCCGATCGGCTTCGGGGTGCTCACCTGCGACGACGAGGCGCAGGCGCTCGACCGGGCCGGCCTGCCCGGGTCGGCCGAGGACAAGGGGCACGAGGCCGCAACGGCTGCGGTCGCGACGGTCCTCGCGCTCCGCGACGTGGCCCGGAGGTGAGCGGCGGTGCGAGCACGACGACCCGGACCGTAGGCTTGGGCCCCGTGAAGAGTTTTGAGCAGCTGTACGCCGAGCTGGCCGAGAAGGCGCAGACCCGACCCGAGGGTTCCGGCACGGTCGTCGAGCTCGATGCCGGGGTCCACGCCATCGGCAAGAAGATCGTCGAGGAGGCCGCCGAGGTGTGGATGGCCGCGGAGTACGAGTCGACGACGGAGACGGCCGAGGAGATCAGCCAGCTGCTCTACCACCTGCAGGTCCTCATGCTCGCCAAGGGCATCACGCTCGACGACGTCTACGCCCACCTCTGAGGACCCACGAACCATGCTGCGCATCGCCGTGCCCAACAAGGGCGCCCTGTCCGAGTCCACCGTCGAGATGCTCCGCGAGGCCGGCTACCGGACCCGCCGCGACACCAAGGAGCTCGTCGTCACCGACGCCGAGAACGACGTCGAGTTCTTCTACCTCCGCCCCCGTGACATCGCGGTCTACGTCGGTTCGGGGACCGTCGACGCCGGGGTGACCGGCCGCGACCTGCTCCTCGACTCGGGCTCGACGGCGGTCGAGGTGATGGAGCTCGGCTTCGGCGGCTCGACCTTCCGGTATGCCGGTCGGCCGGGTCAGGTGGCCACCGTGGCGGACATCGCGGGCAAGCGCGTCGCGACGTCGTATGCCGGTCTCGTCCAGGCCGACCTCGCCGCCCGGGGGCTCTCGGCCGTGGTCGTGCGTCTCGACGGGGCCGTCGAGACGGCGATCACGCTCGGGGTCGCCGACTGCATCGCCGACGTCGTCGAGACGGGGACGACCTTGCGCCAGCAGGGCCTCGCCGTCTTCGGTGACCCCATCCTCCGGTCGGTGGCCGTCTTCATCCGCGGCGACCGACCCGGTGAGAGCCAGGCCGTCTCGGTGCTCCAGCGCCGCCTCGCCGGCGTGATCACCGCCCGGACCTACGTCATGGTCGACTACGACTGTCCCAGGCACCTCGTCGAGCGGGCCTGTGAGCTGACCCCGGGCCTGGAGTCCCCGACGGTGTCACCCCTGCAGGACGACGACTGGGTCGCGGTGCGCGCGATGGTGCCGCGGCTGGGCCGCAACCGCCTCATGGACGAGCTCTACGACCTCGGGGCGCGGGCTATCCTCGTCACCGACATCGCCGCGTGCCGGCTCTGATCCCGTGACGCAGCCGGTGGGCGGGTCCGCCCCGAGCGACGCCTTCGCTCCGTTCCGGCCGCGCCGGGGGCGGGCCGTGGCGATCGTCGTGGCCTGGGCCTCCGTGCTCGTCTTCGGCGCGATCGCCGTCGCGATGCCCGCCGACTCGGGGCCCCGGTGGGGCATCGGGGACCGCGTGATGTTCTTCGGGCTGGGTGCCGCCGTGGCCCTGCTCGCCTGGCGCTACGCCTCGATCGTCGCCCTGCCTAGCCGGGACGGACTCGTCGTGCGCAACCTGCTGCTCACGCGTCGCCTCGAGTGGGGTGAGGTCGTCAGCATCCAGTTCGGCGGCGGCGAGCCATGGGTGACGCTCGACCTGTCGGACTCCGACACCGTCGCCGTGATGGCGATCCAGAAGGCCGACGGTGACGTCTCCGGACGCGAGGCGTCCCGGCTGGCCGCGCTCGTCCAGGCCTTCGGCGAGGGCCGACCCGGTGACACCGGCGACGACGCCGCCCACGGCGACGAGGGTGAGCGTCGGTGACTGCGCCCGGCCCGGACCGGATGCGGCACGCCCTCGGTCACTTCGCCACGGGGGTCACGGTCGTGACCGGTCTCGACAGCGCGGGCGAGCCGGTCGGGTTCGCCTGTCAGTCGTTCGCGTCGGTGTCCCTCGACCCGCCTCTCGTGCTCTTCTGCGCCGACCACCGCGGCCGATCGTGGCCGCAGATGCGCGACCAGGGACGGATCACCGTCAACGTCCTCGGCCATGCGCAGCGCGACCTCATCGAGCGCTTCGGCTCCTCTGCCGGGCGGCGGTTCGCCGACCTCGACTGGACGCCGTCCGCCACGGGCGGGCCCAGCCTGCCAGGGGTGCTCATGCGCATCCACTGCGCGGTCGAGCAGGTGCACGTCGCCGGCGACCACGACGTCGTCGTCGCTCGCGTCGTCGAGATCGAGGACGGGGAGTCCGGCCGGCCGATGCTCTTCTACCGAGGCCGGCTCAGCGTGACGGAGCGCCGGACGAGCACGGTCCGCGACGACGCCCCCGAGTCGATCGACGACTACTGGGGCTGACCCTCCGGCACCCCGTCGAGTGGGCACTTTCTTCCCCACCCCCGGCAGACCGAACTGCCCACTCGACGGAGTCTGCCGTCGAGTGGGCACTTTCCCCCATCCCGCGGAAGCGTCCGTTGCACCAGACCCTTGACCCCAAGTCGGTCGACCGGGCGCTGCGCCCGCGCCACGTCTCCGCGGTGATCCGCACGACCGACGTCATCGGGCGAGCGTGTCCCGGACGGCGAGGGCGATCTCGTCGAGCCGGTCGTCCGGGAGCCACTGCGACCGGTCGTCGGTGAGGTGCACGAAGCACTTCGGTCCGCGGGCGGTGTCGGGCTGATCCGGCATCCGCGGCACGAGGTGCAGGTGCAGGTGGGCAAAGCCCTCCTGCTCGGAGAACTGCATGAGGTAGGTCTTCGCGCAGCCGGAGACGGACTCGAGGGCGAGGCCGAGGCGGCGGACGAGCCCGCCGAGCTCGTCCGCCGCCTCGGGGGCGAGCTCGGTGAACGAGGTGATGTGACTCGTGGGGAGCAGGACGAGCCACCCCGGGAGGGTCGAGTTGAACGCGTGGACCACCCGCCAGTGGTCCGTGTGCGTGACGTCGTGGCGCGGGGGCGGGCTCGGATCGGCCTGCCGGTCGCAGGCATAGCACCCCGGGAGCAGCGCGGAGGTGCTCATCAACGGACCCGGGCGAGGTCCGGCCGGAGCCGGGTGACGACGAGGGCCTGGGCGGCCCCGACGACGGCGAGCACGAGCCAGACGAGGGTGAGCCCCCCGGTCACGTCGCGGACCAGACCCATCGCGAGGGGTCCGAGGGACGCGATCCCGTAGGAGATGAGGAAGGCCATTCCCGAGAGGCGCCCGCTCGCGTCCGGGCTGACGGCATACCGCACGAGCAGCACGAGGGCGAGCGAGAAGGCGGCGCCCTGGCCGAGGCCGGTGACGACGGCCCAGAGCCACGGGGCCGCGGTCGGGGCGAGGAAGATGCCGAGTGACCCGGCGACACCGAGCACGGCCGCAGGCAGGAGCAGCCGGCGCAGGTCGCCGACGCGGTCGCTCAGCACCGGCCCGAGCAGGCCGGAGACGATCTGGGCGCCGCTGAAGGCCGCGGCGAGGTAGCCGGCCTCGGCCCGGTCCCAGCCCTGCTCGACGTAGGTGGGCGCCAGCCAGGTGATCGCGGAGTAGAAGCACCACGACTGGAGGGCGAGGTAGGCCGCGACGAGCCAGGCCGTCCGGCTGCGCCAGGGCAGACGTCCGCCGGCGGGGCCGTCGCCGATGCGGTGCGGGTTGGCTCGCCGGGTGAA
>JBBRGO010000138.1:0-8768 GCA_038224055.1 Actinomycetales bacterium
GCGGGCGGGGAAGCCGTGCTCGAAGGGCAGCGGCTCCCCGTTCATCCGCGTGGCGATGAGCGCGTTGCGGTCGTCGGTGAGCGCCTCGAGCGGCGTGCCGGCCGTGAAGCCGTCGACGCTGCGGGACAGCACCATGTCCGCTCCCGGCTTCGGGCCGGCCATCGCGAGCAGCTCGCGCACGGGCCACCCGGTCCAGACGGCATTCCCCGTGAGGTCCCCACCGACCTCGTTGGACACGCACATGAGCGTGACGAGCGCCTCCTGCATCGGCTTCGACTGAAGGGTCGCCCAGTCGATCTCGATCTCCCGGTCAACCATGCCGGTGACCTTGAGGCTCCACTCCGCGGTGTCGACGCGGGGCACGACGATGGCGGTGTCGATGCGGTAGAAGTCGTCGTTGGGCACGACGAAGGGCGTCAGGCCGGGGATCTTGAGATCGGCGCCGGCCGGGATGGTGACCGTGTCCGCCGTCGGCACCGTGACCGGGGTCTTCGCGACGGCCTCGCGTGACGCGGTCGCCGCGGTCGAGCCCTTGCCGAGGAACCCGCCGAGGTATGCCGCTGTCCCGCCGACCGCGGCCCCGACGAGCCAGCGTCGGGCCGGGTTGGTCGCGCCCGTCCCGGTCGCCGAGGTCGCCGAGGTCGCCGAGGTCACCGGGTGGCTGTGACTGAGGAACCAGAGGCCCGCCGCCACGCCGAGCACGGTGGGGACGATGTCGAGCGGTGCCGCGCCCGGGCGGGTGAGCACCGCTCCGGTGCCGACGACACCGAGCAGCGCGAAGAGGAGCAGGCCCGGGGTGAGTCGTCGACGGGCAAGCATCCCGACGAGGCCGCACACGAGCCCGAGCACGACAACGGTGCCGATGAGCAGCGCCCGCTTGTCGTTGGTCCCGAAGGTCGCGATCGCGACGTCCTTGAGCCAGGCCGGGGTCCGGTCGATGAACGCCCCGCTCACGGCGGCGATGGGGGCCGGCTGGCCCCCACCGCGACCGGTGGCCACGAGCACGGCCGCGAAGAGGGTCGCGAGCCCGACGGTGAGCAGGCCGGCGACGAGCCCGTCGACGAAGCCGTGCCACCACGGAGGCGCCGCGGGTCGCGGCTCCTCCGACCTGGTGGGGCTGCTCGTCGGGCTCGTCGTCGTCATGGTCTCAGGTGCTCCTTCAGGTGCGGCACGAGCGCGCGGAACGCGAGTGCGCGGTGCGAGACGGCGTTCTTCTCGTCGGCGGAGAACTCCGCAAGGGTTCGTTCGTCGTCGGTGGGCTGCGCGGATGGGACGAAGACCGGGTCGTAGCCGAAACCACCGTCCCCGCGGGGGGCCCGGGTGACGTGACCCGGGTAGCGGCCGACCTCCGCGACCTTGCGACCGTCCGGCATGACGAGGGCTGCGGCGCAGAGGAAGGCGGCGGCCCGGTTCTCGTCGCGGACGTCGCCGAGCTGCGCGAGCAGCAGCTCGAGGTTCGCCCGGTCGCCGCGGCCACCGGACCAACGGGCACTGAAGATGCCCGGGCTCCCGCCCAGCACGTCGACGGCCAGGCCCGAGTCGTCGGCGAGGGCCGGCAGGCCCGTCGACTCGGCGGCCGACGACGCCTTGAGCAGGGAGTTGGCCTCGAAGGTCACGCCGTCCTCGACGACGTCCGGGGCGTCGGGGAACTGGTCCAGACCGACGATGTCGAGGCCGAGCTCCGCGCACACGTCGCCGAGGATCTCGCGCAGCTCCTCGACCTTGTGCGGGTTGTGGGTGGCGAGGACGACCCTGGTCACCGGCGCTCCCCCGCCGGCGCGTCGAGCGCCTCCTGCTGACGGACCGTGAGGTCGGCGCAGCCCGTGGCCGCGAGCTCGAGGAGCTGGTCGAGGACAGCCCGGTCGAAGGGTTCGCCCTCGGCCGTGCCCTGGACCTCGATGTAGCGTCCGTCCCCGGTCATCACGACATTCATGTCGGTGCCGGCCGTCGAGTCCTCCGGGTAGTCGAGGTCGAGGACGGCGGCGCCGTCGACGACGCCCACCGAGACCGCCGCGACCGAGCCGGTCAGGGGCTGGGACTTCTTCGGGATCAACCCCCGCTCGCGAGCGTCCTCGATGGCGTCCACGAGGGCGACATACGCACCGGTGATCGCAGCGGTGCGGGTGCCCCCGTCCGCCTGCAGCACGTCGCAGTCGAGCACGATCGTGTTCTCCCCCAGCGCCTTGGTGTCGATGACGGCGCGGAGGCTGCGACCGATGAGACGGGAGATCTCGTGGGTGCGCCCGCCGATCCTCCCCTTGACGCTCTCGCGGTCGGAACGGGTGTTCGTGGCCCGGGGCAGCATCGCGTACTCGGCGGTGACCCAACCGGTCCCCCGGCCCTTGAGCCAGCGCGGGACGCCTTCGGTGAACGAGGCGGCACAGAGCACGCGCGTGCGGCCGAACTCGACGAGCACGCTGCCCTCAGCGTGGTCGAGCCAGTTGCGGGTGATCCGCACCTCGCGCGTCTGGTCTGGGGCACGTCCGTCATGTCGGGTGGCAGTCATGCCCTCGAGGCTAGCCATTCCCTCACGCTAAGCCCGAATCGCCTGCCCCCCACGGTCCGTCGAGCCTTCGTAAGGAGGCCGTAACACCGACGACGAGGAGTGGACAGCCCGTTGTCCCGCACCTGACGGTCGCCCTCCCGTCGTATCAGGATCCAGCGCCGCTCCTCTGACCCGTGTACCCACCGGAAGGGAGCAGACCGATGATCGAGATCACCCAGTGTCCCGAGTGCGACCAGGTGGCAGAGGTCACGGACCGGCACGTCCTCGAGAGCACGCACGGACCCGTCGAGCACGTGAAGGTCGTCTGCCTGGCTCGGCACTGGTTCCTCATGCCCGTTGCACGACTCGAGCCGGCGCCCGCGGCGGCCGTCCGCGCGGCAGAGTCCCTCGCCCGTCCGCAGCGTCCGGCCCGCGCGCGCAGCTGACGCCTCGGCCCACGCGACGCGTGCCCCGCCGACAGTCGTCGACGGGGCACGCGATCGTGGGGGGAGCGGTGTCAGGCCGCGCCGTCGCTCGCCGCTGACAGGCGCGAGACCTCGTCGTCGGTGAGGGTGAGGTCGCCGGCCGTCGCGGAGTCCGCGATGCTCTCGGGACGCGAGGCCCCGGGGATCGGGATGACGACGGGGGCGAGGGCGAGCTCCCAGGCGAGGGCCACCTTCTGCGGGCTCACGTCGTGCGCCTCCGCAACCTCCTTGAAGGCGTCGTGCTCGTCGCCGAGTCCGGCCGCGCTCTTGATGCCGCCGAGCGGGCTCCAGGGCAGGAAGGCGAGTCCCAGCTCCGCGCACAGGTCGAGCTCGGCCTGGCTGCTGCGGAAGGCGGGCGAGAACTGGTTCTGCACCGACACGAGGCGCCCACCGAGCGTCTGCTGGGCGAGCCGGATCTGGTCGGGGCTCGCGTTGGAGATCCCGGCCATCCGGATGACGCCCTCGTCGAGCAGGTCCGCGAGGGCCCCCACCGACTCCTCGTAGGGCACGTCGGGGTCGGGACGGTGGAACTGGTAGAGCCCGATGGCGTCCCCACCGAGCCGCTGGAGCGAGGCCCGGGCGGCCTCCTTGAGGTAGTCGGGACGGCCGTTGAGGGTCCACGAGCCGTCACCGGGGCGCAGGTGCCCGCCCTTCGTGGCGACGACGACGTCGTCGATGGCGCCCGAGTAGGAGCCGATGGCCTCGGCGATGAGGCTCTCGTTGTGACCGACCTCCCCCGCGTCGCGGTGGTAGGCATCGGCGGTGTCGATGAACGTCACGCCGGCGTCGAGGGCTGCGTGGATGGTCCGGACGGACCGGTCACGCTCCGGGCGGCCCTCGATCGACATCGGCATGCCGCCGAGACCGATCGCGCTGACCTTGAGTGAGCCGAGACTGCGCTGCTGCATTCGTTGCCTCCTGGGCTGGGGTGGATCTGCGGTACAGGTGGCTGTGGCCGATCGAGGCGGCCGGTCAAGCACCTCAGGGGTCGTACCCGCGTCGCGGCCACCCCCACCAGACCCGGCCCAGCGTGCGCGTTGCGAGTGCCGTGCGACCGTCAACGTTGGACAGACCGGCGGGAGCCGACGAGGACGGGGACGTTCGGGGTAGATCTCAGTCAACTCGACCGAGCAGGAGCAGACGCATGGATCTCGACCGCCGCCACTTCCTCACCGCAGCGGGGGCGCTCACCCTCCCCGCGATTCTCGCCGGGTGCGGCTTCGCCCCCTCGAGCACCACCACGAAGTCGGGCACCGACACCCTCTCCTTCACGACCTGGGGCACGGACAGCGAGCTGGCCGGCTTCCGCACCGCCATCACCGCCTTCGAGAGGGCCAACCCCGGCTCGAAGGTGACCCTCAACGCGGTCCCCTACGCCCAGATGTTCACGAACATCGACGCGCAGCTCCAGGCGGGCAACCCTCCGGACATCTTCCGGGTGCCGTACTACACGTTCGGCAGCTACGCGGGACGCGGCCAGCTGCTCGACCTCACGTCGCACCTGTCCAGCGGTTTCAGTGACCGGTTCACCCCGGCCGCGTGGGCCGCGGTCCAGAACAGCGACAAGCCCTTCGGGGTGCCGCACCACACGGACACGACGGCCATCCTCTACAACAAGGCCGCCCTCACCCGGGCCGGCGTGGACTCGGTCCCGACCTCGCTCGAGCAGGCCTGGACGTGGGCAGAGTTCGAGAAGGTGGCCCAGGCGCTTCGCAAGAGCCTGCCCTCAGGTCGCTACCCGTTCGCCTACAACTGGCAGGGCAACGGCGTGACGCGCTGGCTCAACTGGCTCTTCGAGTCTGACGGCCGCTTCCTCGCCGAGGACCTCGTGACGCCCGCCATCGACTCCGCCGCGGGTCGCCAGGCGGTCGACTTCACCAAGGGTTTCTTCAGCCAGGGTCTCGTCCCCCCGAACAGCTCGGTGAAGTCGACGAAGTATGCCGCTGACCTCTGGTACGCCCAGACGACCGCGATGAACTTCGGCGGGGCCTTCCTCATCCCGGACGCGGAGCAGACCCTCGACTTCGAGTGGGGCGCGACGTACGCGCCGCGCAACCTCCGGTCGGCCGGCGACTTCGGTGGGAACGCCCTCGTGGCCACCGCCAAGACGGGCAAGCCCGAGCTGGCGGCGACGTTCCTCGACTTCATGACGCAGGCCGACGCGATGGAGGGGTTCTGCGCCGGGGCCTCCCTACTCCCGACCCGCTCCGACCTCAGCACGTCGGGCATCACCTTCGCCGCCCGCCCCGAGCTGTCCCCCGTCTTCATCGGTCAGGCCAGCACGGTCCGGCCCGGTGACTCGGGCCAGGTCGCGTCGCCCTCGATGTCGAAGATCATCACCGTCCTCAAGGACCAGCTCGAGCAGGCCTTCGTCGGCGGACAGGACACGACGAGCACGCTCGCGGGCATCTCGGCCGGCATCGCGCAGGCCACCGCCCCGTGAGGTCACGTCGCTCCCGCTTCCTCCGGAGGGAGTCGCTGACCGGCTATGCGTTCGTGGCGCCGAACATGGTGCTGCTGGCCGTCTTCGTGCTGGTGCCCCTCGTCTGGGCGGTCGTGATCAGCTTCCAGCAGACCAACGGCTTCGGCGCCGGGCGCTTCGTCGGTCTCGACAACTACAGCCGGCTCGCGACCGATCCCGTCTTCTGGCGGGCCACCGCCAACACGGTGCTCTTCACCGTCATCGTCACGCCGGCCTCAATGGCGATCGGGCTCGGCATCGCGGTGCTGCTCAACTCGGTCCTGCCTGCCCGGGGGCTGTTCCGCTCCGTCCTCATCCTGCCGATGGCGATCTCGGGCGTCGCGACGGCGCTCATCGGTGTGCTGGTCTTCGACCAGGACACCGGGGTCCTCGACAAGCTGCTCCGGTCGCTCGGGCTCCCGTCCGTCGACTGGCAGTCGAACGGCACGGCGGCGTTCGCGTCGGTGTTGCTCGTCACGCTGTGGTGGCGCGTCGGCTTCAACATGCTCATCTACCTCGCGGGCCTCCAGGCGATCAATCCCGAGCTGTACGAGGCCGCCCGGCTCGACGGAGCCACTGGCTGGCAGCGCTTCCGCCACCTCACCGTGCCGCTCGTCGGCCCCTCGTCCTTCTTCCTGCTCGTGCTCAACGTCGTCTACTCCTTCCAGGTCTTCGACATCGTCTTCGTGATGACCGGCGGTGGGCCGCAGAACGCGACGACGGTGCTCGTGACCTATGCCTACGACAACGGCTTCGTCACGGGCGACCAGGGGTATGCCGCAGCAATCGGCATGTTCCTACTGGTGCTCACGCTCACCTTCACCGTGATCCGGTGGCGCACGAGCCGGACCCGGGACCTCGTCGAATGAGCGCGGAGCCCACCACCGCCGCCACCGCCGCCACCGCCGCCACCACCGCCACCACCGGGGGGCGTCGCCGCGGTCGCGCGGGCTACGTCGGACGGCTCGTCCTCGCCGTCGTGATCGCAGCGGTCATCATCTTCCCGCTCTACTGGATGGTCGTCGTCGCCTTCTCGACCCGCGCCGAGCTGTTGGGCGGCGACCTGCGGCTGTGGCCGCGCGCGTTCACGCTGGAGAACTTCCAGCGGGTGTTCTCGTCGTTCCCCGTCACCACGTGGTTCGGCAACTCGGTCGCGATCTCGCTCGTCGTCGCCCTCATCACCGTGACGATCAGCCTGCTGTCCGGCTACGCCTTCGCCCAGCTCCGCTTCCGGGGGTCGACCCTGCTCTTCCTGCTCGCCCTCTCGACGCTCATGCTCCCGGTGCAGGTCATCATGGTGCCGCTCTTCCGCCTGGTCTCCGAGGCTCACCTCTACGGCACCTACTGGGCCGTCATCCTGCCGACCTCGGCCTCGGCCTTCGGGGTCTTCCTGTCGAGGCAGTTCATCCTCGCGATCCCGCGCGACCTCATCGACGCGGCCCGCATCGACGGCGCCGGGCACGTCCGCGTCTTCACCCGCATCGTGCTGCCCCTGTCGAAACCCCTCATCGCGGTGCTGTTCTTCATGACGCTGCTCCAGACCTGGAACGACTTCGCCTGGCCCCTCATCGCGCTCAAGCAGAACGAGCTCTTCACCCTGCCCATCGGCCTGCTCTACCTGCAGGGCCAGTTCGGCGCCGACTACGGCGGCACGATGGCGTTCGCGCTGCTCAACGTCGGCCCGATGGTGCTGCTCTTCCTCGTCTTCCAGCGCTACTTCGTCCAGGGGTTCGCCCGGAGCGGCATCCGCTGACGCCGAGTTCGCGCTAGAGCGGGTACGTCGCCCCGGGCTCGGCCAGCTCGACGGGTCCGGGCCAGACCGCGGCAGCCTGTGAGCGGCATACCTCGGGGTCGTTCCACGACGGGAGGTGGGTGAGCATCAGCCGCTTGACCCCGCCGGCCTCGACGGCGGCGCAGGCCGCCCGCCTGCCGGAGAGGTGGATGTCGCGCGCGTCGTCGCGGCCGTCGACGAATGCCGAGTCGGCGAGGACGAGGTCGGCGCCCGCCATCAGTGTCGCGAGCTGGGGACAGCTGTCGGTGTCGCCGGTGTAGGCGAGGACGCGACCTCCCGCCTCGACCCGCAGGCCGAACGCCTCGACGGGGTGGTTGACCCGGAACGGCGTGATGGTGAAGGGCCCGACGACGAGCGGCTCCCGGTCGCGGATCACGCCGAAGTCGAAGACCCCGCCGACGTCCTCGACCCCCGGGTTGCCGTAGGCGCGGGCGAGGTGGGCGCCCGTGCCCTGCGGTCCCCACGTCGGCATCGGCGCCCGCTTCACGCCGCCCGGGACGTAGCGCATCATCACGTACAGCCCGCACAGGTCGATGAAGTGGTCGACGTGGAGGTGGCTGAGGACGTAGGCGTCGACATCGAGCGGGTCGAGGTGGCGCTGGAGGGCGCCGAGGGCCCCGTTGCCGAGGTCGAGCACGACGCTCCACGTGCGGCCCTCGTGCTCGGCCCGCACGAGATAGCTCGACGCGGGCGAGGCCGGACCGGCGAAGGATCCGGAGCAGCCGACGATGGTCACATCCACGCTCTCGACCCTAGGCTCTGGCACCGACGCACGCCCCGAGCTGGGACGTCGGCTCCGTCACAGGCGGTCTGCGTCGTCCTCGTCTGCGTCGTCGCCTGCGTGGTCGCCCGTCTCGTCGTCGCCCTCGTCGTCCTCGTCGTCCTCGTCTGCGTACTCGTCACCCATGAGCGCGTGGGTGAGCGTCTCCTGCAACCAGGTGAGGAAGTCGTACCAGGCCATCGCGTAGCCGAGCGGCTCGTCACCGAGCGTCTCCATGGCGGCGTGGAGGGCCTCGGCGTCCTCCTCCGTGCGCATCCCCATCCGCTCGGCGAGGAGCAGCCGGACGTCGGTGAGGGCCATCAGGAACGCGGGAGCCTGCGTCGCGTCGAGGCTGACGCGGTCGCCCGATGCCGCCGACAGCGCCGCCAGTGCGACGTCGAGGTTGCCGCTCTTGCGCTGGCGCAGACCCTCCTCGGTGAGCCTGCGGAACTCGGCAGCGACCTGGTCATCACCCCGGTGCGCCGTGGGCAGCAGCCGGTCGAGGGCAGGGTCACGGTCGGTGACGTCCTGCGGGCCGCTCGGTCCCACAACGGTTTCCGACTCCTGGTCCCCCGGGGCGAGGGGTCCACCCATCGACGACACCAGATCGTCGAAGACGTCGCCGGTCGTCTCGACCTCGGGAGAGAGCAGCAGCCGGGTCTGCTGCATGAGGCCAGAGAGCACGACGCGCTCCGTCTCGTCGAGCACCGCCACGAAGACGTCGTCCTCCGGCAGGAACGCGCGGGCCATCAGGTGTCCTTCTCGAAGGTGGCCCACAGCCCGTA
>JBBRGO010000139.1:0-8742 GCA_038224055.1 Actinomycetales bacterium
TCGGGCGACGACGACGACACGGTCGCTGCGCCCGTCGAGGTCCACCCTCACGATGTCGATGCCGGACGACTGCCAGCCGGCGGTGTCCTGCCGGATCCGCTCGAGCACGGCGCGCTTGCTCGCGATCGAGTTCGTCGCGACGGTGAAGGAGACGTCCGCGGGGTCGGGGAAGGCCGCGGTGACGGTCGCCTCGAGCTGCGGGTCGCGCCGAGTGAGCGCGACGACGATGCGGGTGTTCGTCGCGTCGGCGGCATACGCGCCGGAGAAGACGTCGGGGTGGTCCCGCTCGAGCATCGGCTCGATCGACTCGAGGGCGGCGCGCTGGACGGTCACCGGCCCCGCGAACCAGGTCGAGCCGTCCCGTGCACCGGGCACGCCGAGGCCCTCGGCGGGCACGTTCCCGGCGGTATCGCCGGCTCCGGTCGTGCCCTCCGGCCGTGACCCTCCGTTGCCGAAGGCCGAATCCGGCGCGATCTCCGGGGCGCTCGCGGCGCTCGTCGCGGTCGACTGTCCCTGGTGCTGCGTCAGCCACACCCCGCCCAGTGAGGCGGTGACGACGATCCCGGCGGCGGCGCCGAACACGGCTCCGCGACGGCGTGCCGTCCGGGCCCGACCCCGCATCAGGGCGCGTTGTGCGAAGAGGTCGTCCGGCGGGGGCTCGACATCGTCCATGGTGCGCAGCACCTTCCGCAGCTGGTCCTCGCTCACAGCGCCGCCCCCGCCCCGCTCAGCGGCGGCTCGGCGAGCCGCCCCCGCAGGGCGGCGAGCGCCCGCGAGATTTGGCTCTTGATGGTCCCCTCGGCGACACCGGTGCACTCGGAGATCTGCGGGACGGTGAGGTCCTCCCAGAAGCGCAGCACGATGACCGCGCGCTGCTTCTCCGGGAGGTCCTCGAGCAGTGCGGTGAGCGTCATCGCGAGCTCGCGGTCGTGCTCCGTCACCGCGGGCTCCGGTGTCTCGTCGGTGAGCACCTCGCGCCGTCGTTTGCGCTGGTCGTTGAGGAAGAGGTTCATCATCGTCCGTCTCGTGTAGGCCGTCTCGGCGCCCGCACCGATGCGGGGCCAGGCGACGTAGACCCTGGCCAGGGCCTCCTGGACCAGCTCGTCGCCGTCGGCCCAGTTGCCGCAGAGCAGGTAGGCGCGTCGCCGCAGCATCGTCTGCTTCTCGACGACGAAGGCGCGGAAGGCTGCCTCATCCCTGCGTCTCATCGGCTCCTCTCTGCTCCTCGGTCAGGTGGGGGCTTCGGGTCGGAGTCGTTCGTTCTTTCTCGTTCAGAGAGGTAGACACCCGAGGGTGCGTGATCGTTGCACGGGCTGACGTATGCCGCTCAGCCGGCTCCCGTGGTGGTGACCCGTCCCAGCGCGATGACGGCGTGCAGGAGCGCGGCGAGGGTCTCGCTGTCGGCGATCGTGCCGTCGCTGACGAGATCGAGCACCTCCGCGAGCGGGACGGTGCGGACCTCGGAGATCCCCTCCTCGGACTGGCTGCCGGGGCCGGACCGGGAGCCGGTGAGGCCGGTGGCGAGGAAGACGTGCTCGGGCGCCCGGCAGATGCCGTTGAGCGCCGTCATGCCGCCGAGCCGACGCCACGTGCTCGCGGTGAGGCCGGTCTCCTCGAGCAGCTCGCGTTGAGCGGCGACGAGGGGGTCCTCACCGTCCGTGCCACCCGCAGGCACCTCGAGGGAGGGGCCGACGGTGTGTCGGTCGACCATGACGAGCACGACCTCGTCGGCCTCGGTGAGCGCGACGACGAACACGGCAGGCCGGCGCACCTCGACGACCCCGTAGATCCCGTCGCTGCCGTCGGGTCGGGTCACCTCGTCCTCGTGCACGGTGATCCAGGGGTTCTCGTAGACGAGGCGGCTCGTGCGGGTGGGCCAGCTCATCGGCTGCTCGGCTCGGTCACGGCCCGATCCTCTCAGCCGCTCGCCCGGGTCGCATCGGCTCGGCCATATCCGTCACTGCGTCGCGAGGTGGAGCAGTGACGTATGGGGGCTGCGGGTCGGTCGTATACGTCACTGCGTCGCGAGGTGGAGCAGTGACGGATAGGCCCGGCGGTTGGTGTGTGGCGGACGGGATCACCGAGGTGAGGGCCGAGACTCCAGGCCGAGGAGCAGCTCCTTCGCGGGGAGTCCGCCCAGGTAGCCGCCGAGACCACCGTCGGCGCGGACAACCCGGTGGCACGGCACGATGAGCGGCAGGGGGTTCGTGGCGCAGGCAGACCCCACCGCGCGGACGGCACGGGAACTGCCCGCCGCCGCTGCCACCTCGCCGTAGCTCTCCGTCGCGCCGTAGGGGATCCCGCGCAGGTGCTCGAGGACGCCGAGTCGGAAGCCGTGTGCGAGCTGGAGGTCGAGGGCCACCGTGAAGCGCGTGCCCTGTCCGCTGAAGTAGTCGTCGAGCTCACGGGCCGCGGCCTCGAGCCGCTTCGTGTCGTGGAGCACCCGCGGGCCGATGCGACGGGCCAGGGTCTCGAGGACCTGGTCGTGCCCCTCGGCCTCGAAGGCGACCCGCACGACGCCGGCGGGCGTCGCGGCGAGGAGCAGACGGCCGACGGGGGAGTCGACGAAGCGGTAGGAGACCTCGAGGAGGTGGGCCGAGCCCGCCTCGTCGACGAGGCGGGCGTGCAGAAGTCTGAGCAGCGCCGGGTCGTCGGGTGCGGCGCGGGTCAGCGGGTCGAGGATGTTGGTGTCGTTGTCGTTGGTGGGGTTGTGGTGGGGGTTGGTCATGGTGATCAGTGCTCCAGGTCGGGACGGTAGGTGCGGCGCAGGGCAGCGATCCCGTCGGCGCTCGCGCGACGGGAGGCGGCCGCGGTGCCGCCGACGATGGCGGCGACCTCGTCGTGAGGTAGGCCGGCAACGTGGTGGTAGGCGACGCAGAGCCGTTGCTTGCGGGGCAGCCCCGCCAGGGCCGACCACAGCCGGTCGTCGTCGAGCTGGGCGTCCGGACCGTCGACCGATCGGGCCGGGCGCTCAGGCAGCACGGCCACCGGCACGGCGTGCCGCGCCTCCCGGCGTCGGACGTCGATGGCCTTGCGGTGGGCCACCGTGACGAGCCAGGCCCGGACGTCGGCGTCGTCGGGGAGGTCCGGCCAGCTCCGGAGGGCGGCGAGGAAGGTCTCCGACCAGGCGTCCTGCGCCTCGATCGGGCCGAGCACGGCCCGACAGACCCGGAGCACGACGGCTCCGTGGTCGGTCACGGCCTGTTCAAAGGGATGCTGCATGCTCGGTAGACGCTCCGCCTCGTCATCGTGTGAGGTCCCGGGCCAGCATGGCAGGGCCCCGGGGACCGGGGAGGCCGGTGAGCGGCATACCGCGACTGGTCAGAAGAGGCGACCCACCTCGTCGGCGGCCGGCTCCTCGAGGGCGAGGAGGAAGCGCTTGCGCTCGAGGCCACCCGCGTAGCCGACGAGCGCGCCGTCCGCGCCGATGACGCGGTGGCAGGGGACGACGACCGCGATCGGGTTGCGTCCGTTGACGGTTCCGACGGCCTGCGCGAGGTTGCGGTCCCCGAGCGAGACCGCAAGCTGGCCGTAGGAACGGGTCTCCCCGTAGGGGATGTCGCGCAGGAGCCCCCAGACCCGGTGGTGGAAGTCCTCGCCACGGGGGTCCAGCGGGAGGTCGAACGTGGTGAGGTCGCCCGCGAAGTAGGCCGTGAGCTGGGCAGCGGCGCTCGCGAAGGGTTCCTCCGCGACGTCACCGCTCGCACCGATCGTGCCAGCCGTCGGACGGTGGGCGGCGGCGTCCATGAGCAGGTGGGTGATGGACCCGGCACGGGCGACGACGGTGAGTGGTCCGAGCGGCGAGTCGAGCAGCACGTGCCGGGACGTCACCGTGCCTCGGACCCGGCGGGGGGCTCGGCCCGGTGGGCGGAATCGTGCGACGCGAGGATCTCGTCATGGGTCGGGACCGGGAACTCGGCCGAGAAGTCCCCGTAGGCGCGGGGGTCCTCCGACGGCTCGAGGTGGCAGGTGAGGGCCAGGTCGGAGAAGGCCTGGTGGACAGCGTTCTCGACCTCCTCCATGAGGTCGTGCCCCTGCTGGACCGACCAGGCTCCCGGGACGAGCACATGCACCTCGGCAAAACGGTGGTGCCCGGACACGCGGGTCCGCAGCGCGTGGAAGTGGACCTCCGGCGTGACGAAGCGGGCGAGGGTGTCGGCGATGGACCGGTTCTCCGCCTTCGTCATCGAGATGTCCATCAGCCCCTCGACGGACTCCTTGAGCAACGTGTAACCGGTGAAGACGATGTTGAGTCCGACGAGGAAGGCGATGACGGGGTCGAGCCGCTGGATGCCGGTGAGGGCGACGAGCAGGACCCCGGCCACGACGCCCGCCGAGGTGTAGACGTCGGTCATCAGGTGCTTGCCATCGGCCATCAGAGTCAGGGAGCGGTGCTGGCGCCCGGCCCGCAGGAGCACGACGGCCACGACGCCGTTGACGACGGACGCGACGACCGAGATGCCGAGACCGATCCCGACGTTCTCGATCGGCTGAGGGGCCAGGAAGCGGTCGACCGCAGCCCACATGATGGCGAGCGCCGCGATGAAGATCATCTGGCCCTCGACGGCGGCCGAGAAGTACTCGGCCTTGCTGTGGCCGTAGTGGTGGTTCTTGTCCGCCGGCATCGCGGCGACCTTGAGGGCGATGAGCACAGCGATCGCGGCGACGAGGTTCACGACGGACTCCGCCGCGTCGGAGAGCAGGCCGACCGAGCCGGTGACGCGCCACGCGATGACCTTGAGCGTGATCGTGGCGATGGCGGCCGCGATCGCCAGGTAGGCGAACCGACTCAGGTCCCGGGTGCGCAGGACGCGGTCCCCGGAGCTGGGCACGGGTGACGGTGGTGGTGTGGACACCGGCCCAGTGTCCCAAACCTGGGGCCCGGTGCGGACCTCCGGCCCGGCCATCGAGAAGGTGACGCCATGTGGACGTCACCGGAGGGTGTGGTGGGGATCGGTCGGGACGGGGTACTGCCTCGGTGACCTATTCACTCCGGAAAGGAGCCCGATCATGGGTGCAGTTGACAAGGCCAAGAACCTCGCCGAGGACCTCATGGGCAAGTCCAAGGAAGCCACCGGCAAGGTCACCGACAATGAGCAACTCGAGGCAGAGGGCCACACGGATCAGGCCGACGCCGACCTCAAGCAGCGGGGTGAGAAGTTCAAGGACGCGGGCGACGACGTCAAGGACGCCTTCAACCGCTGACCTTTCGGTGGGTGAGCCGGGTTCCTTCGGGGGCCCGGCTCTCTCGTGTCCGGAGCCCGTTCGGTCCGTGAGAACCCTTGTGCCGGAACAAGACCTCCGAGACAGTGGTGAGGTGACCCCGTCAGCGCAGCTCTCCGTCCCGGCCGCCACCCCCGCAGAGATCGACGCGATGGACGCCTGGTGGCGAGCCAGCAACTACCTCACGATCGGTCAGATCTACCTCAAGGACAACCCGCTCCTGCGTGAGCCGTTGACTTCCGAGCACATCAAGCCGAGGCTGCTCGGCCACTGGGGCACGAGCCCCGGGCTCTCCTTCATCTACACCCACCTCTCGCGCGTCATCCGGCATTCCGGCCAGCAGACGATCTACCTCACCGGACCCGGCCACGGTGGTCCCGCGCTCGTCGCGGCGGGCTACCTCGAAGGCACCTACTCGGAGATCTACCCGGACGTGCCGCAGGACGAGGGCGGCATCCGGCGACTCTTCCGGCAGTTCTCCACCCCGGGGGGCATCCCGAGCCACGTGTCGGTGACGACCCCCGGGTCGATCCACGAGGGGGGCGAGCTCGGCTACGTGCTCGTCCACGCCTTCGGGGCGGTGATGGACAACCCCGACCTGCTCGCTGTCGCCGTGGTCGGGGACGGCGAGGCCGAGACCGGTCCGCTGGAGGGCTCGTGGAAGGGCGTCTCCTTCCTCAACCCCACCCGAGACGGCGCCGTGCTGCCCATCCTGCACCTCAATGGTGCGAAGATCGCCGGCCCCACCGTGCTCGGTCGCAAGCCGCCGGCCGAGGTGCGTGAGCTGCTCGAGGGACACGGCTACGACGTGCTCGAGGTCGAGGGGGAGGACGTCCCGGGGATGCACGAGCGTTTCGCGGAGTCGCTCGCGACGGCATACGGGCGGATCCGCGAGATCCAGCAGTCGGCCCGGTCGGGGGACTGGGACGGCACCCGGCCGCGCTGGCCGCTCATCGTCCTGCGCAGCCCGAAGGGCTGGACCGGGCCGGCGGAGGTCGACGGCATCAAGGTCACCGGAACGTGGCGCTCGCACCAGGTCCCGCTCTCGGGCGTCAAGGGCAACGACGCGCACCTTGCCGTCCTCGACACCTGGATGAAGTCGTACCGCCCCGAGGAGCTCTTCGACGCGTCCGGCGCCCCGGTCGACCTCGTGCGACAGGCCAACCCCGAGGGGGAGCTGCGGATGAGTGCGAACCCGCATGCCAACGGCGGCCTGCTCACGCAGGGACTCGACCTGCCCGACTTCCGCGACTTCGCCCGGGACGTGCCCGCACCTGCGACGGTCCGCGCCGAGTCCACCCGGGCCCTCGGCGAGATGATGCGCGAGCTCTACGAGCGCAACCCCGACACCTTCCGCCTCTTCTGCCCTGACGAGACGAACAGCAACAGGCTGGGGGCGGTCTTCGAGGCCTCCGACCGAATGCTCGCCGAGCGCATCGAGGACGAGGACGTGAAGATCTCCCACGACGGCCGGGTCATGGAGGTGCTCTCCGAACACAACTGCCACGGCTGGCTCGAGGGCTACACCCTGACCGGTCGACACGGCCTCTTCGCGACCTACGAGGCGTTCGCCATGGTGAGCGCGTCGATGACCGTGCAGCACAGCAAGTGGCTCCAGGAGGCCCGGCGCCTCGACTGGCGCGCCCAGGTGCCGAGCCTCAACATCCTGCTGACGTCGACGGCGTGGCGCAACGACCACAACGGCTTCTCCCACCAGGGTCCGGGCCTCATCCAGACGGTCCTCACCGCGCGCGGCGAGGTCGCGCGGATCTATCTGCCGCCGGACGCGAACTGTCTACTGTCCGTGGCGGACCACTGCTTCCGGTCGCGGTCCTACGTCAACCTCATCGTCATCGACAAGCAGCCGCAGCCGCAGTGGCTCACCATGGACGAGGCGATCGAGCACTGCGCCACAGGCGCGGGGATCTGGGACTGGGCAGGGACCGACGACGGGTCGTCCGACCCGGACATCGTTCTTGGCTGCGCCGGAGACGTCGTGACGATGGAGACGGTGGCCGCGGCCCAGATCCTGCGGGATCGGTTGCCCCAACTGCGGGTCCGCGTCGTCAACGTCGTCGACCTGATGACCCTCTTCCGGCAGCGCAGCCACCCCCACGGCATGGACGACGTGCGCTTCGCCGAGCTGTTCACCAATACGGTCGACGTCGTCTTCGCCTTTCACGGCTACCACGGCGCGATCCACCAGCTCGTCCACGGCCGCCCCGACGCCGACCGGTTCCACGTGCGCGGCTTCAGCGAGGAGGGCACGACGACGACGCCCTTCGACATGGTGGTGCGCAACGGGGTCGACCGCTACCACCTGGTCATGGACGCGATCAACAACTCGAGGCGACAGGTGAGGGGCGCGAGCGACCTCAAGGCGTGGTGCCGGTCGCAGCTCGACCGACACGAGGCCTACATCGTCGAGCACCTCGAGGACATGCCCGAGGTCAACGACTGGCTGATGACCTCGGAGGAGGAACAGGCCTGACCTGGCGACTGGTCCCCGACCGCCATCCGGCAGGCCCGTAGGGTGCCGCTACCGAACGGAGGTGGCGAAAGGACGCCCGCCCGTCCCGATCACCTCGCGGGCGACCTCCCCGAGCGAGCGGTCGGTCTGCGCCATGGTCTCGATCAGGAGGTCGTGGGCCTCGGCGGCGTCGACCCCCCGGACGACCATGATGATTCCGATCGCGACGCCGACCTCACGGTCCTGCCACAGCCGGGCTCGCAGGGCATCCACGGTCCGCTCCGCCACGGCCAGTCGCTCGACCAGGTCGCGCCGGGGCGTGCTCGTGGGCGGCAGGGTCGGTGGCTTGAGGTCGAAAAGATCGGTGGTCGGGCTTTGCGTCATCGCAGGGCAGCCTCTCGGAGCAGACACGCGGCGCACTGCTGGACCGGACGACGGTTTTCACGATAGCCCTTCTGCCGGCAGAAAGGGAGGGGCCGGAGGTGCTCGGCCGTAGTCGTGCCCTGACGGATTGCCTTCGTGGTTCCTCGCCGCCCAGGTTCGCGGCGGCCCCTGGTTCAGCCGCGGAAACGTGGTGGGCCCCGTCGGGCTCGAACCGACGACCGGCGGATTAAAAGCACGGTCAGTGCTCGCTTACGCCGGTCGCGAGCCCCGCATCCGTGCGTGGTTGCTGCCGGTTCGTTAACACCGCGACACATCGGTTTTGGTGAGTGTGTGCCACAAACGTGCCACAGAGTTCGCCCCCCTGCCTCTGGGGTCAGGATGGTAGGAGCGGTCTGCCTGGGACCGGCTCGGGGACCTGGTCGCCGCCGAGCCCGCCTGCGCCGGGTACGCCCTTGGCCCTGCTCCAGCCTCGGCGGCCATCGTCCGGGCCCTTTCCGGCAGAGGATGACCTACGGATTCGACAGGAGAGCCCCGATTTTGAAGGTCCTGAGTCGGCCCCCCACATGGTTGCCACTGCGATGTGAGCGCGACTGTGCTTAGGGGCTGTGGATAACCCGCCCAGGTCCAAGCCGGGCCGTGGAAAGGTCGACCGCAACGAGCGCATC
>JBBRGO010000140.1:0-8675 GCA_038224055.1 Actinomycetales bacterium
CGGAAGACGAGGCGCTCGAGGTGCTTGATCCCGCCGAGGATCGGCTCACCCATCCGACCCATCTTCTGCAGGGCGAAGCCGACGAGGATCGCGACGAGGAGGGCCTGGAGCACCGAGCCGGAGGTGAGCGCCGACACGAGGGTGTCGGGGATCAGCCCGAGGATGAAGTCAGCGGTCGTGCCGGCCTCGGCGGCGACCTGCTTCTGGCCGCTCGCAGCGAGCTCGGTCGTGAGGTTGAGCCCGGCGCCCGGCTTGATGATGTTGCCGACGACGAGGCCGATGCCGAGAGCGACGGTCGACATCGTGACGAAGTATCCGAGGGCGAGGCCCCCGACCTTGCCGACCTGGGCCGCCCGACGGACCGAGCCGATGCCGAGCACGATGGTGCAGAAGATGATCAGGGTGATCATCATCTTGATGAGGTTGACGAACCCGGTGCCGAGCGGCTTGAGGCTCTTGCCGAACTCGGGGAACAACCAGCCCACGAGGATCCCGGCCACCATCGCGGCGATCACGCCGAGGTACAGGTAGTGGGTCTTGTCGCGGGGGCGTGACGACGCTGGTTTCGGCGTGTCGACGGCGTTGTCGGCGGTGCTGCTCACGGTGACCTCCATGGTCGTCGTCCGGGGACAACCCCGGTGGATGGTCCGAGCGTGGCGGTCGCGATGACTAGGGTCACGATTGTGTTCATTGAGTTCTCGACGCGGAGGGCGTGGTGACCGGGCCGCCGACCTCGAGGCTGCGCCGGACCCTCGCGGCCCCGGGTGCGTGGAGCGTCGCGCGCCAGACCTTCGCGCTCCAGGTCGCCGTCGCCGTCCTCGTCGTCGCGGCCGGACTGGTGGGGGCCTACCTCCAGGCCCAGCGCGGCGCCGACCAGGAGGCCGTTGCGAAGGCCCTCGCCGTCGCCGAGACCGTCGCCGCCACCCCGGCCGTCATCGACGGCGTCCAGGGACCAGACCCTGCGTCCACGCTGGCGCCCTACGCCGAGCGGGTCCGGGTCGACTCCGGGACCGACTTCGTCGTCGTGATGAGCCCGGCGGGGGTGCGCTACAGCCACCCCGACCCCGACCAGATCGGACGGACCTTCCTCGGCCACACGGGCGCCGCCCTCGCCGGCGGGATCGTCACCGAGGACTACACCGGCACGCTCGGGCCGTCGTCACGGGTCGTCGTCCCCGTCGAGGACGCCGGCCGGATTGTCGGTCTCGTCTCCGTGGGCATCCGCACCGACGCGGTCGGGGAGCGGGTCCGCGACCAGCTCCCCGGTCTGCTCCTCGCCGGGTTCGTCGCCGCCGGGCTCTCCGGGCTCGGGACCGCGCTCGTCACCCGGCGGATCCGGCGCCAGACGCACGGCCTCGGCGAGGCGCAGCTGCGGGAGATGTACGAGTACTACGACGCGGTGCTCCACGCGGTCTCCGAGGGCCTGGTCATCACCGACCTCGACGGGCGGCTGCGGATCGTCAACGACGAGGCCGTCCGGCTGCTCGACCTGCCGCCGGACGCGGCCGGCCTCCCGGTCGAGCGACTCGGCCTCGGCCCCGCCCTCGTCGCCGCTCTCACCGACGGCGCGGTGCACGAGGACGAGCTGCACGTCACCGCGGCGCGAGTCCTCGTGCTCAACACCGGTCCAGCGTCGTGGGACGGTCGGCCACTGGGGCAGGTCGGGACGGTCCGGGACCGCACCGATCTCGAGGCCCTCACCGGAGAGCTCGACTCGGCCCGCGGCCTGACGGAGGCCCTGCGCTCGCAGGCGCACGAGTCGGCCAACCGCCTGCACACCATCGTCAGCCTGATCGAGCTCGGGCACACCGAGCGGGCCCTCGACTTCGCCACCGAGGAGCTCGAGGTGAGCCAGCTGCTCACCGACCGCATCATCGGCTCGGTCGAGGAGCCGGCGCTCACCGCGCTGCTGCTCGGCAAGGCCGCCGAGGCGAGCGAGCGCGGCATCGACTTCGTCATCGGAGAGGGATCGCGCTGGCCGAGGGACGTGGCGCCGACCCGCGACGTGGTCACCATCGTCGGCAACCTCGTCGACAACGCCCTCGACGCGGTGGGTGACGTCACCGTGGCCGGGGAGCGCCGCGTCGTCGTCGACGCCCACGTCGTCACAGAGCCCGCCGACGGACGGACGTATGCCGCTCTCACCGTCTCCGACTCCGGCCCGGGCCTGCCCCCCGGCGCGGTCGAGGACGCCTTCCGGCGAGGCTGGTCGACGAAGTCCGACGGCAGCGCAGGCCGCCGGGGCATCGGCCTCGCGCTCGTCGCCCAGTCGGTCGGCCGGCTCGGGGGCACCCTCACCGTGAGCGGCCCTCCCGGGGCGACCTTCGCGGTGCGCCTCCCGGTTCCCGTCGGTGCGGACGCATGACTGGCCCGATGCTCCGCGTGCTCGTCGTGGAGGACGAGCCGATCGCGGCCGAGGCGCACACGGCATACGTCTGCCGGGTGCCCGGCTTCGAGGTGGTCGCGACGGTCGGCACCTCCCGAGACGCACTGAAGTGCTTGCAGCACAAGGATGTCGACGTGGTCCTGCTGGACATGAACCTCCCCGACCGGCACGGCCTCGATGTCGTGCGTGCTATGCGGTCCAGCGGGCACCGGGCGGACGTCATCGCCGTCACGTCCGCCCGCGACCTCGAGGTCGTGCGCGCCGCGGTGTCGCTGGGGATCGTGCAGTACGTCCTCAAGCCCTTCGTCTTCGCAACCCTGCGCGAGCGCCTGGTGGCCTATCGCTCCTACCGCGAGCAGCTCGCGTCGGGGGACGAGGTCGGCACCCAGGCCGAGGTCGACGAGGTGTTCGCCCACGCTCGGGCCGCGAGCGAGACGCGGCTGCCCAAGGGGATGAGCGAGGAGCTGCTGACCCGGGTCTCCCGCGCGCTCCGCACCGGTGAGGGTGGGCGGTCCGCCTCCGAGCTGGCCGAGGACCTCGGCGTCGCCAGGGTGACGGCGCGTCGCTACGCCGAGCACCTGTGCGACGCCCGACTCGTGCTCCGACGCTCGCGGTATGCCGGGCCCGGCCGGCCCGAGGTCGAGTACGTCTGGTCGCGCTGAGCCTCAGCCCGCGGAGGGGTTGGCCTCGGCCGCCCCCGGCGCCACGACCGGCCGGGCCGTCGGCGGCGGCGTCCCGTGGACGATGAGGACGGGGCAGGACGCGTGCTCGGCGCAGACCGCGCTGACGGAGCCGAGCAGGAGGCTGGCGAAGCCGCCGTGCCCGCGGCTGCCGACGACGAGCATCAGGGCCTCTGAGCTCAGCTCGATGAGAACCTGCGCGGGGCCGCCCTGCTCGACGCGCGCCTCGACGCCGTTCGAGCCGCCGTCTCCGAGGGCGGCGGTGATGCTCTCGTCCAGGGCCTGGCGGGTCGTCCCCTCGATGTCCCAGTCGGGCGGTATCGCTCCCCAGCCGGCCCCGACGAGGCCGAAGGCCGTGGCCGGTTCCCACACGGCCACGGCCAGTACCGTGCTGGAGGTCAGCGTCGCGAGGTGGGTCGCCCAGCGCAGGGCGGCGAGGCTCGGTCCGGAGCCGTCGACCCCGACGACGATGCGACCCGTCGGCGCGACGCCGGTGGTGGTTGGTGCGTCCGAGGCAGGGCCGGCAAGAGACATGGGACGTTTCCCCGAGGGTGCGATACACGCCGTGCGCCCGCTGCGGAGCGGAGTCGCTCCCAGCTCGACGGCGGACGGTCGAGCACTTCCGGGCTGGCTGACTTCCCAGCGCTTCGCACGCTACACCCGGCGGGTCGCCCCACGTGGCTCCCGAGCCGGCCCGAAGGGTCAGGCGCGCCTGCCGAGGCGGGCCAGCACCCGTTCCTGCGGGCTCGCGTCCTCGCCGACCTCGACTGCCGGCTTGCAGACCCCCTCGCCGTAGAGGTGCTCGCCGAAGCCGTCGGCAGCGGCCGCGACGGCGTCGAGCTCCTCGCCGGACAGCGGCTCGTCCCGGCCTCCCGTGGTCGCGAGGTCCCAGCGGTGCACGATGAGGTCGAAGCCGTAGAAGCGGGTGACCGCCTCCCCGATCGTCGAGCGACCGAACACGCCGTCGTACTCCTTCTCGGCGACGGCACGATCACCGAGCACCGCGCGCATCCGGTGGTCGTGCTCGTGCCACGCCCGGGCGGGATCGGCCCGCAGGCTCATCGCCGCGTCGTCCACCCCGCCGACGTCGATGCCGTGGCCGCCGAGGAAGTCACACTGGGTGCTCACGACGTGCTCGAGCACGTCGCGACCGGTCCAGCCCTCGCAGGGCGAGGGCGCGTCCCAGTCGTGCGGGCGCAGGGCGTCGACCACCGCGCCGAAGCGGTCCGCGAGCGGGGTGTAACCCTGCAGTGCCGTCGTCATGTCTCCCCCGTCGTCGGTTGTCGCCATCGGATCCCCCGACGCTAGGGCGCGCCCGGTCGGGCCGTCTTGATACTTTCCGACACATGGAACCGGTGCGTGACGACGTGGAGCGTGCGCACCTGCTCGACCCGACGGACCGGACCTTCACCATCACCCGCAGCTCCGTCTCACCGGACCTGGCGGAGCTGGCCCGCCGGTTCTGGATCCCCGTGTGGGACGTCCCCGTCGGCACCTCGGCGCCCCAGAGCGTGCTGCAGTACCCCGTCTGCCTCGTCGTCGTCTCGGACACCTATGCCCGCCTCTACGGGGTGTCGTCCGGCCTGTCCCGGACGGTCCTCGACGGTCGCGGCTGGGCCGTCGGGGTGATGCTGCAGCCCGCTGCGGGATACCTCCTCAACGGCGGACCGGTGCGCCGCCTGACCGACCGGTTCGTCGACCTCGACACGGTGCCGGGGCTCGACGGGCAGGCCCTGACGTCGACCGTGCGCGACGCGATGTCACCGGACCCGCCGTCCCCTTCCAACCAGTCGGCCGCACGGGCCGCCGTCGAGGCGGCGTTGCGTTCCTTCCTACCCGTCGATGACGAGGGCCGGCTCGTCAACGCCATCGTCGAGGCGGTCGAGACCACCCGCGAGCTGCGCCGGGTCGGTGAGCTGTGCGAGCGGTTCGACCTCGGGGAGCGCGCGCTGCAGCGCCTGCTCCACAAACGGATCGGCCTGGGACCGAAGTGGCTGATCCGCCGCCGCCGTCTGCAGGAGGCCGCGGATCGGCTTCGTGAACGCGACGCCGACCTCGCCGACCTCGCAGCCGACCTCGCCTACGCGGACCAGGCCCACTTCACCCGTGACTTCCGCAGCGCCACCGGGCTCACCCCCGGTGAGTTCGCGAGCCGGTTCCGGTGACGACGTCGGGACCGACCCAGACGTTCATGCGACGGCGCTACACGACGATGGCCCGGTTCTACGACCTGCTCTCGGCCGAGGGGCCGGTGTACCGCGCCGGTCGCCTCCTCGGCATCCCCCGGCTGCGGCTCGGCCCGGGGTCGCACGTCGTCGACATCGGGTGCGGCACCGGCCTCAACCTCCCCTTGCTGCGGGACGCCGTCGGGCCCGAGGGTCACGTGACCGGCCTCGACGCGAGCGGGGACATGCTCCGGGTGGCCCGGGACAAGGTCGGTCCCGGCGGTGGGGTGACGTTGGTGGAGATGGACGCGACCCTTCTCGCCGACCCCGGCGCTCGCGGGCCGGTGGCAGGACCGCCGGCGGACGGCATCCTCTTCACCTACTCCCTCTCCCTCATGACGCCGTGGGAGCTCGCGTGGACCGGGGCGCTCGCCCTGGCCGGCCCGGGGGCGCGCGTCGTCGTCGTCGACATGGCGCCGCCCACGGGGAAGGCCCGCGTGTTGGCCCCCCTCGCCCGTCTCGCCTGCGCCGCCGGGGGTTCGGACATCGAGGCCAGCCCGTGGACGGCCCTGGCTCGGGACTGCGTCGACGTCTCCTCGGAGTCGGCACGCGGCGGCCACATCCAGGTCTGGTCCGGCACGTGGCCGGGCCGCCCGTCCTGAGCCCTCTCAGGCTTCTCCGACTCGTCAGCCTCTCAGTGCGCGGCCACCGCCGGAGCCGTCTGCTCTGCTGACGCCATCTTCGTGCGGATCCACGGCACTAGGGCGAAGAGGGCCCCCGCCACGACGAGGGTGATCACACCGTTGACGAGGTAGTACTGCGAGTCGGACAGGCCGCCCATGCCCTGGATGAGCTGGGCGGCAAGGGCCTGACCGGCGGCGCTGCCGAGGAACCACAGGGCCATCGCCTGGCTCGCGAAGGCGCGCGGTGCGAGCTTCGTCGTCGCCGACAGCCCGACGGGTGAGAGAAAGAGCTCGCCGACCGTCTGCATGACGAAGACGCCGGAGAGGATGTACACCGGCGCCGTGTTGCCCTGGTAGCTCGCGAAGGCCCAGGCCATCGCGAGGGCGGAGAGCCCGATGACGAGCACGCCGAGGGCGAACTTGAACGGCGTCGACGGGAAGCGCCCGGCGCGCCTCGTCCAGATCCAGCCGAAGACGGGTGCGAGGACGATGATCGCGAGCGGGTTGACCGACTGGAACCACTCGGGGTTGACCTCGACGGAGCCGACGGCCTCCACGGTGCGCTCGGAGGCGAAGAGGGCCATCTTGCCGGCCGCCTGCTCGAAGATCATCCAGAAGAGCATCGCCCCGATCCACAGCGGGAGGTAGGCGAGCAGGTGCGACCGCTCCGTGCTGCTCACCTTGGGGCTGCGGAACATCGTCGTGAAGTAGGCGATCGGCGCGAGGAGGCAGAGGATCGAGATGGCGTCGATGACCTGCTCGAGGATCGTGTCGCGCCACAGCCCCGCGACGAGGACGACGACGACGAAGGCCGCGACGCCGCCCGCGCCCAGCATCCCGACGCGGGCCCGCTCCTTCTCCGGCAGGGGGTTGGGGACCTCGTCGCTGATGGGGTTGAGCTTGCGCCGGCCGAGCCCGAACCAGACGAGCGCGATGGCCATGCCGATCGCGGCCGCCGAGAAGCCCGCGTGGTAGCCCCACCGGTCGCGGAGGTAGGCGACGACGAGCGGGGAGATGAGCGCGCCGACGTTGATCGACATGTAGAAGATCGAGAAGCCCGCGTCGCGGCGGGGGTCGTCGTCGCTGTAGAGCTGACCGACCATCGTCGAGATGTTGGGCTTGAGCAGGCCCGTGCCCAGGGCGACGAGCGCGATGCCGAGCCACGCGGTCGCCGTGGCAGGGATCGACAGGCTGACGTGCCCGGACATGATGACGAGCCCGCCCCACAGGGTGGACCTCCGCGCCCCGATCAGCCGGTCGGCCGTGAACCCGCCGATGACGGAGAGCAGGTAGACGGACGCGCCGTAGATGGCGACGACCGCGGTCCCGGTCGTCTCGTCGATGCCGAGGCCACCGTTCGCGGCCGTGTCGACGAGGAAGTAGAGCAGGATGGCGCGCATCCCGTAGTAGGAGAAGCGCTCCCACAGCTCGACGAAAAAGAGCGTCGACAGGCCCGCCGGGTGGCCGAGGAACCCGCGGTCCGAGCCTCCCTGCCCTTCCGGCCCTCGCGACGACGGTCCCGGGTGCTGCGATGTGGTGCTCGACATGAGGTCCCCCTTGAGTCTCAGGCTGGGGGTCGGCGAGGCCCCTCTTGCACGGTAGGGGTCTGCGCCCCGCGGCTCAACCCGAAACGGTGCGCGCCACCTCGTGGCGCAGGCGGCGCCCATCCCGCACCAGACCGCTCGCGAGCGCGGCGCCGACGCCCTCCCCGGCCCGGATCCGCAGGTCCAGCAGCGGCTCGAGACCGAGCTCGGCGAGGACGAGTGCGTGGGCCTTCTCCCGAGAGCGCTGTCCGGCGACGAGGTGGGCGGCGACGGCCGGCTCGAGCCGGACGGCGGCGAGGGCGCTGACCGAGGTCGCCAGACCGTCGAGGACGACGACGCCGCCCGCCTCGGCCACGCCGAGCACGACGCCCGTCAGGACGACGAACTCGCCGCCGCCGAGACAACGGAGCGCCGCGGACGGCGACACGCGTCCCACCCGGGCCAGGGCACGGGCGACGACGTCACGCTTGCGATCGACCATCTCACTGTCCGCCGACGAGCCGCGACCGACGACCTCGTCCGCATCGAGGTCGAGCAGGGCCGCCGTGAGGGCCGCCGCCACGGTCGTGTTGCCGACCCCCACCTCCCCGACGGCGACGAGCCCGCGTCCGGCCGCAGCGGCGCCGCGCTCGCGGCCGAGCGCGAGCAGACCGGCATACGTCTCGTGGTCCAGACCGTCCGTCAGCACGAGATCCCCTCTGGTGCAGCTCACCCCGGCATCGATCAGCTCGACGGACAGCCCTGCGGCGCGTGCCGCCACGGCTCCCATCGACACGCCTTCGCGGGTAGCCCGGGCCACGTCCGCCGTCACCGCGGGGTCGAAGGCACTGATGCCGTATGCCGCCACCGCGTGATCCGCTGCCGCGACGAGCAGGGTGCCCCCGCCATCGGGCACGGTCAGCGCCTCGACCCGGTCGAGGACGGTGTCGAGCACCCCGAGGGACCCCGGCACGGTGAGCAGGTCATCGGCACGGTCCCGGGCCGCGACGACCTCGTCCTGCGCGGGAGCCCTGAGGTGCGACGTCGGCGCGTCGCGCTCGGTCCACCGCTCCCGCATGACGACCTGCTCGAGCGGGAGACGACGGGACCACCCGGCGCGCTCGAGCCCCGGCGCCGGGGGTCGCTCGTCGGGGTAGCCCAGACACAGCCAGCCGAGTGTCTCGACACCGTCGGGCAGGCCGAGCAGCGCGGCGAGCTCGACCGGCTCGAAGAGGGTG
>JBBRGO010000141.1:0-8599 GCA_038224055.1 Actinomycetales bacterium
GACGTCGACGAGTCCGGGAAGGGCACCGACGAGACGCACGTGCTCGTCACCCCGCCCTCGTGGCGCCCCGACCTCGTGGACGCGCCCGACTACGCGGAGGAGGTCGCCCGGATCGACGGCTACGACGCCATCCCGTCGATCACCCCCACCCCCACCGAGGGCCGCGGGCTCAGCCACGGCCAGAAGGCCCGCCGAGTCATCGCCGACGCCCTCGCCGCGAGCGGCCTCACCGAGGTGCTCAGCTACCCTTTCGTCGCCGACGACCTCGCCGACCGGCTCCTGCTGCCGGCCGACGACGACCGGCGCCGCGCGGTCCGCCTCGCCAACCCGCTCTCGGAGGAGCGGCCGCTGCTGCGCACCACGGTGCTCGGCAGCCTCGTGGACGTCCTGCGGCGCAACGTCGCCCGCGGCCACCGTGACGTGGGGGTCTACGAGCTGGGGCTCGTGTTCCGTCCCGGCGGCCCGCTCGGCACCGCGCCGATCCCCGCCGTCGACGCGCGACCCGACCCGGAGACACTGACTCGGCTGTATGCCGCCGTCCCCGACCAGCCGCGACGGGCCGCGGTCCTCGCGACCGGACTCGCCGAGCCGGCGGGCTGGTGGGGTCCCGGTCGGCCTGTCGACTGGAGTGACGCCCTCGCGGCCGTCCAGACCGTGGCCGCGGCACTCGCCGTGCCCGTGACGGTGGCCAACGACCCCGGACACGCCCCGTGGCACCCGGGGCGCTGCGCCCGGATCACGCTCGCGGACGGCACGCTCGTCGGTCACGCCGGTGAGCTGCACCCCAAGGTGCTCGCCGCGCTCGAGCTGCCCGAGCGGACCGTCGCCGCGGAGTTCGACGTCGACGTGCTCATCGCGGCGAGTGAGGCACCCGTCCAGGCGAGCCCGTTCTCGACCTACCCGCCGGCCCTGACCGACATCGCCCTGCTCGTCCGCTCGGACGTCACGGCCGGTGCGGTTGCGTCGGCGCTGCGGTCGGGGGCGGGCGAGTCACTCGAGTCGATCGTGCTCTTCGACGTCTACGAGGGTGACCGGATCGAGGCGGCCCACACATCGCTGGCCTACCGGCTCACCTTCAGGGCGGCCGACCGGACGCTGACGACCGACGAGGTCAACGGCTACCGCGACGCCGCGGTGGCGGCCGCGGCCGCGGCGACGGGCGCCACCCAGCGCTGACCCGCGACTGCACGAATATGCATGGCTGTGTATAGTCATGCATTGTGATCAGGGCAGCAGTTGCGGGGGCGAGCGGGTACGCCGGGGGGGAGATCCTCCGTCTCCTGCTCGCGCACCCGCGGCTCGAGGTCGGTGCCGTCACGGCCGGCGGCAACGCGGGCGAACGGCTCGGCTCGCTGCACCCCCACCTGACCCCGATCGCGGACCGCGAGCTCGAGCCGACCACCACCGCCGTCCTCGGCGGCCACGACGTCGTCTTCTTCGCCCTCCCGCACGGCCACTCCGCGGCGCTCGCCGCGCAGCTGGCCGACTCCGTCGTCGTCATCGACTGCGGAGCCGACTTCCGGCTCGAGTCGGAGCAGGCCTGGAGCGCCTTCTACGACACGGCGTATGCCGGCGCGTGGCCCTACGGGCTGCCCGAGCTGCCGCTCGCCGGGGGCGGCAGGCAGCGTGACCTCCTCGCGGGCCGGACCCGGATCGCGGTCCCGGGCTGCTACCCGACGGGCATCTCCCTCGCGCTGGCGCCCCTGCTCGCCGCCCGCCTCGTCGAGCCCCACGACGTCGTCGTCGTCGCCGCGTCGGGCACCTCGGGGGCCGGCCGGACGCTGCGACCCGGCCTGCTCGGCAGCGAGGTGATGGGCTCGATGTCGCCCTACGGCGTCGGCGGCGTGCACCGGCACTCTCCCGAGATCGAACAGAACCTCCGGCGGGCCGCCGGTGCGGCGGTCACGGTCTCCTTCACCCCGACCCTCGCGCCGATGCCACGCGGCATCCTCGCGACGTCGACCGCACGAGCGGCCGGCGCGGCCACCGCCCGGACCGTCCGCGAGGCCCTGGCCGCGGCCTACGCCGACGAGCCCTTCGTCCACCTCCTGCCCGACGGCACCTGGCCGCGGACCGCTGACGTCCTCGGCAGCAACCTCGTCCACCTGCAGGTCGCCCTCGACCCGCACTCCGGCCGGGTCGTCGTCGTGTCCGCCATCGACAACCTCACCAAGGGCACGGCCGGCGCCGCGGTGCAGTGCGCCAACCTCGCCCTCGGGCTCGACGAGACCACCGGTCTCCCGCAGACAGGACTCGCCCCATGACCTTCGACGGGATGCCCTTCGACGGGATGACCTCCGACGGGATGACCTCCGACGGGATGACCTCCGAGGACCCGACTCCCTCCGGCCCGACCGTCCGGCTGCCCCGGGGCTTCCGCGCGGCCGGGGTGACCGCCGGCCTCAAGGCGAGCGGCACGCCCGACCTCGCGCTCGTCGTCAACGACGGCCCCGACCACCACGCGGCGGCCGTCTTCACGACCAACCGGGTCGAGGCGGCCCCCGTCACCTGGTCCCGGACGGTCGTCGCCGACGGGCGGGCCGACGCGGTCGTGCTCAACTCGGGCGGCGCCAACGCGTGCACCGGCCCCCAGGGCTTCCTCGACACCCACCGCACCGCCGAGCACGTCGCGGCCGTCCTGCAGGTGTCCGCCGGCGACGTCGTCGTCTGCTCGACCGGCCTCATCGGCGAGCTGCTACCGATGGACACCCTGCTGGCCGGGGTCGACGCGGCGGCGGCGGCCCTCTCCGCCGACGGGCACGAGGCCGCGGCCGTCGCGATCAAGACGACCGACACCGTCCACAAGGTGGCGACCGTGACCGTGCCCGCCGGTCCGGGTGGCGACCCGGGTGGCGACCCGGGTGGCGGCTGGTCCGTGGCGGGGATGGCCAAGGGGGCCGGGATGCTCGCTCCGGCGCTGGCGACGATGCTCGTCGTGCTCACGACCGATGCCGTCGTCACCGCCGCCGACCTCGACGAGGGCCTGCGCGCCGCGACCGCCGTCTCCTTCGACCGGATCGACTCCGATGCCTGCATGTCGACCAACGACACCGTCGTCGTGCTTGCCTCCGGGGCCTCCGGGGTGACCGTCGACGGGGCGGCCCTGTCATCCGCCCTGACGACGGTGTGCCGTGACCTCGCCCGCCAGCTCATCGCGGACGCGGAGGGCGCGGCACACGACATCGCCATCGAGGTGCGGTCGGCGGAGACGACCGCGGACGCCCTGGAGGTGGCCCGGGCCGTGGCGCGCAACACCCTGTTCAAGTGCGCGATCTTCGGCAACGACCCCAACTGGGGGCGGGTGCTCGCCGCGGTCGGCACGACACGGGCCGCCTTCGACCCCAGCCAGCTCGACGTGGCGATGAACGGCGTCGAGGTCTGCCGGGCCGGGGGCGTCGGCGCGGACCGCTCCCTCGTCGACCTGACCGCCCGCGAGGTCCACGTGCTCGTCGACCTCCACGCGGGCAGCGCGGCCGCGACGATCTGGACCAACGACCTCACCCTCGACTACGTCCACGAGAACTCGGCCTACAGCACATGACCCCCGAGCAGCAGCAGAACCTCCGTGGCGTCATCGACGCCGCGGCCCTGCGCGTCGCCGCGAGCAAGGCGAGCACCCTCGTCGAGGCCCTCCCGTGGCTCGAACGCTTCCGCGGCGCCCTCGTCGTCGTCAAGTACGGCGGCAACGCCATGGTCGACGACACGTTGAAGCAGGCCTTCGCCCAGGACATCGCCTTCCTTCGGTATGCCGGTCTGCGTCCCGTCGTCGTCCACGGGGGCGGGCCTCAGATCAAGGCGATGCTCGACCGGCTCGGCCTGACGAGCGAGTTCAGGGGTGGCCTACGGGTCACGACCCCGGAGGTGATGGACGTCGTCCGAATGGTGCTCACCGGCCAGGTGGGGCGCGAGCTCGTCGGCCTGCTCAACCAGCACGGTCCGATCGCCGTCGGCCTCTCGGGAGAGGACGCGGGGCTGCTCGGGGCCCGCCGTCGCGGCGCCGTCGTCGACGGCGAGATGGTCGACCTCGGGCTCGTCGGCGACGTCGAGAGCGTCAACCCCGGCGCGGTCCTCGACATCCTCGACGCAGGACGGGTCCCCGTGGTGTCGACGGTCGCGCCCGACCTCGACGTCGACGGCCAGGTCCTCAACGTCAACGCGGACACCGCGGCCGCGGCGCTCGCCGTCGCCCTGCGCGCGGAGAAGCTCGTCGTGCTCACCGACGTCGAGGGGATCTACGCACGGTGGCCCGACCGGGGCTCGCTGTTGTCGAGCATCGAGGTCACCGCTGCGAAGGAGCTGCTGACCCGGGTGGACCACGGCATGGTCCCCAAGCTCGAGGCCTGCATCCGCGCTGTCGAGGGTGGGGTGCCGCAGGCGCACGTCGTCGACGGGCGCAAACCGCACTCGATCCTGCTCGAGGTCTTCACCGACGAGGGCATCGGCACCATGGTGCTGCCCGACGCCGTCACCCCACCGGAAGCGAGACGATGACCGCCGGATCCGCACTGCTCGACCGCTACGCCCGCTCGATGGTTCCGGTCTTCGGGCTGCCCCAGCTCGTCCTCGCCTCCGGCGACGGCTGCTGGGTCACCGACGTCGACGGCAACCGCTACCTCGACCTGCTCTCCGGGATCGCCGTCAACGCGCTCGGCCACGGCCACCCCGCCCTCGTCCAGGCGGTCTCGAAGCAGGCCGAGGCGGCGATCCACGTCTCCAACTTCTTCACCTCGGAGCCCGCCGTCCACCTCGCCGAGCGGATCCTCGAGGTTGCCGCGGCCCCGAGAGGGTCGGGCGTCTTCTTCACCAACTCGGGCACCGAGGCGACCGAGGCCGCGATCAAGCTCTCGCGGCGGACCGGACGCTCGCGCATCGTCGCGCTCGAGGGCTCGTTCCACGGCCGCTCCACCGGAGCCCTCGCCCTCACCCACAAGGCGGCCTACCGCGAGCCCTTCGAGCCGCTGATCCCCGGCGTCGAGTTCGTCGCGTCCGACGACCTCGAGGCGCTGCGTGTCGCCGTCGACCACACGACCGCGGCGATCTTCATCGAGCCGATCCAGGGCGAGGCAGGGGTCCGCGAGGTATCGGCCGATTTCCTCCGGCTGGCCAGAGACCTGGCCACGCGCCACGGTGCGCTGCTCGTCCTCGACGAGATCCAGAGCGGAATCGGCCGCACGGGAGACTGGTTCGCGCACCAGGCCTCAGGCATCGTCCCCGACGCGATGACCCTCGCCAAGGGTCTCGGCGGCGGGGTGCCGATCGGCGCGCTCGTCACCATGGGCGACTCGGTGACGGGGATGCTGGCGGCGGGCCAGCACGGCACCACCTTCGGCGGGAACCCACTCGCCTGCGCCGCCGGCCTCGCGGTCCTCGACACGATCGAGCGGGACGACCTGCGCGGCAACGTCCGTCGCGTCGGGGCCCTGCTCGACGACGTCCGCATCGACGGAGTCGTCGGCACCCGTGGGCGCGGGTTGATGCGGGCGGTCGAGCTGAGCGGCATACCGGCGCCGGCCGCGATGGCCGCGGCGCGTGACGCCGGGTTCATCGTCAACGCGGTGACACCCACGGCGCTGCGCCTCACACCGCCGCTCGTCATCACCGCGGCCGAGCTGAGCGGCTTCCTCGAGGCGCTCCCGGGCATCCTCGGCGCCGTGCGGGAGGCGACGCGATGAGCCGCACCCAGCGACAGCGGCGGATCGTCGAGCTCCTCGAGGAGCACGTCGTGCACAGCCAGGGAGAGCTGTCCGACCTGCTCGCGCAGGAGGGCACCGACGTCACGCAGGCCACGCTCTCCCGCGACCTCGTCGAGGTCGGTGCCGTCAAGGTGAGGAGGGGACGGTCGCTCGCCTACGCCGTCCCCGGGGACGCGAGCGACCTCGGGGTCGTGGGGACCCTCGGGCGGGAAGCCAGCGACCGGCTGCGACGTACCTGCGAGGAGCTGCTCGTGTCGGCGGCGGTCGCCACGAACCTCGTCATCATCCGGACGCCCCCGGGCGCCGCCAACTACCTCGCTTCCGCGATCGACCAGACCCGTGACCCCGACGTCGTGGGCACCATCGCCGGGGATGACACGATCATGCTCGTGACGAGCTCCGCCGAGACGGCCGCGCGCGTCGCCGAGCGGCTGCTGGCCCTGGCCGGCGCCCGCGACTGAGACACCAGACCCGGACACCAGACCCGGACACCAGCAACCTGCCTCCCGAGGAGACGACACCGATGACGAGCCCCAAGCCGACCGACGAGCGCGTGAGCCTGTGGGGCGGACGGTTCGCGGGCGGACCGGACGAGGCGCTCGCCGCCCTGTCCAAGAGCACCCACTTCGACTGGCGCCTCGCACCCCACGACCTCGCCGGCTCGCGGGCACACGCGCGGGTGCTCCACGCGGCGGGGCTCCTCTCCGACGAGCACCTCGCGGGGATGATCGCGGGACTCGACGAGCTCGAGTCCGACGTCGTGTCAGGCGATTTCGTGCCGGAACTCGACGACGAGGACGTCCACACCGCCCTCGAGCGCGGCCTCATCGACCGCGTCGGACCCGACCTCGGCGGGCGACTGCGCGCGGGCCGGTCGCGCAACGACCAGGTGGCGACGCTCTTCCGGCGCTACCTGCGCGAGCACGCCCGGGTGGTCGCCGGCCTCGTCCTCGACGTCGTCGACGCCCTCGTCGCGCAGGCCGACACCCACTTCGGCGTGGCCATGCCGGGGCGGACCCACCTCCAGCACGCGCAGCCGGTGCTCCTGTCGCACCACCTGCTGGCCCACGCCTGGGCGCTGCTGCGCGACGTCGACCGGCTGCGCGACTGGGACGTGCGGTGCGACTCCTCGCCCTACGGCTCCGGGGCCCTCGCCGGCTCCTCGCTCGGGCTCGACCCGGAGGCGATCGCCCGCGACCTCGGCTTCAGCCGCTCGGTCGAGAACTCCATCGACGGCACCGCGTCACGCGACTTCGCCGCCGAGTTCAGCTTCGTCTGCGCGATGACCGCCGTGGACGTCTCCCGGTTCGCCGAGGAGGTCATCCTCTGGGCGACGAAGGAGTTCTCCTTCGTCACCCTGCACGACTCCTACTCGACCGGGTCGAGCATCATGCCGCAGAAGAAGAACCCCGACGTCGCCGAGCTCGCACGCGGCAAGGCCGGCCGCCTCGTCGGCGACCTCGCCGGCCTGCTGACCACGCTCAAGGCGCTCCCGCTGGCCTACAACCGTGACCTCCAGGAGGACAAGGAGCCGGTCTTCGACGCGGTCGACACCCTCGAGGTCCTCCTACCGGCCTTCGCCGGCATGGTCGCGACCCTCACCTTCCACACCGAGCGCCTCGAGTCGCTCGCCCCCCAGGGTTTCGCTCTGGCCACCGACATCGCCGAGTGGCTCGTCCGGCAGGGGGTGGCCTTCCGGGTGGCGCACGAGGTGGCCGGCGCGTGCGTCCGGGAGTGCGAGGGACGGGGGATCGAGCTGTGGGACCTCACCGACGAGGACTTCGCCCGGCTGAGCGAGCACCTCACGCCGGACGTGCGCTCGGTCCTGTCCGTGGCCGGGTCCCTCGCCTCCCGGGACGCCGTCGGGGGGACGGCGCCCGTACGCGTGGCAGACCAGCTCTCCGCTGCTCGGGGGCGCCTCGCCGCCGCCCGGCTCTGGTCGGATGCCGGCGCCTGACGCGTGAGGACCAGTGACGACGGTGACGTCGATGCCGACGCCGAGCGGCTCGGTCGGGACTTCTTCGCCCGGCCGGTGCTCGCCGTGTCTCGCGACCTGCTCGGCTGCCACCTCACGCATGCCGGGGTCACCGTGCGGATCACCGAGACCGAGGCGTATGCGGGCCCGCTCGACCCGGGCTCGCACGCCTTCCGCGGGGAGACGCCGCGGACCCGACCGATGTTCGGGCCGCCCGGCTTCACCTACGTCTACTTCACCTACGGCAACCACTGGATGCTCTGCCTCGTGACCGGCGGGAGGGGCGAGGCCGAGGCCGTGCTCGTGCGGGCCGGTGAGGTCGTCGCGGGGGAGCACCTCGTCCGCGAGCGAAGGCCCCGGGTCGTGCCGCGGGACTGGACCCGGGGTCCGGGGCGGCTGGCCCAGGCCCTCGCCCTGACCGGCGAGGACACCGGTAGGGACTTCTGCCGCCCCGCGATCGGCGATCCGGTCGACCTCGTCGTGTCCGCCGGCGCCCGGGCTGGCGGTCACCGCGTGCTGACCGGGCCACGCGTGGGCGTCAGTGGCCCCGGCGGCGACGGGGCGGCATACCCGTGGCGGTTCTGGATCGCGGGGGAGCCGAGCGTCTCCACCTACCGCCCCGGCGCCCTCCGGCGTCGTCCCTCGTGAACCGCCTCCCGCGCGCCTTCTTCGCCCGTCCGGTGCTCGAGGTCGCGCCCGACCTGCTCGGGTGCCGGCTCGTCAGCGACGGGGTCGTCGCGCGGATCACCGAGACGGAGGCGTATGCCGGTGGGACCGACCCGGCCTCCACCGTGCTGAGCCGGCCGACCACCCACAACGCCCCGGTCCACGGACCGGCCGGTCACCTCTTCGTCTACTTCACCTACGGCCACCACTGGATGCTGTGCGTCGTCACCGACGGGCCCGGCGTGCCCAACGTCGTCCTGCTCCG
>JBBRGO010000142.1:0-8576 GCA_038224055.1 Actinomycetales bacterium
GACAACCGGCCCAACCCCTTCGCGTTGCTCGCGATGAGCCTGCTCGCGCCGTTCGCGGCGATGACGATCCAGATGGCGATCAGCCGCACCCGCGAGTACGACGCCGACGAGGACGGCTCTCGCCTCACCGGTGACCCCCTCGCCCTCGCCTCGGCGCTGCGCAAGCTCGAGAGCGGGGTGGCGCGGGCCCCGCTCGCCCCGCAGCAGGACATCGTCAACGCGAGCCACATGATGATCGCGAGCCCCTTCCGTGCCAAGGACGTGAGCCGCTTCCTCTCGACCCACCCGCCGATGGAGCGACGGATCGCCCGGCTCGAGCAGCTGGCCGGCGGGCCCGTCCAGCGCTGAGCGGACGGACCGCACCGTGGGCTCCACCGACCGCCGAGCCGACCCGGCACAACCCGGGCGACGGGGCACCTCGTCGTCTGGCAGGCTCGGGGCATGCCGAGTCTCACCCGTGCCGAAGCCCGCGAGCGTTCCGAGCTGCTCACCGTGACGTCGTATGCCGTCGCGCTCGACCTCGACCAGGGCGCCGAGGTGTTCGGCTCCCGCGCGACGGTGCGCTTCACCTGCCACCGGCCGGGGGCCGAGAGCTGGGTGGACCTCGTCGCGAGGTCGGTCGCGTCGGTCCGTCTCAACGGCATCGACCTCGACCCAGCCGACGTCGCGGAGGGCCGGCTCCGACTGCCTGACCTCCAGGCCGACAACGAGATCGTCGTCGCGGCGACGATGGCCTACAGCCACGACGGCCAGGGTCTGCACCGGGCGACCGACCCCGCCGACGACCACGACTACGTCTACGGCCACCTCTTCCTCGACGCCGCCCCGAGCGTGTACGCCTGCTTCGACCAGCCGGACCTCAAGGCGCCCTACGACGTGACCGTCCGCGCGCCGCAGGAGTGGGTCGTGGTCGGCAACGGCGCCGCCACCCAGACCTCGCCGGGGGAGTGGACGCTCGCGACGACGAAGCCGCTCGCGACCTACTTCGTCACGGTCTGCGCCGGACCCTGGGTCTCCGTGCTGAGCGAGCACGACGGCATACCGCTGGGACTGCACGCGCGCGCCTCCCTCAAGGAGCCGCTCGAGCGTCACGCCGCAGAGCTGTTCGAGGTGACCCGGCAGTCCTTCGACTACTTCCACGGCCTCTTCGGGATCCGGTACCCGTTCGGGGAGTACCACCAGGTCTTCGTCCCGGAGTTCAACGCTGGGGCGATGGAGAACCCGGGCTGCGTGACCTTCCGCGACCAGTACCTCTACCGGGGTGCGGCGACCCGCGACGAGCTGCTCAGCCGGGCCAACACCGTCTCGCACGAGATGTCGCACATGTGGTTCGGCGACATCGTGACGATGAAGTGGTGGGACGACCTGTGGCTCAACGAGTCGTTCGCCGAGTACATGAGCCACCGCTGCCTCGTCGAGGCGACCGAGTTCACCGACGCGTGGGTCGACTCCTCCATCGTGCGCAAGGTGTGGGGCTACGGCGCCGAACGCTCGCCGTCGACCCACCCCGTGGCGGGCGTCGAGGCGCTCGACGCCCAGAGCGCCCTGCAGAACTTCGACGGGATCTCCTACGCCAAGGGCGCGGCGGCGCTGCGGCAGCTGATCGCCTTCGTCGGCGACGACCAGTTCATCGCCGGCGTCCGCGACTACCTCACCGACAGGTCCTACGCCAACGGCACGCTGTCGGACTTCCTCGGCGCCATCGAGCGGGCGAGCGGGACGGACCTCGGCCCCTGGTCGCGCGGGTGGCTGCTCGCCGCCGACCGCGACACGATCTCGGTCGAGCTCGAGCAGGCGGACGGCCTCGTCACGGCGGCGCGGCTGCTGCGAGAGCCGCCGGCCGGACGGCCGGCCGACCGTCCACACGCCCTCGACGTCGCGGGCTGGACCGACGGCGCCGAGCTGGTGCGGACCGACGTCACGGTGACGAGCGGGACCACCGAGCTGGGAGCCCTCGTGGGCCGGCCCGTCCCGGCCCTGCTCGTGCCGAACGCCGGTGACCTCACGTGGGCCCGGGTCCGGCTCGACGACGCCACCCTCGAGGCACTGCCCGACCAGCTCGCGCAGCTGCCCGACGCGCAGGCACGCGCCGTCATCTGGTCGGCCCTCATCGACGGCGTGCACGGCGCCACCGTCGCCCCGCAGACCTTCCTGCACGCGGTGGAGACGGCCTGGACGGGTGAGACGAACTCCTCGATCCTCACGCGGGTCGCCGCCTACGCCGAGCACGGCGTCGTCGCGCGCTTCGTGCCCCGCGCCGAGCAGCGCGCCGCCCTGGACTCGCTCGCCGGGAGTGCGCGACTGCTGCTCGACACCGCGCTCGAGCGCTCCACCGAGTCGCTCGCCGCGGCGCGCCTGCTCGCCGGCGCGAGCGACGACGAGGGCCTGCTCCGGTCGTGGGCCGAGGGGGAGGGGCTGCCCCCGGGACTGCAGGACGACGGCGACTTCCGCTGGATCGTCGTGCGCACCCTCGCCGCCCGCGGCCTCATCGGGCTGGCCGAGATCGAGGGCTACCGGAGCCGCGACGACACCCTCCAGGGCTCGCTCAACGCGCTCCTGTGCCGGGCCGGCCTGCCTGACCCCGAGGCCAAGGCCTGGGCGTGGGACCAGCTGACCGGGCGTCACGGCCGGTCCAACTACGAGATGACGCACCTCGCGCGGGGATTCTGGACCGCCCCCGACGACGCGCTCGTCGAGGACTACGTCGCGCGCTACTTCACCGACGTGCCGGCGATGTCCGGGTGGGTCGGCGAGGACGCGCTGGCCCGGGTCGTGCTCGTGGCCTTCCCCCGGGTGACGACCGAGGAGACGGCGCGGCTCAGTGCCGCGACGCTCGAGCGCTCCGACCTCACCCCGGCCGTCCGGCGCTCGCTCGTCGACGCCGACGCCGAGCTGCGTGAGGTGCTCGCCTCGCGGCGGGCCTTCTACCCGGCGGGTTGATGGCGACACCTGACCGGGACGAGGTGCCCGACGTCGTCCGCGCGCTGTGCGGCGCCCATGTCGCGCTCGTGGAGGAGGCGTCACCCGGGTTGGTGGACGGCCTCCACCTGCACGGGTCGATCGGCTTCGACGGGGAGTTCCACGCGGGCAGCGACGTCGACTTCGTCGCGACGGTGACCCGGCGGCCGACGGACGATGACGTCGCGGCGCTGCGCCACGTGCACGCCGAGATCGGCAGGCGGTGGCGCTCGCCGGCCTTCGACGGCTTCTACGTGCTCGAGGACGACCTCGCAGGCTCGCCGGACGACGTGCCGCCCGTGCCGGGAGTGATGGACGGCTGGTTCGATACCGGGCGCCACTGCGACATCGTCCACATCACGTGGCGGGAGCTGCGCGATCACGGGATCACCCTGCGCGGCAAGCCGCTTCGCGACATCGGCATCTGGAGCGACGACGTGGCCCTCCACGACGCGACCCGCCGCAACCTCGACACCTACTGGCGCGGGCAGCTCGAGGCGATGGAGCACCACCCTCGGGAGGCACGGCTCCCGCAGGCCGCGGAGTGGGGTGCGCTCGGCACCTCCCGACTGCACCACCTGCTGGCGACCGGCCGGCCCACGTCGAAGTCCGGTGGCGGTCGGTGGGCCCTCGAGGCCTTCCCGCAGCACCGCGAGGTCGCGCTGGAGGCGTTGCGGGTGCGCGAGCGGCCCGACGCCCCCTCGACGTATGCCGCCGACCCCGCTCGGCGGGCGCGCGACCTCACCGCACTGATGGCCGACGTCATCGCCGACGGGGTGTCCCGGGTCGACCCGCCGAGCGCCCCGTGACCGAGCCGTCGGGCCCGGAGTGGGTCATCGAGCTCGGGGACGTCGGCTCGGACGAGTGCCGGGTGCTGCTGGGCGAGTACTACCTCGACGTCAGCGACCGGTGGTTCCGGCTGCGCGAGGGCCGGGACACCACGCCGGAGGAGCTCGAGACCGGTCGTCCACAGCTGCGCTCCGACGACCTCGCCGCACCGACCGGCGTCTTCCTCGTGGCCCGACCGGGCGACGACCCCGTGTCCGGGCGGGTCGGCGGCTGCGTCGGGGTGCGCCGGCTGCGCGACGCCACCGGGACGCGGGTGGCTGAGCTGCGGCGGCTGTGGGTCCGGCCGGAGCACCGGGGCACCGGTCTGGCGCCGAGCCTTCTCGCGTGCGCCGAGGAGGTGGCCCGATCCTGGGGCGTCGCCTCGATCCGGCTCGACACCCGCAGCGACCTGCTCGAGGCGCTGTCGCTCTGCCGCCGCAACGGCTGGGTCGACGTCCCCGCCTTCAGTGACCACGCCCACGCCGAGGTCTGGCTCGCCAAGCAGCTCTGAAACGGTCAGGAGCGGCTGGTCAACCCACGGTTGGCAGGCTGGTTGCAGGTCCTCGCCCGAACTCGGGTCCTCCCAGCGCACGCCTGTCGGAGGATGGTGGAAGACATGGCTCGCTGGACGATCCTGTGCGTCGTCATGGGCCACCGTTGGACGCGGGAGCGGCTCCCGAACCGCACCGTGCGCCTGACCTGTCGCCGGTGCGGCACCATCGACGTCGTTCACCGCGACCTGGACTTTCGTGACGTCGGCACGTTCGGTGGCGGGTGGGGGTGACCGTCCGGGGAGATCTTCCGGCACCAGGTGCCGACACGTCTCCCCGAACTGCCGAGCAGCGCGGATCGCAGGCCGACGCGAGCGGTGCACCGCCGTCAGTGCAGGATCGTCCTGAAGGCGTCGACGAGCAGCTCCACCTCCGGCTCCTCGATGACGAGCGGCGGGGCGATGCGCACCGTCGAGCCGTGCGTGTCCTTGACGAGCACCCCGCACGCGAGGAGCCGGCGCGACGCCTCGCGACCGGTCATCAGGTCCGGCTCGATGTCGACACCGGCCCACAGCCCCCTGCGGCGCACGGCGGCGACGCCGTTGCCCACGAGCCCGTCGAGCCCGTCGCCGAGCACCTTGCCGAGGCGTTGCGTCCGGTCCTGGAACTCGCCCGTGCGCAGCAGGCCCACGACCGCCTGACCGACGGCCGCCGCGAGCGGGTTGCCGCCGAAGGTCGAGCCGTGCGTGCCCGGCGTGAGCACGCCGAGCACGGTGCGGTCGGCGACGACCGCCGAGACGGGGACGATGCCCCCGCCGAGGGCCTTGCCCAGGACGTAGACGTCGGGCACGACGTCGTCGAGGTCGCAGGCGAAGGTCGTGCCCGTGCGGCCCAGCCCCGACTGGATCTCGTCCGCAATCATCAACACGTTGCGGCTTCGGGTCAGCTCCCGCACTGCCGCGAGCCAGCCGGCGGGCGGGAGGATCACGCCACCCTCGCCCTGGATGGGCTCGAGCAGCACGGCCACCGTGTCGTCGGTGATCGCCGCCTCGAGCGCCGTGATGTCGCCGAACGGGACGGTGTCGAACCCGGGCGTGTAGGGACCGTAGTGGTCGTGGGCGACCGGATCGTCGGAGAAGCTGATGATCGTCGTCGTGCGGCCGTGGAAGTTGCCGCCCATGACGACGATGCGCGCCTTCCCGTCGGGGACGCCCTTGACCTCGTAACCCCACTTGCGGGCGACCTTGATGGCCGTCTCGACCGCCTCCGCGCCGGTGTTCATGGGGAGCACGAGCTCCTTGCCGGCGAGCGCGGCGAGGTCGCGGCAGAAGGGACCGAGCCGGTCGCTGTGGAAGGCGCGGCTGGTCAGGGTGAGCCGGTCGAGCTGCTCTCGGGCCACACCCATCAGCGTCGGGTTGAGGTGGCCGAAGTTGAGGGCGGAGTAGCCGGCGAGGGCATCGAGGTAGCGCCGACCGTCGACATCCGTCACCCAGACGCCCTCGGCGTGCGAGATCACGACCGGGAGCGGGTGGTAGTTGCTCGCCACCCACTGCTCGGCGAGGCAGATGTGGTCCGCCGCCGTCGCCGTTGCCGCCTCGGTGGTCGGGGGTGCCCCGGCCTCGGATCGTCCGGTTGTGTCGCTCACCCCCTCATGGTCCCACTCGCCGGGCCCCACCGTGGCGGCCCGGGGGATCCGGTGGATCGGGGGGCCGGGCCGCTCAGCCGCGCCGGCGCCGTCGTCGCGTGAAGCGCATCGGGTCGAAGGCCGGCACCGCGGCGGCGGGACCGTGCTCGACGAGGTCGGTCACCAGCGTCCCGGTCGCGGGGCCGAGTGAGAGGCCGAGCATGTTGTGACCGGTCGCGACGACGACCCGCTCGGCTCCGGGCACGCAGCCGATGAGGGGTTTGCCGTCGGGCGTCAGCGGCCGCGGCGCCACCCGCTCGTCGGTCGAGGCGTCCCAGTCGACTCCGGTCAGGTAGGGCGCCGCCTGACGCTTCATCCTCGTGACTCGCCCGCCGTGGAACGCGTCGTGAGTCCCGTCGAGCTCGACCATCCCCAGGAGTCGGGCGTGCCCGCCGAGGGGGGTGAGCCCGAGGTGGGTCGGTCCGAGCCGCAGGACGTGGGTCGGCGGGACCTCCGGATGGATCGTGAAGCTGTAGCCCTTCCCGGGGGTGACGTGACCCTGGACCCCGAGCGGCCGCAGCAGGTCCTCCGCCCAGGCGCCGGCCGCGACGACGGCGTGGCTCGACTCGATGTCACCGCGCGCGGTCAGCACGGTCACGCCGTCCCGCCCGGCGCGCACGGCGCTCACCGGCGCGTCGGTGACGATGCGGGCGCCGCGCGCGACGACCGACCGCACGAGCGCGTCCACGAGCCGGGACGGGTCGAGCCACCGGTCGCCGCGGTGCAGGAAGCCCCACTGCGCGGCCGGCCCGAGGCCCGGCTCCAGGGCGAGCAGCGCCGCTCGGCCCACGACCGGCTCCGGCGCGGGACAGAGGCCTCCCGTGCGACCGCCACGAGGGCGGCCCGGGACGCCTCCGCCTCCCCGCGGGTGGGGTGGAGCATGAGGAAGCCCTCGTCCGAGAGGTCCCCGATGACACCCGTGGCGACGAGCTCGTCGACGAGGGGCGCGGTCCGGACGTTGAGCGTGTCCAGCTCGTCCCAGGCCCGGTCGAACCGGCCCGGCGACGCGTTGCCGAGGAAGCGGGTGAGGAACCCGGCCACGCGGGGGATGGCCGCCGGTGCGAGGAAGAAGCCACCGTCCGAGCGCGACACGAGCGAGCGGATGCCGTCGCGCACGACGGGGTAGGAGGGCAACGGGTCGCTGCGCGCCGGGCACACCCACCCGCCATTGACCCGGGAGGCGCCGCCCCCCGGGTCACCGCGCTCGAGGAGGGTGACGGCATACCCCCGCTCGAGCAGGTAGTGCGCGCTGAAGAGTCCGATCAGGCCGGCCCCGACGACGGCGACCTCGCCGCGGCGAACCGCCATCAGCTCCCGTGCCCCTCGAGCTCCGTCGGCACGGACGCCGTCCGGTCGTCCGTCCTGCGGTCGGGCTCCTGGTCCTCGTCCTCATCGTCGTCGTCGTCGTCGATGTTCGTCGGGTTGAGCACGCGCTTGAGGAAGGTCCTCGTGCGGCGGTGCTGGGGTGCCCCGATGACCTGGCCGGGTGGGCCCTCCTCGACGATGACGCCGCCGTCCATGAAGACGACGCGGTCGGCCACCTCACGGGCGAAGGCCATCTCGTGCGTGACGACCATCATCGTCATCCCCTCGGACGCGAGCCGGCGCATGACCGACAGCACGTCGCCGACGAGCTCGGGGTCGAGGGCGGACGTCGGCTCGTCGAAGAGCATCAGCTCGGGGTCCATCGACAGGGCCCGCGCGATGGCGATGCGCTGCTGCTGACCGCCGGAGAGCTGTGCGGGGAAGGCGTCTCCACGGTCGGCGAGCCCGACCTTCTCGAGGTTGACGCGGGCGACCTCCTCGGCCTCGTCCTTCGACCGCTTGAGCACGACGCGCTGGGCAACCGTGCAGTTGTCCAGCACGCTGAGGTGCGCGAAGAGGTTGAACTGCTGGAAGACCATGCCCATCCGGCTGCGTACCTGGTCGATGTTGCAGTCGGGGTCGGTGATGTCGAGGCCGTCGACGAGGATCGTGCCGCCGCTCGGGTCCTCGAGGAGGTTGACGCACCGCAGCAGCGTCGACTTGCCCGAGCCCGAGGGCCCGATGATGCAGACGACCTCGCCCTTGCGGACCGTCGTCGTGATGTCGGTGAGCACTTCCACCTCGCCGAACGACTTGCGCAGCCCGGTGATCTCGACGACCTTCGTCTTCTCGTCCACGCTCACAGTGCCTTTCCTGCCTTCGCCTCGAGGCGCCGCACCACGAGGGTGAGCGGCAGCGTGATCACCAGGTAGCACAGGCCGGAGACGACGAGGGGGGTGAGGTTCGCGTTGGTGCTGGCGAGGTCCTTGCCGTACTTCGTCAGCTCGAAACCAGCTAGGGACAACCCGATGACGTAGGCCAGGGAGCTGTCCTTGACGAGCAAGATCAGCTCGTTGGTCAGCGGCGGGGTGACGATGCGGAACGCCTGTGGCAGGACGATCTTGCGCGTCGCCGCGAAGGCCGGCATCCCCAGCGAGCGGGCTGCCTCGACCTGCCCCTTGGGCACCGCCTGGATGCCGGCGCGGATCGTCTCGGCCATGTAGGCCGCTGCGACCACCCCGAGCGCGAGCCAGACGATGCCGTTGGTGCCGAACGGGATCTCGAGGCCCGGGAAGGCGAGCGGCAGCAGC
>JBBRGO010000143.1:0-8552 GCA_038224055.1 Actinomycetales bacterium
GGGCGGTAGGCGCGGTGGCGCGCGAGGGTGATCGCGGCATACCAGTGGTCGCGGTGCGTCGCGCCGTCCCAGAGGTCGCGGATCGTTGCCTCCCACTGCGCGCGTGAACCCATCGCGAACGCGGGGTCACGGAGCAGCGGGAGGAGGGCCTGGCGCAGCTGAGGAGTCGTCAGGCCGTAGAAGGGCAATGCCGACCTCATGTAGCGCTGCTGCCTCGCGGCCCGCTCGGGATCGGCGCCGCGCTCGAGCGACGTCGTCACAGCCGTGACGAGGTCGTGGTGCGCGGCGGACCCGGACGGTGCGGTCATGGCGGCCAACGTAGTGGGCCGCACGGACCCGCGGCGCGCCACGTCCATGCGCGCCGACGAGGGCTTCGTCAGCCCTGGCGGATCGCGACCCCGAGGCGGGCAGGCCCGCGCCAAACCGCGGCGACCGCGAGCCGGCGGTGGAGGAACACGGTGAGGAGGGCAAGGACCGCCGCGATGACCGGGAAGTCGAGCGACAAGCGGCGCCGCTCAGGCCGGGGTCCCGAAACGGACGGCGTTGCGCGCCCGCGCCTTGTCGCGCTCGAGGTCGCGGTCCTTGGGCGGTGCGCTCGTCGTCAGGTGCTCGAGCAGGTGCTCCGTGGCGTGGGCGATCTCCTCGACCGCCGCGTCGAACGCCGCCTGGTTCGCCTGGCTGGGCTTCGTGGCACCGCTGACCTTGCGGACGTACTGGAGCGCTGCGGCGCGGACCTCGTCCGAGGTGGCCGGGGGCTCGAAGTTGTGGAGCTGGCGAATGTTGCGGCACATGCTTCGAGGGTATGCCGCCCTCCCGCCGAGCGCGATCCTCCACGCCTCACGCTTCACCCCCACGCGCTCGCGGCCCGCGCCCCGCTCTGGTGCCAGCATGGAGCCATGACGGACGCGCGGGTGGAGTGCCCGGTGGAGCGCCAGCTCGTGATGGGCACGCCGCGGGGACGGCTCGTGCTCACCACGACGATCCTCGGCAGCGCTGTCGCGATGCTCGACGGGACGATCGTCAACGTCGCCCTCCCCCGGATCGGGCGCGAGCTGGGTGCCGGGCTCGCGGGTCTGCAGTGGGTCGTCAATGCCTACGCGCTCGCGCTCGCAGCTCTCATCCTGCTTGGCGGCTCGCTCGGGGACCGTTTCGGGCGGGCCCGGGTCTACGCCATCGGGACGGCTGGCTTCGGCGTCGCCTCGTTCCTGTGCGGCTTCGCCCCGACGATCGAGACGCTCGTGCTGGCCCGCGCGGTGCAGGGCGTCGCGGCGGCCCTGCTCGTGCCCGGCAGCCTCGCCATCCTGCAGGCCTCCTTCCGCAGGGAGCACCGGATGGCCGCGATCGGGGCGTGGACCGGGCTGCTCGGCGTCGCGGCGGCGTCGGGACCGGTCATCGGTGGCTGGCTCGTCGACCTCAACTGGCGCTGGGCCTTCGGCCTCAACGTGCCGCTGACCGCGGTGGTCGTCGCGCTGACCCTGCGCTTCGTGCCCGAGTCGCGCAACGCGGAGGCGAGCCGTCGCTTCGACGTCGCCGGGGTCGTGCTCGCCGTCGTCGGTCTCGGCGGCATCACGTATGCCCTCACGGTGGCTCCCAACCACCCCGGGGTGGTCCCGATCGGTGTGGGGGTCATCGGGGTGGCAGCCCTCGTCGGCTTCGTCCTCGTGGAGCGTGGCTCGGGCCACCCGATGGTGCCGCCCCGACTCTTCGCGAGCCGCGTCTTCACCGCCATCAACCTCGTCACGCTGCTCGTGTACGCCGGGCTGGCCGCCGCCCTGCTCTTCCTCGCCCTCTTCCTGCAGGTCACCGCCGGCTGGTCGGCGCTCGCCGCGGGCTCGGCGACCCTGCCGATGAGCCTGCTCATGCTGCTGCTCGCTGGCCGCTTCGGGGCCCTCGCCACGGCCCATGGCCCGCGTGGCTACATGGTCGGTGGCACGGCGCTGGCCTCGGCCGGTTTCGTGGTCCTCGCCCTGTCCCCCTCCGCCCCGACCTACGTCCGGCACATCCTGCCCGGGGTGCTGCTCCTGGGGCTCGGCCTGGCCATGCTCGTCGCGCCGCTGACCGGAACGGTCCTGGCGGCCGCGCCGGACGAGCTCGCCGGGACCGCGAGCGGTGTCAACAACGCCGTGTCGCGCACCGCCGGTCTGCTCGCGGTCGCGGCTCTCCCGGCCCTCGTCGGGCTGAGCGGTGACGCCTACGCGGACCCCAGGGCCATGGCGTCGGCGTTCCGGGCCGCGATGCTCGTCTGCGCCGGCCTCGTCGCCGCCGGTGCCGGGGTGACTGCCGTCGGTCTGCGGGGCGGTGGGCAGCCCGCGTCCTGACCCGGCGTGCGCGTCCTGACCCGGCGTGCCGAGCGGCGTGCAACCCCCTGAGCCCCGCTTGCGTCACTGCTTCGTGGGGTGGAGCAGTGACGGATAGCGCTGGCGGGGACTCCGCCTACCGCCCCCCGTGACCAGCCCGCGGCCGGGTGGGGGGCTTGTCGGCTGGAAGTTAGTACAGTTAACTAACTCCCGTGTTGACCGCACCGCCGCGCCGTCGCCGGCTCCAGCCGCGTGTCCCGGCGCTGCCCGCGCACGGTCGGCGGCACAACCTGGCGCTCGTCCTGCAGGCGCTCTACTCCGAGGGGCCGATGAGCCGGGCGGATCTCGCGCGGCACCTCCGCCTGACGAAGGTGACCGTCTCCGACCTCGTCGCCGAGCTGCGGGCACGTGGCCACGCGGTCGAGCTCGGTCCCTCGGGAGTCGTGCGGCCCGGGAAGCCGGCCATGCTCGTCGACATCAACCGCACCGGGCTGCAGACGGTCGGCCTCGACCTCGCCGGTCCGGAGGCGCTGCGTGCCGCCCTCCTCGATCTCGACGGCGCGGTCCTCGCCCGCGCCGAGCGGGCCCTCGGGGAGGCTCGGGGTGAGGCCGCCACCGACCTCGTCGTCGACCTCGTCCTCGAGATCGTCGGTGCGGCCACCGCCCCCCTGCTCGGCATCGGCGTGGGGACTCCCGGCATCGTCGGACCAGGTGGGGTCGTCGACACCGCTCCCAACCTCGGCTGGACCGACATCCCGCTCCGCGACCTGCTCGTCGAGGCGACCGGGCTGCCGGTGTTCGTGTGCAACGACGCCGACGCGGCCGTCCACGCCGTCCACACGCTCGGCGACGGTGGGGACGACCTCGTGCTCGTCAAGATCGGGCGCGGTGTCGGGTGCGGACTCATCGTCGGCGGGCAACGGGTCCGCGGCGCGCACTCCGCCGCCGGCGAGATCGGCCACGTCACGGTCGGCACCGATGGGGGAGCCGGGTGCAGCTGCGGCAGGACCGGGTGCCTCGAGACGTGGCTCGCGGCACCGAACCTCGAGACGGCGCTGGCCGCGGCGGGCACGAGTGATCCCCTGCGGGAGGCCGGCGAACGCCTCGGCATCGCCCTCGCACCCGTCGTCGGCGCGCTCGACCTCGCCGAGGTCGTCCTCAGCGGGCCGGAGCACCTCCTCGCCGGGCCCCTCCTCTCGGCCGTGGAAAACACGCTGCGCTCGCGGGTGCTCGCGCGTCCCGCCGCCAACCTCAGGGTCCGGCTGGCCGACGACCCGGCCGACATCGTCCTTCGCGGCGCCTCCGTGCTCGTCCTCTGGGACCAGCTCGGGATCGTCTGACCCGCACCCACTGACCCCCTGAGAGGAACCTCGACCATGAGCGCTGCGGCTGAGACGGACACGACCACCGAGGCGCTGCGACGCCTCGTCAGGGGCACGCTCATGCCCGGTTTCGTCGGGACGACGGTCCCTGACTGGATCGTGCGCGAGTATGCCGCGGGGCTCGCCTCCGTCTGCCTCTACGGCGCCAACCTGGCCGATGCGGAGCAGTTCTCACGGCTCAGCTCCGACCTGCGCGGGGCGGGGCCCGACCTGGTCCTCGCCATCGACGAGGAGGGCGGTGACGTCACCCGACTGCACTACCTCACCGGCTCACCCCAACCGGGGAACGCGATCCTCGGTCGTCTCGACGATGAGGAGATCACCAGGGAGTCCGGGGTGTCCATCGGACGGGAGCTCGCGGCATACGGCATCAACCTCGACCTCGCGCCGGTCGTCGACGTCAACTCCGCTGACGAGAACCCCGTCATCGGCACCCGCAGCTTCGGTGCGGACGCCGCGCTCGTCGGGCGGCACTCGGCCGCGTGGGTCGCGGGCCTCCAGTCGGTCGGCGTCGCCGGCTGCGCGAAGCACTTCCCGGGTCACGGCGACACGGTCACCGACTCCCACCTCGCGCTCCCGCGGGTGGACGCCCCGGCGCAGGTGCTCGAGTCGCGTGAGCTCGTCCCCTTCCGAGCGGCGGTCGCGGCCGGAGTCGCCTGCGTCATGACGTCCCACATCGTCGTCTCGGCGATCGACCCGGATCGCCCGGCGACCTTCTCGCCCGTCCTGCTCGGGGCCGTGCTCCGGGGACGGCTCGGCTTCGAGGGCGTCGTCGTCTCGGACGCGCTCGACATGGCGGGCGCCTCGGCGGAGACGGGGATTCCCGAGGCCGCGGTCCGGGCCCTCGGTGCCGGGTGCGACCTGCTCTGCCTGGGCTCGGTGACGAGCGAGGAGACCCACCTCGCGGTCGTCGACGCCCTCGTCGAGGCGGTCGGGGCCGGGCGCCTCGATCGCGCCCGCCTCGAGGATGCCGCGCGCCGGGTCGCCTCGCTCGCTGCGGCGTTTCCCGCCACGGTCGCCACCGCGCAGTCGGCCCGGACCGTCGGCGCAGGGACGCTCCTGTCGGAGGTGGCGGTCGGCGACGGGTTCCTGCTCAGCGACGAGGCCCGGGCGTGGCTCGCCGCGGACGGGCCGGCCAGCATCGTCCAGGTCGGCTCGGTCACCAACGTCGCCGTCGGGCAGGTGGCCTGGGGTCCGGCCGCCGCCGGTCTCACCGTGGCGGAGGAGGACGTCCCGCCCGGGGCCCGCGTCGCCGTGGCCGGACGCGGGCTCGCCCCGGACCATCCCGCCTGGGCGTGTGCCGAACGTCTGCGCGACGCAGGGCACGAGACGATCGTCGTCGAGTGTGGCTGGCCGCGTGGAGGTGCCGACATCGCCACCTACGGCGGATCCCTCGCCGCAGGTGCGGCGCTGGGCCGGTTGCTGCAGGTGGGCGCCCGATGAGGTTGGGCATCGACATCGGGGGGACGAAGACCGCAGTGGTGCTCCTTGCCGACCCTGGGACGGACACGGACACGGACACGGACACAGGGACGGACACGGACACGGGGACGGGGACCGACACGGGGACGGGGACGGGCGCCGATGTGACGCCGGTCGCGACGACGTCGGGGGCGTCGGGACGGGGCGCCCGGGAGGTTGTCGCTGTCGCGGTCCGGCTCGCTCGCGAGGCCGCCGACGCCGTGGGTGGCCTCGAGTCGGTCACCTCCGTGGGGGCCTGCACCCCCGGGCTCGTCGACCCGGCCACTGGCTGGGTGCGTCACGCGGTCAACCTCGGCGTCGAGCGGCTCGACCTCGCAGGAGAGCTCGGACGGTCGCTGCGCAGGACCGTGCGGGTGGACAACGACGTCAAGGCTGCGGCTCTCGGGGCCCATCGCCTCCTGGCCCCGCCGCACGTGCGGACCATGGCCTACCTCAACCTCGGCACCGGTCTCGCGTCGGCCGTCGTCGTGGACGGCGAGGTGGTGCGGGGGATCGACGGGGTCGCCGGCGAGATCGGCCACCTGCCCGTCGGCGGCGACGTATCGTGCCCGTGTGGACAGGTTGGCTGCCTCGAGACCCTCGCTTCCGGCTCGGCGATCGCCCGCCTCTGGCCCGCCGAGGGGCGGCTCGACCCCGACCCCTTCGTCGCGGCAGCCGGGGGCGACCGCGTGGCCATCGTGGCCATCGAGTCCCTCTGTCGTGGTGTGGGACTCGCGATCGAGATGCTCGCCCTCGCGTCCGGGGCCGAGCACGTGGTGATCGGTGGGGGGCTCACGTCGCTCGGAGGCGCGCTGCGCGAGGGCATTCGCGCCGACCTCGAGCGTCGGGGGGCGTCCTCGCGCCTCGTCGAGAGCCTCGGCCTGCCGGACCGCTTCGAGCTGCTCCCCGCGTCGGTCCCCGTGGCGGCCCTCGGCGCGGCGTGGCTCCACCCGTCCGTCCCGGCAACCAAGGAAGGCCGCTGATGGAGGTCCTGATCCAGCCCGATGCCGACGCCGTCGCACGCGTCGCCGCCGGCGTCGTCGTCGACCGGCTGCGCGCGGTCGCGACGCGTGCAGCAGGTGGAGCGGACCAGGGCGGGGGGCAATCGGATTCGGCGCGCCCGCCGGTCCTCGGCCTGGCAACCGGGTCCTCACCGCTGGGCCTCTACCGCGAGCTGGCCGCAGCGGCGGACCGCGGGGAGATCGAGGTCGGGCGGGCCCTGGGTTTCGCGCTCGACGAGTACGTCGGGCTCCCGGTCGGCCACCCCCAGACGTACCGCGAGTTCCTGCTGCGGGAGGTCTGCGACCGGATCGGCCTGGACCCCGCCCGGCTCCACGTGCCGGACGGGACGGGTCGGACCGAGGCTGAGCTCGCGGCCGGCGCGGAGGCCTACGAGGTGGCGATCCGTCGCGCCGGTGGCGTCGACGTCCAGATCCTCGGCATCGGGGCCAACGGCCACCTCGGCTTCAACGAACCTGCCTCGTCGCTCACCTCACGAACCCGGGTCAAGCGGCTGTCGGCCCGGACGCGTCGTGACAACGCCCGCTTCTTCGACTCCCCGCAGGCCGTGCCCACCCACTGCGTGACGCAGGGCCTGGGCACCGTCCTCGACGCGCGGTGCCTCGTCCTCGTCGCGACCGGCCCCGGCAAGACCGCGGCGGTCGCCGCGGCAGTCGAAGGCCCTCTCACCGCCTCGTGCCCGGCCTCGGTGCTCCAGTGGCACCCGGATGCCGTCGTCGTCCTCGACGAGGAGGCGGCAGCGGGTCTGACCGGGCGCGACTACTACGACGCCTCAGCGGAGGGACTCTGACGGGACCCGTTGGCCGGCATACGGACTCGAGCCGAGCTGGCTGACCTGACTGACCCGGCTGACCGGACAGGCAGGTCGACGCTGGGGCTCCGTGCGGCCGTCTCACGGTTCGGCTCGCTTGTGACAGAACGATCGACAGTGAACTCAAAGGCAGCGCACAGTGTGGAGGGTCCGTCCGTTCACTGCCGAAGGGGATAGATCCATGCGTTTTCGTCCAGCCCTGCGCACCGCAGCCGTAGCCGCCGGAGTCGGCCTCGCCTCACTCAGCCTCACCGGAGCTGCGCCCGCCGCTTCACCCGTTCCGTCCCGGGCGCTCACCGGCGCCTCTGCGCCCCAACTGCTCCCAGCCACCTTCACGCCGCAGGCGGGCATGCCGGGAAAGCTCAACGCGCTGACCGACGTGCCCGGCATCGAGGTCGGGCAGGTTCACCAACGACGGTCTCCCTTCCTCACGGGGACGACGATCGTGCACTTCCCGACGATGGCGGTCGCCAGCGTCGACCAACGCGGTGGCGCGCCGGCGACCAAGGAGACCGACCTCCTCTCGCCGCTCAACTCCAATCCCGGGGTCAACGCGATCCAGCTCGGTGGCAGCAGCATGTACGGGCTGGCTGCGACGAACGGCGCGATCCGCTGGCTCGAGGACCGCAAGGAGGGCGTCGGTCTCGGCTCCATCGGGGTCGCTCCGATCGTCCCGGCTGCCGACATCTACGACCTCGGGCGCGGTGGTGACATCAAGGCCCGGACGACCGCGGAGTGGGGCTACGTCGCCGTCGACGTCGCGAAGGCCGGCCCGATCCGTCAAGGATCCTGGGGCGGCGGCACCGGCGCCCGAGCCGGTGGGCTGAAGGGCGGGGTGGGCACCGCGAGCGTCTACCTCGGGGGCGGGGTCTACGTCGGGGCGTTGGTCATCGTGAACTCGGCCGGGTCGCCCGTCGACCCGCGCACCTGCGAGCTCTGGGGGACGCAGTTCGGGATCGGGGACGAGTTCGCCGGTCTCGCCAAACCGCTCGCCTCGGAGTGCGCGACCGCAGCGGCGAGCGCCCGCTCTGGTGACCTCAACACGACGATCGCCGTCGTGGCGACGAACGCTCCGCTGGAGAAGGCGGCCGCGCAGCGGATGTCGGGCAATGCCCACGACGGCATGGCCCGTGCCATCCGCCCGATCCACACCCTCTCCGACGGTGACACGGTCTTTGCCGTCTCGACGGGGACGGGCACCCCGCTGCGCGTCAACGACCCGGCCGCCTCGCGTCAGCTCAACGGGATCTTCAACGCCGGGGCCGACACGCTGACCCGCGCGATCACGAAGGCGCTGTTGTCGGCCGACTCGGTCGGGGGGATCACCAGCTACTGCGACCGCTACCCGTCGGCGTGCGCGAACCTGCCGCAGGCTACTGCCTGGCGCAGCCAGGGCGACTCGACGGAGATGACGAAGAAGCGCTTCAAGCAGGCAGCGCGATCCCTCGAGGTCACCAGGCTGCCCAACTGAGGCGACGAGTGGCAGGGACGTGGGCGGGGGCCCCGGGGACCCGCCCCCGCCCCGGTGGGGGCGGCGGTAACCAAAAACACCCCCCGGGGGGGGGTGGGCACCCCCCAAGC
>JBBRGO010000144.1:0-8536 GCA_038224055.1 Actinomycetales bacterium
TGGCAGGTGGACGTTCCCATGATCGCGACCATCTGGCCGGGCCGTGTCGCGAGCGCCGCCGGAGCGGTGACATGGGCGTCGACGTTGCCCACGGCGACGGCGATCCCCTCCGGGAGGCCCGTCCAGGCAGCTGCTTCTGCGGTGAGTCGCCCTGCGGCAGAGCCGAGCTGGCCGATCTCGTGCTTGAGCTTGTCGGTGACGAACGTCGCGAAGTCCGGGTTGAGGGCCGACAGGAAGTCGGCGGAGGGGTAGGCGCCGTCCTGCAGGATGCCCTTGTAGCCGGCGGTGCAGGCGTTGCGCACGTAGCGGCCGCAGAGCTGCCAGACGATCCAGTCGGCGGCCTCCACCCAGTGCGCGGTGGCGTCGTAGACGGCGCGGTCCTCCTCGAGGACCTGCAGCGCCTTGGCGAACTCCCACTCCGAGCTGATCAGCCCTCCGTAGCGCGGCAGCCATGCCTCGCCGCGCTCGGCGGCGAGTGCGTTGATCCGGTCGGCCTGCCCCTGGGCGGCGTGGTGGCGCCACAGCTTGACCCACGCGTGCGGTCGGTCGGCAAACTCCGGGAGCTCGCTGAGCGGCATACCCCCGGCCGTCGTCGGGAGCACCGTGCAGGCGGTGAAGTCGGTCGCGATGCCGATGACGGCGCCGGGGTCGATCCCGGCGGCGGCCACCGCCTCGGGGACGGCCCGGCGGAGCACCTCGACGTAGTCGCCCGGGGCCTGCAGGGCCCAGTCGGGGGGCAGGGACCGCCCCGAGGGCAGCCGGTCGGTGATGACCGCGTGGGAGTAGTCGTGCACGGCCGAGCCGACCTCGGCGCCGTCGGAGACCCGCACGACGAGCGCGCGACCCGACAGGGTGCCGTAGTCGACTCCGATGACGTACTGGGCGGGGGCGGGAGGGGTCATGCCGTTCGGCTCCTGGTGGGTGGTGCGCTGCTGGCGCGGATGACGAGCTCGGGATCGATGAGCGGGATGGCGGGCCCCTCGTCACCGCTGATCGCGGCCGTGAGCTGCTCGATGGCGCGGCGCCCGACGGCCGGGAAGTCCTGGCGCACCGTGGTGAGGGGTGGGATGAGGAAGCCGGACTCGGGGATGTCGTCGAACCCCACGACGCTGACGTCCTCGGGCACCCTCAGGCCCGCCTCGTGCAGGGCGCGGAGCACCCCGATCGCCATCTGGTCGTTGGCGGAGAAGACGGCCGTGATGCCAGCCTCCCCCGCGATGCGCTGCGCTGCCGCGAAGCCGCTCGCGGCGCTCCAGTCCCCGGCGATGGGCTCGGGGGGTCGCCGGCCGGCTGCGGACATCTCGGCGCGCCAGCCGTCCCGGCGGGCCCGGGCCTCTGCCCAGTCGAGCGGGCCCGCGACGTGCGCGATCTGGGTGTGTCCGAGGTCGAGCAGGTGTCGCGTCGCCATCCGTGCCCCCAGCACCTGGTCGACGCCGACGGTGCGGCGCGACTTCGAGAGGTCACCCTCGACGAGCACGAAGGGCAGGGCTGCTCCGCGGGACCGGACCACCTCGAGGGCGTCGTCGTGACCGGCGATGACGACGATGCCCTCGACGGCGAGCCTCACGAGGTGCTCCACGGCCGCGTCGAAGTCGTCTCTCGTCACGGCGGGGAGTGACACCGAGCTGGCGGAGAACCCCGCCGCGCGGGCCGCCTCCTCGACGGTGCGGTGGATGCTCGTCGGACCGAACTCGGTCGTGTCGGTCGCGATGATCCCGATGGTGTGGGACCGGCCCTTGACGAGGCTGCGGGCAGCCGTGTTGGGGCGGTAGCCGAGCCGCTCGATGGCCTGCTGGACCCGCTCCCGCGTCTCCGGCCGGATGCTCGCGGCGCCGTTGACGACGCGGCTCACCGTCTGGTGCGAGACCCCTGCGAGGCGCGCGACGTCCTGCAGGACGGGCGCCTTGGCATTCGGGCCTGGCACGGGACTCCTCTCGGCGGGTGGTTGAGTCGACCCATTGTGAACGCTAACATCAGCAGGGTCAACGGTAGGGCCACCTCCGTCTCCCGCACCACGGGGGCCGCGGTGGTCGGTGACGCCAGGGATGACGGGCAACCGACGAGGAGGAGCCGACACATGACGCGGACGACGGTGGAGCTGCGGTCCGAGGGAATCGTGCTCGAGCTCGTGGCCAGGGGCGCCGCGGTGCGTCGCCTCGTGCTCGACGGCACCGACATCGCCCTCGGTCACGGTGACCCGGACTGCTACCGGACCAACCCCGACTACCTCGGCTCGACCATCGGCCGCTACGCCAACCGCATCGGTGGGGCCCGTTTCCGCCTCGACGGGCAGGAGCACGAGATCGCCGCCAACGAGGCGGGCAACGCCCTCCACGGCGGGATGGTGGGCTTCGACGCCCGGGACTGGACGCTCGAGAGCGTCCGTGACGCGAGCGCCACCTTCTCCCTGCTCAGCGTCGACGGCGACCAGGGCTTCCCGGGCGAGCTCACCGCCACCGTGACCTACACCCTCGCCCCCGGCTCGGTGCGCATCGGCTACACGGCGACGACCGACCGGCCCACCGTGGTCAACCTCACCAACCACACCTACTTCAACCTCGACGGTGAGGGCCGCGGGCCGATCGACGACCACACCCTGAGCGTGGCAGCCGGCGCGTTCACCCCGGGAGGTCCGGACCTCGTCCCCACCGGGGAGGTGCTCGACGTGACCGGCACCCCGTTCGACCTGCGCACCGCAACCCGGCTCGGCGACGTGCTCGCACAGGACCACGAGCAGCTGCGACGCGGCGGCGGGCTCGACCACAACTTCGTCGTCGACGGGTCCGGGATGCGGCCCGTCGCACAGCTGCGCTCGGGAGACCGCACCCTCGTCGTCGAGAGCGACCAGCCGGGGGTGCAGGTCTACACCGGCGTCCACTTCGACCACACGATCGTGGGGCCGTCGGGAGCGGCATACGGCCCCCGGGCGGGGATCGCCCTCGAGACGCAGGGCTTCCCGGACGCGCCCAACCAGCCCGGTTTCCCCTCGACGGTGCTGCGCCCGGGGCAGACCTACCGGAGCACGACGATCTGGCGGATCACGGGCTGAGTCCCGGACGTCCGCGGCTCCTCAGGTGCGATCGGGCCGGTCCCGGTCGTCGGGCTCCTCGGCCATCGCCCCCGCCCCGGGGACCGCGGTGCCCGAGCCGTCCGCGCTGACGACGTCGATCGGAGGACTGCCGACGAGCTGGTCCCCGTGGCCGACCTCCCGCAGCTCGACCTCGTCGGCATGGTGTGGCGACTGCGGCTCGACCTCCTTCTCACGGCCCCGTGGCCACATCACGGCCGCCCCGATGAGGACGATGATGACGATGCCGCCGATGACGAAGAATCCGGTGTTCTCACCCATGACGTCTCCTGCCCGAGTCGTGTGTCGATGACCTACCCAGTGTCCAACCCCGACTGACCGGCCCGGCACCCGGGGCGGGACCGGTCCGTCGCCAGGGCCGGGGCTGGGACCGGTCCGGTCCCGCGTCCTAGGCTGGCTCGGTGACCTCCTCCCCGGCCTGCCGTGATCCCTACCGCGACCCCTCCCGGACCCTCGACGAGCGGCTGGAGGACCTGCTGGCACGGATGACGCTGCCCGAGAAGGTCGGGCAGATGCTGCAGCTCGACGCGCGCAGCGACCTCGCGGAGGTCGTCACGGACAAGCTGGCGGGCTCGATCCTGCACGCCTCCCCCGAGCGCCTCGTCGAGGCGATGGAGCTGGCCGGGCGCACCCGTCTCGGGATCCCCCTGCTCACGGCGGACGACTGCATCCACGGCCACTCGTTCTGGCCCGGCGCGACGATGTTCCCGACCCAGCTGGCGATGGCCTGCACGTGGGACGTGGACATGGTCGAGCGCGTGGCCCGGGCGACGGCCGTCGAGGTGGCCTCGACCGGGATCCACTGGACCTTCTCCCCCGTGCTGTGCATCACCCGCGACCTGCGCTGGGGACGGGTCAACGAGACGTTCGGGGAGGACCCGGTCCTCATCGGGGAGCTCGGCGCGGCGATGGTCCGTGGCTACCAGGGCACCGGGCTCGATGACCCCACCGCGATCCTCGCCTGCGCGAAGCACTTCGCCGGCTACTCCGAGACGCAGGGCGGCCGTGACGCGAGCGAGGCCGACCTCAGCCGACGCAAGCTGCGCTCGTGGTTCCTCCCACCCTTCGAGAAGGTGGCCCGCGAGGGGTGCCGCACCTTCATGCTCGGCTACCAGGCGATGGACGGGGTGCCGATCACGGCGAACCGGTGGCTGCTGGACGAGGTCCTCAAGCAGGAGTGGGGGTTCACCGGCACGCTCGTCACCGACTGGGACAACGTCGGACGGATGGTCTGGGAGCAGAAGGTCTGTGCCGACGCGACCGAGGCGGCCGCCGTCGCCGTGCGGGCCGGCAACGACCTCGTCATGACGACCCCTGACTTCTTCGACGGCGCGCAGCAGGCGGTGGCCGACGGCCTGCTGACCGAGGAGGAGATCGACGCGGCGGTGCGTCGCATCCTCCGGCTCAAGTTCGAGCTCGGCCTCTTCGAGGACCCGCGGGCCCCCGATCCTGCGCGACAGGCGGAGGTCGTCGGCTGCGGGGCCCACACCGAGCTCAACCTCGAGGTGGCCCGCCGTTCGCTGGTCCTGCTCCGCAACGACGGGACGCTGCCGCTGACGGGTGTCGACGGATCCGGCTCCGACGGGCGCGCGCTCGCGGCAGGGGCGCCGCGGACCGTCGCGGTCATCGGGCCGAACGCCGACGACGCCCAGGCCGTCCTCGGCGACTGGGCCGGCGGGTCGGGGCAGGTGGACTGGATGTCGCCCGGCGAGCCACGGCACCTCGTGACGACCGTGCTCGACGGCTTCCGGGCCGTGGCCCCCGCCGGGTGGACGGTGACGCACGCCCGGGGGGCCGACATCGAGATGCTCGTCCCGGACCCCGCCGGGCCGCTCTACGACGACGGGCAACCCCGGCCGCCCGTGTTTGCCCCCGCCCCCGAGGACCCCGCCCTGCTCGCCGAGGCCGTCCGGCTCGCCGAGGAGGCCGACCGGGTCGTCGCCGTGGTCGGCGACACGATGGCTCTCACCGGGGAGGGGTGTTCGACGGCGACCCTCGAGCTCCAGGGCGGACAGATCGCGCTGGTGGAGGCCCTCGTGGCGACCGGCACCCCCGTCATCGTCGTCCTCGTCCAGGGCAAGCCGTCAGTGCTCCCCCCCGCCGTCCTGCGTGCAGCCGCGGTGATCGAGGCCTTCAACCCCGGCATGCAGGGCGGTCGCGCTGTCGCCGAGCTCGTCCTCGGGCTCGTCGAACCCTCCGGCCGCATGCCGCTGTCGGTGCCACGGCACGTGGGGCAGCAGCCCGTCTACTACAACGCGGTGCGCGGGCAGCACGGCGACCGCTACGCCGACCTCACCCAGGACCCGCTGTTCGTCTTCGGGGAGGGGCTGTCGTACACGACCGTCGACTACAGCGACCTCACCGTGGCGCAGCCCGTCGTCGCGACCGACGGCGTGGTCCGCGCTGAGGTCGTCGTCACCAACCGCGGCGACCGACCGGCCCTCGAGACGGTGCAGGCCTACGTCAGCGACCTCGTCACGAGCGTGACCTGGGCCGAGCTCGAGCTGAAGGCGTGGCAGCAGGTGCGGGTCGACCCGGGACGGTCCGTGCGGGTGGTCCTCGACGTCCCCGCGGGGGCGTGCTCGCTCGTCGACGCCGACGGCCGCCGCATCGTGGAGCCGGGCGACTTCGAGCTGCGGGTGGGGCCGAGCTCACGCGCCGCCGGGCAGCTGCGGGCCCCGTTCAGGCTCACCGCACCGGACCCCGGCGCGACGGAGCGCTGACCCGATACGGTCGGATCGACCGGGACGGCCCCTCCCCCGGTCGCTCACCCACGAAAGGACGCCCCATGGCGGACTCGGCCGTTTCCACCTACGGCGTGCACTCTGAGGTCGGTCGACTGCGGAAGGTCCTCGTGTGCTCGCCGGGTCTGGCTCACCGCAGGCTCACACCGACGAACTCCGACGACCTGCTCTTCGACGACGTGATGTGGGTGGAGCAGGCCCAGGCCGACCACGCCGAGTTCGTCGCGAAGATGCGCGCACTGGGCGTCGAGGTCATCGAGCTGCACGACCTCCTCGCGGAGACGATGGCGATCCCGCAGGCGCGCGCCTGGCTGCTCGACCGCAAGATCGTGCCCAACCTCGTGGGCCTCGGACTCGTCGACGGGACCCGGTCGTTCCTCGAGTCGCTGCGACCCCGGCAGCTCGCGGAGTTCCTCATCGGCGGGCTCGCCATCGCAGACCTGCCGGAGGACTACCGCACTCCGTACATCCGGCTAGCCATGGGACAGACCGGCATCCGCGAGTACCTCATGCCGCCGCTGCCCAACACCCTCTACACGCGCGACACGACGTGCTGGCTCTACGGCGGCCTGACCCTCAACCCGCTCTTCTGGGGGGCGCGCCACGACGAGACGCTCGTCTACAAGGCCATCTACACCTTCCACCCCGACTACGCCGGCTCGACGGTGTGGTGGGGCGATCCCGAGCTCGACTGGGGCCAGGCGACGCTCGAGGGTGGCGACGTCATGCCGGTCGGCAACGGGACCGTGCTCATGGGGATGGGTGAGCGGACGTCGCGGCAGGCGATCACGCAGGTCTCGCACGCTCTCTTCGCGCAGGGAGCGGCCGAGCGTGTCGTCGTCGCGGGCCTGCCCAAGCTGCGCGCCGCCATGCATCTCGACACCGTCTTCACCTTCGCCGACCGCGACGTGGTGACCTTGTACCCCACGATCATGAATGCCGTCCACACCTACAGCATCCGACCGTCGGACACCCCGCTGGGTCTCGAGGTCACCGACGAGGGAGACACCCCGTTCGTCGACGTCGTCGCCGCGTCGCTCGGCCTCAAGAAGCTGCGGGTCATCGAGACCGGCGGCGACGTCTACGCGTCGGAGCGCCAGCAGTGGGACAGCGGCAACAACGCCGTGGCCGTGGAGCCCGGGGTCGTCTTCACCTACGACCGCAACACGACGACCAACAGCCTCCTTCGCCAGGCCGGCATCGAGGTGATCGAGATCGTCGGGTCCGAGCTGGGGCGCGGCCGCGGCGGTGGCCACTGCATGACCTGCCCGATCAGCCGGGACCCCGTCGACTACTGAGCCACCGGCCGTCAGGCCACGGCGGTCAGGCCACGACCCGGGCCCGGTCCCACGCGCCGAAGCCGCCGAGGACGTCCGAGACGTCCGTGAAGCCACGGGACCGGAGCAGGCTCGCACCGACCGAGCTGCGCCACCCCCCGGCGCAGTAGACCAGGACCGGGCGGGTCGGGTCGAGCTCCCCCGCGCGGAGGGACAGCTCGGCGAGCGGGATGTTCCGCGCACCGGGCAGGGATCCGGACTCGAGCTCGCCCGAGTTCCGGATGTCGACGACCTGCACGTCGGCGCGGTCCAGTGCCGCGTCCGCGTCGGCCGCGGCGAGCCGGCTGGCCCGGTCGACATCGCCCTGGTGGGCGAGGAAGTAGGCCTCGGGGTCGGCCACGAAGCCGATGACGTGGTCGTAGCCGATCCGGGCAAAACGCGTCGCGACCTCCTGCTCCTGACCATCGGACGCGATGACGACGATCTCGTCGTCGGGGGCGAACACCATGCCGACGGTCTCGGCCATCCGGCCGTCGGCGGGCACGTTCACCGAACCGCGGAGGTGGCCGGCGGCGAACTCCTGGACGTCACGGGCGTCGTGGACCCGAGCGCCCCCGGCGAGGGCCCGCTCCACGGCAGCCGCGTCGAGGGCCGGCACCGCGGCGTCGAGCGCGCGGACCCCCCGGGACTGCTTGTTGAGCGTCGCGTTGTAGAGGAAGTAGCCCGGCGCCGCGGGCTGACCTGCCGTGACGACCTCGAGGAAGCTCGCCTCACTCATCGGCTGACACGCGTAGTTGAGGGCGCGCTGCTGGCCGATCGTCGACTGCCGCTCGGTCGAGAGGTTCTTGCCGCACGCAGACCCGGCTCCGTGGGCGGGGAAGACGCGGGCGGCATCCGGCAGGCCCATGAGCTTGTGCTGCACCGAGTCGTAGAGCATGCGCCCGAGCTCCTCGGCCGTGACGCCGACCGAGGCGAGCAGGTCGGGGCGACCGACGTCCCCGATGAAGAGGGCGTCACCGGTGAGGACGCCGTAGGGGACCTCGTCGTCGGCGTGCTCGTAGACGAGCACGGAGATGGACTCTGGGGTGTGACCCGGCGTGGCCATGACCTCGAGCGTCACGGCGCCGAGCGAGATGCGCTCGCCGTCCGCGAGGGACCGCACCGGAAAGTCCGTGGTGGCCTTGTCGCCGTATCCGATCCACGCCCCGGTCTCGTGGGCGAGCTCGAGGTGCCCCGACACGAAGTCCGCGTGGAAGTGGGTGTTGAGGACCCCGACGATCTCGAGACCGCGCGACCGGGCGTCGTCGAGGTACTCGGCCACGTCTCGACGCGGGTCGACCACGACGGCCTTGCCGGTCGTCTCGTCGGCGATCAGGTAAGAGGCTTGGGAAAGGCAGTCGAGGTAGTACTGGGTGAAGATCATGGAT
>JBBRGO010000145.1:0-8523 GCA_038224055.1 Actinomycetales bacterium
TGAGCTGACCGTGTACAACGCGCAGCACGAGAGCCTGACGCAGGAATGGCTCGACGGCTTCACCGCGGAGACCGGCGTCAAGGTCACGGTGCGCAACGGCTCCGACACCGAGCTGTCCAACCAGATCATCCAGGAGGGCGACGCCTCGCCCGCCGACGTCTTCCTCACCGAGAACAGCCCCGCGATGACCCAGGTGGAGAACGCCGGGCTCTTCGCCGATGTCGACGGGGCCACGCTCGACCAGGTGCCTGCTGCCTATCGGCCGTCGACGGGGAAGTGGACCGGCATCGCGGCGCGGGCGACCGTCCTCGTCTACGACAAGACCAAGCTCACGCACAGCGAGCTCCCCGCCTCGATGCTCGACCTCGCCAAGCCCGAGTGGAAGGGTCGCTGGGCCGCCTCGCCGTCCGGTGCCGACTTCCAGGCCATCGTCTCGGCCCTCTACGAGCTCAAGGGGGAGGCGGCCACGACGTCCTGGCTCGATGGCATGAAGGCGAACGCGGAGGCCTACAAGGGCAACAGCACCGCGATGAAGGCGGTCAACTCCGGCGAGGTCGAGGCCGCGCTCATCTACCACTACTACTACTTCGGGGACCAGGCGAAGACCGGTGAGAACTCCACCAACATCGGCCTGCACTACTTCAAGAACCAGGACCCCGGTGCCTTCGTCTCCGTCTCCGGCGGCGGCGTGCTGAAGTCCTCCGAGAACGCGGCCGCGGCGCAGTCGCTCCTCACGTTCATCACGGGCAAGAAGGGCCAGCAGGTCCTCGAGAAGGGCACGTCGTTCGAGTACCCCGTCGGGTCGGACGTGGCGGCCAACGCGGCGCTCACCCCGCTCGCCGACCTCCAGGCCCCGACCGTCGACCCGGCCACGCTCAACTCGGCGAAGGTCACCGAGCTGATGACCCAGGCGGGTCTGCTGTAGTTCTCCGGTGAGCACCGACCTGACGACCCCCGCCGTGGCACCACCCACCGCGGCGCCCCCGGTGGGCCGCGGCACGCGCCCCGGCCCGCCGAGGCGTGTCCCCGTGCTCGGGATCCTCGCCGTGCTCATCGCCGCCTTCTCGCTCATGCCGCTCGGCTACGTCGTCGTCATGACCGTGACCACGGGGTGGGACACGGCGGTCGCGCTGATCTTCCGCAGCAAGGTCGCGGAGCTACTCGTCAACACCGTCCTGCTCATGGTCGTGTCGGTCCCGCTCTGCGTGGCTCTCGGGGTCGGCGGCGCCTGGCTCGTCGAGCGGACCCGGCTGCGGGGCCGCCGCTGGTGGGCGCTCGCGCTCGCGGCGCCGCTCGCCATCCCCGCCTTCGTCAACAGCTATGGCTGGGTCTCCGCGGTGCCGTCGCTCTCCGGGCTCTGGTCCGGCGTGCTCATCGCGGTGCTGTCCTACTTCCCGCTCGTCTACATCCCGGTCGCCGCGACGCTGAGCCGCCTCGACCCGGCCCTCGAGGAGTCGGCGGCGTCCCTCGGCCTCGGGCCGTGGGCCGTCTTCCGCCGGACCGTGCTGCCGCAGCTCCGCCTCGCGATGACGGGCGGAGCCCTGCTCGTGGGCCTGCACCTGCTCTCGGAGTACGGCGCGTTCGCGATGATCCGCTTCGACACCTTCACGACGGCGATCATGGTGCAGTTCCAGTCGACCTTCAGCGGGCCGGCGGGCAACATGCTCGCCAGCGTGCTCGTCGTGCTCTGCCTGCTGCTGCTCGTCGCCGAGGTCCGCAGCCGGGGGAGCGCCCGCTACGCCCGCGTCGGCTCGGGGGGACAGGCGGCACCGAGTCGTATGCCGCTGGGCCGCTTCCAGGTGCCGGCGCAGCTCGCGCTCCTGCTCCTCGTCGTGCTCGCGGTCGGGGTGCCGATGTGGTTCGTGCTCCGCTGGATCGTGCTCGGCGGCTCCCCGATCTGGGTGCCGGACGAGCTCGGGCCCGCCCTGGTCCAGACCCTGCTCTACGGCGTCGGGGGAGCGGTGGTGACGACCGTCGTGGCCTTCCCGATGGCCTTCCTCGCCGTCCGCCGCCCGAGCTGGTTCAGCCGGTCGCTCGAGCTGTCCAACTACGTGACGAGCTCGATGCCCGGCATCGTCGTCGGGCTCGCCTTCGTGACCGTGAGCATCCGGCTCTTTCCCGGCATCTACCAGACCGCTGTCGTGCTCGTCGCGGCCTACGTCCTGCTCTACCTGCCCCGGGCCCTCGTCAGTCTGCGGGCCGGGCTCTCGCAGGCACCCCGGGAGCTCGAGGAGGCCGCGCAGGCGCTCGGGGCGTCGCCGCTGCGTGCGTTCGTGCGGGTCACGTTGCGTCTCACCGCTCCCGCGGCGGCGGCCGGCGGCGCCCTCGTCTTCCTCGCCATCGTCAACGAGCTGACGGCGACCCTGCTGCTCTCTCCCAACGGGACCCGCACCCTCGCGACGCAGTTCTGGGCGAAGAGCAGCGAGATCGACTACGCGGGCGCGGCGCCCTACGCTCTGCTCATGGTCCTGCTGTCCGCGCCGATGACCTACCTGCTCTTCCAGCAGTCGAAGAAGGTGGCGGGTCAGTGACCGACCGGACCGAGCTGGCGAACCCGGCCGCGGTGGGCGACGCGGGGCGGCTCGACTACCACGCCGACGACGCCCCGGGCCGGCTCGTCGTCGACGGGCTCGCCAAGGCGTTCGGGACCCACTGCGTGCTCAGAGGGGTGACCCTGTCGGTCGACCCGGGGAGCACGACGGCGATCGTCGGCCCGTCCGGCTCCGGCAAGACGACCCTGCTGAGGCTCATCGCCGGGTTCGAACGGCCCGATGCCGGCAGCGTCACCCTCGGGGGGCGGGTGCTCGCCGGTGCCGGCGATTGGGTCCCGGCGCACCACCGCGCCGTCGGCTACGTCGCGCAGGACGGAGCGCTCTTCCCGCACCTCACGGTGGGGCAGAACGTCGCCTTCGGGATCGACCGGGGCACCTTGTCCGGCGGTCGACGCGGCCTCGAGTCCCGGGTGGCGGAGCTGCTCGAGATGGTCTCCCTCGACCGCGAGATGGCTGCCCGTCGCCCGCACGAGATCTCCGGTGGCCAGCAGCAGCGGGTCGCCCTCGCCCGGGCGCTCGCCCGGGAGCCCCAGCTGATGCTCCTCGACGAGTCCTTCTCCGCACTCGACGCGGGGCTGCGCGCCGCGACCCGGCACACCGTCTCTGCGGTGCTGCGCGATGCCGGTATCACCACCGTGCTCGTGACCCATGACCAGGCCGAGGCGCTCTCCTTCGCCGACCAGGTCGCCGTGCTGCGTGGCGGGATGCTCGCGCAGGTCGACACGCCCCTCGCCGTCTACTCCCGCCCCGTCGACCGGGCGACCGCGGAGTTCCTCGGCGACGCGGTGCTGCTCGAGGCCTGGGTGGACGGCGCCACGGCGACCTGCTCGCTCGGCTCCGTCCCGCTCGCGCCGACGCCGTACCGCGGCCGGGTGCAGCTGATGCTGCGGCCGGAGCAGATCCGGGTCGATGACGACGGCCCGATCATCGGCGTCGTCGTCGACACCGACTACTTCGGCCCCGAGAGCACGGTGCGCCTCGTGCTCACCTCCGAGCGCGAGCCCGGCTGCGAGACCTCGGCGCTCGCCCGTGACGGCGGCCAGATCATCAGCATCCGCCACTCCAACGCGGTCATCGCCGCGCCCGGCACCGAGATGCGGTTGCGCATCGAGGGCCAGGCGATCGCCTTCCCGCTCGACTGAGCCCCCTCAGCGCACGAGGAGGGCGATGGCCGAGACGGCCGTCGCGGCGAGAACGGCGTCGTCGAAGCGGCGCTGGCTGAGCCGGCGGGCGAGGTGGATGCCGAACCAGGCGCCGAGCAGGACGAGGGGCACGAGTGCCAGCGCGGCGAGCACCGTGGGGGTCGTGAAGAGACCCAGCGCCGCGCTGAAGGGCAGCTTGCAGAGGTTGACCCCGAGGAAGAAGATCGCCGACGTGCCGAGGAAGCGGGCCTTCATGGCGCCCTGCGCGACGAGGTAGAGCGTCATCACCGGCCCGGCGGCATTCGCCGTCATCGTCGTGAAGCCGGCCGCGAGGCCGGTCCCCACCGCAGCGACGCGGGAGGCGCCGACCGCCTCGAGGCTCGGTGCACGCCACCGCATGCCGAGCTGGACGAGCGCGAGCACGAGCAGCACCGCGCCGATCGAGCGGCGGAGCACGTCGTCGTCGACGACCCGGAGGAAGAGCGCTCCGAGGGCGAGACCGGGCAGCACCGCCGGGATGAGCCTTCGTAGCAGCCGCCAGTCGGCGCCGGTGTGGTAGCGCCGGACGGCGACGACGTCACCGACGATGAGCAGCAGCAGGATCGCCGCCGTCGACTCCCGCGTGGGCATGACGCTGGCGAAGATCGCGACGGCGATCGAGCCCAACCCGCCGATCGCCGTCTTGGCGACCCCGACGAGCAGGGCCGCCACCCCCAGCAGGAGGGCGACGCCGAGCGTCAGGGTCACGCGTCGACGATGACCGGGATGATGAGTGGGCTGCGCTTGCGCTGGCGTCCCGCCCAGGTCGTCATGGCGCGTCGGACGAGCTCCTCGAGCTGCTCGATGTCCTCGATGTTCTCGTTCGAGGCCGTCGTCAGCGCCTTCTGGATCACCGGGGTGGCGCTCTCGAAGTGCTTCGGGTCGTGCTCGAAGCCGTGCGCGAGGTAGTCCGGGGGCTCGATGAGCTTGCCGGTGTCGGGGTCGACGATGCAGACGATCGTCACGACGCCCTCCTCGGCGAGCGTGCGCCGGACGTGCAACGACTCCTCGGTCGCGCCGCCCACGGTCATCCCGTCGACGTAGACGAGGCCGGCGGGCACGCTCCCGGTGATCCGGGCGTTCCCGTCGACGAGGTCGATGACCGACCCGTCCTCGGCGATGATGGCGCGCTTCGGGTCGACCCCGGTGCGGATCGCGATGTCGGCGTTGGCCCGCAGGTGACGCCACTCACCGTGGACCGGCAGGACGTTGGAGGGGGCGACGATGTTGTAGCAGTAGGCGAGCTCGCCGGCGCTCGCGTGCCCGGAGACGTGAACCTTGGCGTTGCCCTTGTGCACGACGTTGGCACCCCAGCGGGTGAGCTCGTTGATGACGCGGTAGATCGCGTTCTCGTTGCCGGGGATGAGCGAGCTCGCGAGCAGGACCGTGTCACCCTCGGTGATCCGGATCGGGTGGTCGCGGTTGGCCATCCGAGACAGGGCCGCCATCGGCTCACCCTGCGAGCCGGTGCAGACGAGGGTGATCTTGTCCGGTGCCATCCGCTCGAGCTGCTTGAGGTCGACGACGAGGCCCTTGGGGATGTCGAGGTAGCCGAGGTCGGAGGCGATGCCCATGTTGCGCACCATCGAGCGGCCGACGAAGGCGACCTTGCGGCCGTGGGAGTGGGCCTCGTTGAGCACCTGCTGGATCCGGTGCACGTGGCTTGCGAAGCTCGACACGATGACGCGGCCCGTGCTCTTGCGGAAGACGGCTTCGATGGCCGGGGCGAGCTCGCCCTCGGACATCGTGAAGCCGGGGACCTCGGCGTTGGTCGAGTCGACGAGGAAGAGGTCGACGCCCTCCTCGCCGAGGCGCGCGAAGGAACGCAGGTCGGTGATCCGGTCGTCGAGCGGAAACTGGTCCATCTTGAAGTCGCCGGTGTGCAGCACGAGGCCGGCCGCCGTGCGGATCGCGACGGCGAGCCCGTCGGGGATCGAGTGGTTGACGGCGATGAACTCGCAGTCGAAGGGGCCGAGCTTCTCCCGGTCGCCCTCGCGCACCTGGACGGTGACGGGCGTGATCCGGTGCTCCTTGAGCTTGGCCTCGATGAAGGCGAGCGTCAGCTTCGAGCCGATGAGGGGGATGTCCGGGCGCTCCCGGAGCAGGTAGGGCACCCCACCGATGTGGTCCTCGTGCCCGTGGGTGAGCACGATGCCCTCGATCTTGTCGAGGCGGTCCCGGATCCAGGTGAAGTCGGGCAGGATGACGTCGACGCCCGGCTGGTGCTCCTCGGGGAAGAGCACGCCGCAGTCGACGATGAGCAACCGGCCCTTGTGCTCGAACACCGTCATGTTGCGGCCGATCTCACCGAGCCCGCCGAGCGGGACGATGCGCAGGCCGTCGGGGGGCAGCGTGGGCAGCGCGTCCTTGTTCCGGCGCGGGCTGCGTCCGCGGCGGGCGCTCATCGGCGTCCCTCGGCGGGCAGTGCCTTCGGCGCGGTCGGGCGGAATTGGCTCATGACGGTCCTAACGAGGTGGGGGGGCGAGCTGAAGGAGGTGAAGGGTCGGTGTCGGGTGAGGATCGTGTCGATCCCGCGGCCCCGTCCAGGGTTCCACTGTCTCACCCCCCTCGAGTATGCCGTGTCCTCAGGCAGTGAGGTGCAGGGTGGCACCGACGGCGTGCAGCCGATCCGCCACGGGATCCGGTGGCCTGGCGTCGGTCACGACAGCGGTGATCCCCTCCCACCCGCAGAGGAGGACGGGCGCCGGGGCGGAGAACGTGCTCGGGTCCACGAGCAGCACCACGCGTTCGGCGATGGACATCACAGCCAGCTTCGTGGGGCGCCGCCCCCACGTCGGTCCCCACCGCCTGAACGTTCACCACCGACCCGACCCCCACCAGCCAGGACCTCGTGGTGACCGAGACAGACCAGGCCACCACACCGCAGGCCCCGCAGAAGCCAAGAGAAGGGCTGGCCCAGGTCGCGAGACCGAGCGGCGCGTTCGCGATGCTCGCCGTCGACCAGCGCGAGGCCATGCGGGCCATGTTCGCCGAGCACCAGACCGCACCGGTGACCGATGCCCAGCTCACCGAGTTCAAGGTCGCGGCGGCCAGGTTGCTCACCCCCTTTGCCTCGGCGGTGCTCGTCGACAAGCAGCTCGCCTTCGACGCCGTCGTCGACCAGAGGGTCGTCGACCCGGCAGGCGTGCGTGACCAGGGCGCCGTCGCGATGAAGCTGCTCGTCATCCACCGCCCGGACGAGCCCACCTCGACGCGGATCGAGATGGTCGAGGAGTTCGTCGACCGGTCCGGGCGAGCCGGCCTGGTCAGCATCATCGAACCGCTCGCCAAGGCGCCCCGGAGTGGTGGCGACTGGGACTGGGACGTGCGTCGTCGAGGCGGCCCGTGAGCTCGGCTCCTTGAATGCGGATCTCTACGAGGCCGAGGTGCCGGGTCTGCCGCGCATCTCCACTCCGGCGCTCCTGCTGTCCCTCGGCGCCCTCGGCGTCGGGCTCGGCGTCGGTGAGCTGCTCGCCCGGCACGTCGACCACGGCCTCGCCCGACGCCTGGCCATCGGCCTCGCACTCGCCGGTGCCGTCTTCACGGTCGTCAAGGGGGCGGTCCCGTGGTGAGGGGTGCCGGCGGGCGAGAACCCGTCTGTCCCCAGCGGCATACGACCGGGAGCGGGTGGACAAGGGACGATCCCCGCACGGAGTCCGTACGGGGATCGTCGATGGGGTGAGTGACGGGACTTGAACCCGCGGCCACCTGGACCACAACCAGGTGCTCTACCAGCTGAGCTACACCCACCATGTGAACGGCGCGGCGACCCGAGGGACGCCGTGCCAAATCAGCGAGACCAACACTACCTGCTCCGCGAGGGTGCTCGTGACCACCCCCTCGGCGGCGGCGCCCGAGCGGCCGGAGAGCGGTCAGGGGGCGATCAGGGGGCGATGACGTGGCGCTCGGCGAGCGCCTTCGCGGTCTTGCTGTCGGGGCCCGGTTGGGGCACGAACACGGCCTCGCGGTAGTAGCGCAGCTCGGCAATCGACTCCCGGATGTCGGCGAGGGCGCGGTGGCCACCCGACTTCTTGGGGGAGTTGTAGTAGGCCCGGGGGTACCACCGCCGGGACAGCTCCTTGATCGAGCTGACGTCGATGATGCGGTAGTGCAGATGGGACTCGAGCTCGAGCATGTCGCGGGCGAGGAAGCCGCGGTCGGTGCCGACGGTGTTGCCGCCGAGCGGTGCCTTGCGAGGCTCGGGGACGTGCTCGCGGACGTAGTCGAGGACGAGCTGCTCGGCCTCGCGCAGCGTGGTGCCGCCCTCGAGCTCGGTGATCAGCCCGGAGCTCGTGTGCATGTCACGGACGAACTCGACCATCTGGTCGAGCGCCTCGTCGGGCGGGCGGATGACGACGTCCACCCCGTCGCCGAGCTGGTTGAGCTCGAAGTCCGTCACGAGCGCGGCGACCTCGACGAGCGCGTCGGTCTGGAGCGAGAGACCTGTCATCTCGCAGTCGATCCAGATGATGCGGTCGGCGGTGGCGCGCTGGCTGGTCTCGGTCACCGGACCACCATAGGGCCCGGCCGCTAGCCTGCACCCCATGACGTCAGGGGACCTCGCCACGCGCCCGGGGGGCGGGCCCGACTGGAACCGGGCGCCGAACCCGACGCGGCGGCCGATGCTCCGTGGCGTGCTGACCCTCGGGGTGGCCGCGTGCGGCTTCCTGCTCTGCCTCGTCATCCTGCTCGGCATCCTCGGCGAGCGCCTCACCGCCCAGACGATCGTCGTCTCGGCGCTGATGGCGATCATCCCGTTGCTCGTCGTCGTGCCCGTCTACCTCTGGCTC
>JBBRGO010000146.1:0-8518 GCA_038224055.1 Actinomycetales bacterium
GCCGGTTCAGACGCCGGCCGGTCGGGGGCCGGTCAGGACGGGTGCCGGTGCTCCGTCGACCGTGGTCACCGTCCGCTCGGCCCAGAAGCAGATGTGGTCACGGATCGCCTCCGCCTCGCGCAGCGGGTGGCGGTAGACCCACGCGATGTCCCTTCCGTCCGAGCCCTGCCCTGCCGCACCGCCCGCTCCATCGGGGTCGAGACCGGGGTCGAGGCTGAGGCTGAGATAGGACGCGTGCCCCTTGTAGGCGCACGTGCTCCGGGTGTCGCTCGCCGCGAGGAGGTCGGTGCGCACGTCGTGCGTCGGCAGGTACCACCGCGTCGGCAGGCCGGTCTCGAAGACGGCGACGGGGTGGTGGGTCTGCGCGAGCAGGACCCCACCGCGCTCGACCCTGACGTGACGGGTGCTGTGCAGGATGTCGATCCGGGCGTACGGGTCGTGCGGGTGCCCGATGACCGACTCCTCCTCCTCGAGCCAGTCGAACTCGGCGAAGGGGAGCAGCACGTGATCCTCGAACCCGGGCTCGTCGACGGGGGTCGAACCCTCCGGCAGTCCGGCCGCGCGGTCGGCGAGCTGGGCGAGCGGCACGGCATACTGCGGCACCACGTGCCCCGGTGGCCAGACGAGCAGCGCGTCGGTCGTGTCGCAGACGAGGACGCCACCTCGGCTGGCTCGCAGCCGCTTGCCGCACGCGGCATGGCGGAACCCGGCCCGTTGGGCGAGCGTCTGGGCGATGAGGTCGATGGCCATCCACCCAGCATCACGGCCACTCCGGGCCCGGGCAAGAGCCCGGTGCCGCGAGAATGGGCCGGTGCCCTCCCCGCCGCACCGCGCCCCCGACGACGTGCTCGTCCACCTGCGCCGCGCCCGTGACCTCGCCGACCGGGCGTACGCGGAGCAGATCGACCTCGATCGGCTCGCGGCGGCCGCCGGCCTCTCGAAGTACCACTTCCTCCGGTTGTTCCGCGCGACCTACGGCCGCACCCCGGCGCAGTACGTGTCCGAGCGCCGGATCGAGCGTGCCCAGGACCTGCTGCGGTCGACGAACCTCACGGTGACGGAGGTGTGCTCGGCCGTCGGCTTCGCGAGCCTCGGCTCGTTCAGCAGCCGCTTCCGGGCCGTCGTCGGCGAGAGTCCCAGCGCCTTCCAGCACCGGTATGCCGTGACGGGGGCGCCGCACATCCCCGGGTGCGTCATCTTCATGTGGGGGCTGGCCGAACGCTCCGCAACCCAGGAGAAGCCAGGCGAGGGACCGGGCGCCTAGCGTGGCCGCATGATCACCAACATCTCCATCGTCAGCGTCTTCGTCAAGGACATCGACGCGTCCAAGCGCTTCTACGTCGACGTCTTCGGCTTCGCCGAGAAGGACGACATCACCCTCGGCAACGGCTACCGCTGGTGCACCGTCGTGCACCCCAGCCAGCCCGAGCTGCAGGTCAGTCTCGCCGTCCCCGGGCCGCCCTTCCCCGACGACCTCGTGACCGCGATGAAGCGGGCGCAGGACCAGGGCGGCCTCAACGGCATCGGGCTGACCGTCGACGACTGCGCGGCAACCTTCGCCGACCTGTCGGCGAAGGGCGTCGAGTTCCTCCAGCCGCCGTCCGCCCGGCCCTATGGCACCGAAGCGGTGTGCCGCGACAACTCCGGCAACTGGGTCGTGCTCGTCGAGCAGTCCGATCGCGCCGTGACATCCGCCGACTTCGACTGAGGCGCAAAGGTCCTCGATGCGTCGTGGGTCGGCGGCGCACACCCCTTTCAGCCGTCGAGGACCACGGCCCGGCTCGACCAGGCGCACGGGTTGTCGTAGCCGAGTGCGAGGTAGAGCCCGCGCGCCACGGTGTTGTGGGAGTACATCCCCAGGGTCGCGACACCGTGCTCCCGCACGGCCCGGCGGGTGAGGGCCCCCACGAGGGCGCGCCCGAGACCGAGCCCGCGCGACGCGGTGTCCACCGCCACCGACGTGAGGTGCGGCGAACCCGCGGCGTTGGGCCCGACTGCGGCGACGGCCACCAGCCGGCCACCGTCCTCGATGCCGGACCACACCTCACCCGTGCCCGGGAACGTGTCGGCCGTGGGGGAGTGCTCGGCGAGGAAGTGGGCGATCTCGTCGTGGCGCGCGCCGTCGTCGATGTCCATGACGCGGTCCTCACCCTCGCTGGGGGGTGGGGCACTGGCCGTCCAGAACCACTCCCAGTCGCCGCCCTGACCGACCCGGAACCGTTCGTGGAGAACGGGTTCCAGGTGCTGCGGCAGGCTCACGCCCACGACGCGCCGCTTCGGGTCCGGGCGCTCAACGCCCACGCCGATCGTCGGCAGGTGATCGACCAGCTCGATGACACCGTCGTCGTGACCGAGCAGGGTCACGGAGACCCGGTCGGGGCGCGGGGACCGGTGGAAAGCGACTGCGCCGTCCACCCGCCACCAGCAGCAGCCCGCGTCCAGCGAGACGTCGTAGCGCACGAAGGGGTGCCGGCCCGACGCGGTCAGCAGCCGCGGCAGCCCTCGGCCCTGCTCGAGGCCGCTCACTCGGTGATCCCGAAGCGGTCGTGCAGGCGGCGCAGCGGGGCCGGGGCCCACCAGTTCCACCGCCCGAGCAGGGTCATCGTCGCCGGGACGAGGAGCATGCGCACGATCGTCGCGTCGATGATGACCGCAGCCACGAGCGCCAGCCCCATCTCCTTGATGATGAGGATGTCGCCGGCGACGAAGCCGGCGAAGACGATGACGATGAGCAGTGCCGCCGAGGTGATGATCCGCCCGGTCCGTTGCAGGCCGAGCGAGACGGCGCGGTCGTTCTCGTGGCCCTCCCGGTGGAACTCGGTGATCCGGGAGAGGAGGAAGACCTCGTAGTCCATCGACAGGCCGAAGCCGAAGGCGAGGACGAGGAAGGGCACCATCGACTCGATCGCCCCCACCGAGGAGAAGTTGAGCACGCCGGTGAGGTGGCCCTCCTGGAAGATCCAGATGACGACGCCGAGGGCCGCGCCGAGGGAGACGACGTTGAGCAGCAGGGCCTTGATCGGGATGACGACCGAGCCGGTCATCAGGAAGAGCAGCAGGACGGTGCCGAGCACGACGAGCCCGACGGCATACGGGGCCCCTCGTGTCATGGAGTTCAGGAAGTCGATCTGTCCCGCTGCCTGACCGGTCGTCAGGGTGGGGAAGGGCGTCGGGGCGTCGCGCACGTGGGTGACGAGGTTCTGCGCGTCGTCGGAGGTGGGTGGGCCGGCCACCCGCACGTCGACCACCTGGTGGTCCGGGCCGAGGGGGCGGGTCGTCACCGCGGTGACGCCCGGCTCGGTGCGCAGGGTGTCGGCCCACGCCCCCACCGCCGCGGCGTCCGGCGACTGCGCCACGACGGTGACCTCGGGAGCCGCGAGGGCGGGGTAGTCGGTGCGCAGCGCCTCGAAGAAGACCCGTTGCGGCGCGGTCTTCGGCAGCAGCTCGGTGCCCGACGACGTCAGCTTGAGCGAGAAGGTGGGCACGGCGAGGGTCACGAGCACGACGAGCGAGGCCACGATGATCGCGACGGGGCGGCGCTGGACGCCGCGGGCCAGCCGGGAGAAGAAGCCGGCGTCGGACACCGCCCGCTCCGACCTCCTCGCCAGCCGGTGCGCCCCCAGCACGGCGAGGGCCGGGACGAGGGTGGTCGCGACGACCATCGCCACGAGCACGACGCTCACGCCGGCGAGCCCGATGGCCTTCATGATGTCGGCCTCGAAGACGAGCAGCCCGGCCAGCGCGATCGCGACGGTGAGTCCCGAGAAGAGGACGGTGCGCCCCGCGGTAGCGACGGTGCGCTCGGTGGCGAGCACGATCTCCTCGGGGCGCATCCGGCGACCGGTCCGGGCCTGCGCGAGCTCCTCCTTGAAGCGGCTCACGGTGAGCAGCCCGTAGTCGATCGAGAGGCCGAGGCCGAGCAGGGTGACGATGTTGACGACCGTCGCGTCGAGCTCGAGCAGGTGGGAGAAGCCGAAGAGCGACAGCAGCGCACCGCCGATGGACACGACGGCGCCGATGATCGGCATGCCCGCGGCGACGAAGCCCCCGAAGACGAAGACCATGACGAGGAAGGTGAGGGGCAGTGCGATGCCCTCGCCGCGGACGAGGTCGCGCTCGATGGTCCCGGTGATGGCATCGAGGACCGGACCGAAGCCGCCCACCATGCCCTCACCGCCCACGGCGTCGGCGACGCCGGCCAGGGCCGTGTCGACGGCAGCCTCCGCCGCTGACTGCGCGCTCTTGTCCAGACCCTCGTCGAACTCGACGACGGTGACGAACTTGCCGCTCGTCACACCGCCGTTGCCGAGCAGTGGGGAGACGGACGGGTCGGTCGGGCCTCCCGGGGCGAGCAGGGGCGACCGGACGGCGGAGACGCCCGGCACCCCGGTGATCGTCTGCGTGCTCCGGGCCCCGGCCGCGACGACGGCGGGGTCGGCCAGATCCGCCCCGCTGACCTGGAGGGTCAGGCTCGAGCGGCTCGGCTCGACCCCCTCGATGACGGCGCGGCCCGCGCTCGCCTCCCCGCTCACGGAGGGGTCACCCGAGTGCAGCCGCTGGAAGAGCGACTCCCCGGTGACCCCGCCGACCGCGACCGCGAAACAGGCGATCGCGACGACGACCCACCCGATGACCCATTTCCCGGGGTTCCGGCCGATGACACCGCCGAGCCGGGTCAGCAGGGAACGGTGCGGGGCGACGTCATCCGACGTGGCACGGCCGGCGTACTGCGACGCAGGCGGGGAGGTCTCGCGGGGTGGCACCCGGATAGCCTTCCACAGTGACCTCGGATGACCTGTTCGGTGCCGCCGGCGAAGCCAGCGCGGCGGACCGCCCCCCCTCGGCCGGGGGTGCCCCGCTCGCGGTGCGGATGCGTCCGCGAACCCTCGCGGAGGTCCGGGGCCAGCGCGGTGTGCTGCGCCCGGGCAGCCCTCTCCGCAGGCTCATCGAGGGCTCGGGCGGGGCCGCCGGGCCGCTGTCGGCGATCATCTGGGGCCCACCGGGCACCGGCAAGACGACCCTCGCGCACCTCGTCGCCACGGCAGCCGACCGCCGCTTCGTCGAGCTGTCGGCCGTGACGGCCGGCGTCAAGGACGTCCGGTCGGTGATGGAGGCGGCGGTGCGCGACCGCGACCTCTACGGCCGCTCGACCGTGCTCTTCCTCGACGAGATCCACCGCTTCACCAAGGCCCAGCAGGACGCCCTGCTCCCGGGGGTGGAGAACCGGACCGTGATCCTCGTCGCCGCGACGACGGAGAACCCGTCGTTCAGCATCATCGCCCCGCTGCTCTCACGCTCGGTGCTGGTGACCCTCGAGTCGCTCTCCGACACCGACGTCGAGCTCGTCGTCGAGGCGGCCCTCACCGACGAGCGCGGCCTCGACGGCGCGCACACCCTGGTGCCCGAGGCGCGGGACCACCTCGTCCGCATCTCCGGCGGCGACGCGCGCCGGTCGCTCACCTCGCTCGAGGCGGCCGCGGGGGTCGCCCTCGACGCCCGGCCCGCCGGCCGGGTCGACGACATGCCGGTCGAGATCACGCTCGAGCACGTCGAACAGGCCGTGGCGTTCGCGGCGGTCCGCTACGACCGTGCCGGCGACCAGCACTACGACGTGGCGAGCGCGCTGATCAAGTCGATGCGCGGCAGTGACGTCGACGCGGCGCTGCACTACCTCGCGCGGATGCTCGAGGCCGGGGAGGACCCTCGGTTCATCGCCCGCCGGATCGTCATCTCCGCCAGCGAGGACGTCGGGATGGCCGACCCCACCGCGCTCCAGACGGCCGTCGCGGCGATGCACGCCGTCGCCCAGATCGGGATGCCCGAGGCGCGGATCATCCTCGCGCAGGCCGTCGTCCACAACGCGATGGCCCCGAAGTCCAACGCCGCCTACCTCGGCGTCAACGAGGCGATCGCCGACATCCGCGCGGGGCGTGGCGGGGCGGTCCCGGCCCACCTGCGGGGGAGCGGGTATGCCGGAGCGGAGCGGCTCGGGCACGGGGCGGGCTACGTCTACACCCACGACGCGCCGGACGGCGTCGCGCCGCAGCAGTACCTCCCCGACGACCTCGACGGCACCACGGCGTACTACCGCCCGACGGACCGGGGCTTCGAGGAGCGCCTGCGCACCCGGCTCGACTGGCTGGTCGGTCGGTTGGGCCGCACTGGTGGTCGCGGATCGTGAGCAGCGGCGGAACCGCTCGGACCGGTGACCGAGCGGCAATGTTTCGGTGAGGTCGCGCGGGGACCACACGTTGTTGTGGCTCGAGGGCGGCTGGGTAACGATTTGTCATCCAAGGCCGTCTCGGTGCTTGGACACGACCGATCCGTGTGGCAAGGTGACGACGTCCCAAGGCGGGGAATAAACAGGCGACTGTCTGAGAGCCGCACCGCTGGGTCCCCACGATCGATGACCGTTTCGATCGATCGACAGCCGATCCCACCGAGGATGGAGACACCCCGTTGAACGCAATGCCGGGAGCCACCGCCGACATCGAGACCGAGGGCGCTGACCCGACGCCGGCCGCGGCACCGGACAAGCAGGAGGTGCGCACCGGCCGCTCCCCGGGTCGGGTGGCCTTCGACCGGCTCAAGAAGGACAAGGTGGCGATCGTCTGCACCGTCATCGTCCTGTTCTTCATCCTCTTGGCGATCTTCGCCCCGCTCGTCGTCTCGCTCGAGTCGGTCGACCCCATCACCGGAGTCAAGGCCGACCCCAAGGCCGTGCACACCGAGCTGATCGACTTCAACGGCCTGCCGACCGTGGGCACGAGCGCCGCCCACTGGCTCGGCGTCGAGCCCCGCCTCGGCCGTGACCTCTTCGCCCGCTTCGCCTTCGGCGCCCAGCCCTCGCTCATCATCGGCTTCACCGCAGCCGCAGCCTCGACCCTCATCGGGGTCACCCTCGGCCTCATCGGTGGGTACCTCGGCGGCGCCGTCGACAAGGTCATCACGTGGTTCATCGACTTCTTCCTCAGCCTGCCGCTCCTGCTCCTCGTCCTCGCCATCGTCCCGATCGTGCAGCTCCGGGTCGCCAACGGCGGCCGCCTCACGGCGGAGCAGACCTCGACGGTGCGCTTCTGGGTGCTCATCTGCATCCTCGTCGCGTTCGGCTGGATGGGGTTGGCGCGGCTCGTCCGCGGCGAGGTCAAGAGCCTGCGTGAGCGCGAGTTCGTGCAGGCCGCCCGGGCCATCGGGGTGCCGACCCGGCAGATCCTCGCCAAGGAGATCCTGCCCAACCTCGTCGGCCCGATCATCGTCTCCGCGTCGATCGCCGTGCCGGCCTACATCAGCTTCGAGGCGACGCTGAGCTATCTCGGCGCCGGCCTCGTCGAACCCACCGCATCCTGGGGTCGCACCATTGCCGACGCCCAGAACTACTTCGCGATCTATCCGTTGTGGCTCTGGCCCTCCGTGATCGGTCTGTCGATCCTCGTGCTCGCGCTCACCCTGCTGGGTGACTCGATCCGCGACGCGTTCGACCCCACCAGCCGCCGCTGACCCAATCGGTCACGGTTTCACAGATGTTCTCGGCAAATCGCCGGGACAAGCACAAAAGGGAGCAACAACAATGCGCTGGACCAAAGTCCTGACCGTGGGAGCCGCGGCTTCCCTCGGCTTCGTCGCGGCCTGCGGCGCGCCGGCCGCCACCACCAACACGCCCGGCGGGACCGCCGGCGGGAACGGTGCGGTGCAGAACGCCTCGGCTGCCCTCGACCCCACGGCCAAGGGCCCCGCGCCCGAGGTCCCCGGCGCCAAGAAGGGCGGCATCCTCACCGTCGCGTACGCGTCGACGCCGGCCAACCTCGACCCGAGCGACCAGTTCTACCAGGACACGGCCGTCATCTTCTCGCTGACGAACCGCGCCCTGACGACGTTCACCCTGCGCGACGGCAAGGCGGTCCTCGTGCCGGACCTCGCCGAGGACCTCGGGACGGCGTCGGAGGACGGCCTCACCTGGACCTTCAAGCTGAAGAAGGGGATGAAGTACGAGGACGGTTCCCCCGTCACGGCACAGGACATCGTCTTCGCCGCGAAGCGGTCCTTCGACCCCGACCTCGCCGCGAACGGCCCGACCTACCAGCGCGAGTTCTTCAAGGGCGGCGCGGACTACCAGGGCCCCTACAAGGGTGACAAGAGCTGGAACGGTGTCGAGGCCACCGACGACTCGACCGTCGTCTTCCACCTCGAGAAGCGCTTCGAGACGCTGCCCTACTTCGTCTCCTTCAACCAGTTCACGCCGATCCCCGAGGCGAAGGACAAGAAGGCCGACTACCAGCTGCACCCGCTGGCGACCGGTCCCTACATGTTCGACAGCTACACCCCGGGCACCGAGCTGACCCTCAAGCGCAACCCCAACTGGGACGCGGCGTCCGACCCGGCCCGCAACGACTACCCGGACGGCTTCCACTTCAAGTGGGGCGTCGACACCGTCAAGACGCAGCAGGCGATCCTCGCCAGCAACGGCGACGACGCGACGACCCTCAACTGGGACGCCATCGACTCCTCGCTCGCGCCGCAG
>JBBRGO010000147.1:0-8463 GCA_038224055.1 Actinomycetales bacterium
GGTACGCCGGGTTGAGCACCTGGAAACCCCGGTCGCAGCGGTAGCCGTCGACGACGTCCGTGCGGACCCGCCCGCCGACGGCGTCGGCGGCCTCGAGGACCACGACGTCGAGACCCCGATCGATGAGGTGCCGCGCACACCGCAGGCCGGCGAGTCCCGCTCCGACGACGATGACGTCGGCGTCCGGCTCGTCCACCCCAGCTCCTCGAGTCGTCGGGTCCGATCAACGATCCGAGCCTACGTCGGCGTCGGCCCGGGAGAGGATCCCCCGGGGGGGGATCCATCGCTCGCCGAGTCCGTGGTCCACGGGTTCCCCGCCTTCGGTATGCCGGTCAGCCCGGGGACGTGGTGACCGGGCCGTGCACACCGGGACCTCGGTGGCGCAGCCTCAGGCGAGCTGGCCGGCGTCGCGGCGACCGGGTGCGACCGCCGGCGCCTCGGGCCGCTCCACGCGGGCCCGCCAGCGAGCGGCGGCCGCGAGCACGACGGCGGCGGCGATCGCCGCCGCGACCGCCGTGGCGACGGAGCGCGGCTCGTCGGTGAGCCGGCCCACGGTGATCCAGCCGAGCCCCCAGGCCATCGCCCCGGCCACCGACCAGCGGCCACCCAGCCGGGCGGCGAACACGACGCCCAGGCCGGCGGCGACGGCGATGACGACGACCGCAGCAACCTGGTCGCCGACCTCGCCGAGGTCGACGCCCGACTCGACGAGGGCCGCGGTGACGTTGGCGCAGCTCGCGACGGCCACCCAGCCCAGGTAGAGGCCGAAGGTGACGTCGACGAGGACGCGCTCCCACGTGCTGGCGGCTCGGACGGCCTGCAGCCGGGAGACGAGGACTCCGAGGGTGGCGGCAAGAGCGAGGATGACGACGACGCTGACCCAGATCCAGCCCTGCTGGGTCACGAGGAGCCACCCGGCGTTGAGCACCATCGTCACGGCGGCGAGCCAGCCGGTCGCCCGGGTGCGCGCACTCGTGGCGTTGCGGGGCAGGAGCTGCCAGATCGTGTAGCCGAGGAGTCCGAGGTAGATCGGGGTCCAGATCGAGAAGGCGGGACCCGCCGGGGCGATGAGGGTCGCGTCCGCCGCGAGGGCGCCGCCCGAGGACTCCTCGACACGGGTGCCGAGCACCCCGACCCCGAAGAGGGTGCCGACGACGCAGAAGATCTCGGCGGCGACCACGACCCCGCGTCGGAGCTGGTCGGTGCGGTCGAGGTGGTGCATCGGAGGACTCCAGGGGTCGGTGAGGGGCGTTTTCTCGCTCACCAAGTTAGCAAGTCGTCCGCGTCCCTGCCCGGCTCAGCAGCGCAGTCGCACCGACAGGCAGGTGACGCAGCCCTCGAGCTTCTCGAACTCGGAGATGTCCACGAGGGTGACGTCGTGACCGGTCTCGCGCAGCAGCCGGGCGGTGCGCGGGGCGGCCGCCGACATGAGCAGGGACATCCCGCCGAGGAGCACGACGTGCGCGCCGGCTTCCTCCGGCACGGGGACGAACCGAGCCCAGCGAGCGGGATCGTCCACGAGGGGTGGGTAACCGATGACACCCCCGTCGGGCAGGGCCGTCACCGCCGACTTGAGGTGCAGCACCTTCGTGACCGGCACCGCCGAGACGGTGACGCGATGACCGGTGAAGGCTGCAGCCAGCTGCGCGACACCGGCCTCGTTGCTTCGGCCGCCCAGCCCGACCCAGACGTCGCGACCGTGCTTGAGGACGTCGCCGCCGTCGAGCGTCCCGGGCGCGGTCATCTCGAGGACCCGGTAGCCCAGCGGTTCGAGCACCTCGCGCAGCCCCGCCTGCTCCGGGCGCCGTTCGGGGGCGCCCGAGCGGCACAGCACCGCGACGTCACCGTGGACGACGACCTGGTCCTCGACGAAGACCCCGTCCGGGCAGGCATCGACCGGGGGTGCCTCGACGGTCTTCCACCCGGACCGGTGGAGCACCGCCACGTACTCCTCCCACTGGCGCAGTGCGAGGTCCGCGTCGACGGACCCGGTCCGCTCGATGTGCGTGACGATCCCGTCCGCGAGGAGGGGTGACGGACGACGGACGAGCGCGAGGCGACGATGCACGTCCCGACCCTAGGGCGGTGGGCGGCATACCGTGGCGAGGAAGGACCGGGGGACTTGACCCTGACGCCGCGTGAGGGAGCACGCTCGGTGTCATGACCACGACGGGACGGACGACGATGCAGGAGTGGGCCACCTGGACGGTGGGGCGGGTGGCCGAGGTGTTCGGCGTGACGGTGCGGACGTTGCACCACTACGACGAGATCGGCCTGCTCGTGCCGAGCGAGCGCTCGGGAGCGGGCTACCGGCTCTACACCGAGGCGGACCTGAAGCGGCTGCAGCAGATCGTCGTGTACCGGCGTCTCGAGCTGTCACTCGAGGAGATCGGGGTGCTCATCGACGGCGACGAGGCGCCGGCGACGCACCTGCGGAGGCAGCGCGACGCGGTCACGACCAGGCTGGGCGAGCTGACCGAGCTCGTCGCAGCCATCGACCGAGCACTGGAGAGAGAGATGGACGAGCGACCGGCGACCCACGACGAGATGAAGGAGCTCTTCGGCGACGGGTTCGAGGACGGGTACGCGCAGGAGGCGACGGAGCGGTGGGGTGAGACCGAGGCCTGGCAGCAGTCGGCTCAGCGCACCGGCGGCTACACCAAGGCCGACTGGGCGGAGGTCAAGTCAGAGACGGACACGATCCACGCGGCGCTCGCTGCGTCCCTGCGCGCGGGCCTACCGGCCACGGCGGCGGAGGCGATGGACGCAGCGGAGGCGCACCGGCAGCACATCGAGACGCGCTTCTACGACCTGACCCACGAGTTCCACCGCGGACTTGCGGACATGTACGTCACCGACCCGCGGTTCACGAGGACCTACGAGGACATCGAGCCGGGGCTCGCGCAGTACGTCCACGACGCGATCCACGCCAACGCCGACCGGCACACCGCCTGACCCGACGACCGGCCGCCAACGGACAGGCAACCGACATGCGACGGACCGGCAACCGACGTGCGACGGACCGGCGACGGGCCGGCGACTGACCACGGGGCCGTCAGCCTGTGATGATGGCCCGATGGATCCCGTGCTCGTCGTCGGTGGAGGCATCTCGGGGATCGCGTGCGCGCGCGCCGTCAGGGAGGCGGGCCTCGACGTCACGGTCCTCGACCGGGGTCGCCGGCTCGGGGGGCGCATGGCCGTCCGGACCGTGGAGGACCGGGCGGTCGACACGGGGGCGTCCTACTTCACCGTGGGCGACGACCGCTTCGAGCAGGTGGTGCGCGACTGGCAGGAGCGCGGGCTGGCCCGGCCGTGGACCGACACGTTCTCCGTCTTCGAGGACGGTGTGCCTGCGCCGCCGAAGGCGGGCTCGACCCGCTGGGCCGCCCGGGGAGGTCTGCGGGGCCTCGTCGAGGACCTGGCCGCCGGCCTGCCCACCGAGCAGACGGTGGTCGAGCGGGTGGCCCGGACCGACGGCGGGCTCAGGGTCGACGGCCGCCCGGCGGCGGTTGTCGTGCTCGCCATGCCCGACCCCCAGGCCCGGCGGCTGCTCGACGACGCACTGCCCTCGCGCGCAGAGCTGGACGACGACTTCGCCCCGACGCTGGCCCTGCTCGCCGGCTGGGACGAGCGCTGCTGGGGCGACTCGGAGGGCAGGTTCGACGGGGCCTTCGTCAACGGTGACGAGGCCCTCACCTGGGTCGCGGACGACGGGCGGCGCCGGGACGACGGCGCCGCGGTGCTCGTCGCCCACTCGACGGCGGACCTCGCCCGCGCCCACCTCGACGACCCGGCGGGCGCCGGCCCGGAGATGCTTGCGGCCCTCACCCGGGTGCTCCGGATCGACGCGCCGCCGCGCTGGACGCACGTGCACCGCTGGTCCTTCGCGCACCCAGCGGGCACTCGCACGCGCACCCACCACCTCGGCGCCGACGGCATCGGCCTGTGCGGCGACGCGTGGGCCGAGCGGCCCCGGGTGGAGGCGGCCTACCTCTCCGGCCTCGAGCTCGGGCAGTCGGTCGTCGCGAGCCTGCGCCCCTGACCGAGGAGTGAACGCCGGCCGGGGCCCACCCGGCCGGGTCGTAGCCTTGGCGCATGCGAGTCGGAGTCTTCGGAGCAACGGGTCAGGTCGGCGGGGTCATGCGTGCCCTCCTCGAGGAGCGGGACTTCCCGCTCGACGAGGTGCGCTTCTTCGCCTCGGCGCGCTCTGCCGGGACGACCCTGCCGTTCCGGGGTGAGGACGTCACGGTGGAGGACTCGGCCACCGCCGACTTCGCCGGCATCGACATCGCCCTGTTCAGCAACGGCGGCACCGCGTCGAAGGAGCTCGCGCCCAAGGTCGCCGCGGCCGGCGCGATCGTCATCGACAACTCGAGCGCGTGGCGCAAGGACCCCGAGGTCCCGCTCGTCGTCTCCGAGGTCAACCCGGGTGACCTCGCCGACGTCCCGAAGGGGATCGTCGCCAACCCGAACTGCACGACGATGGCCGCGATGCCGGTGCTCGGACCGCTCCACGAGCGTGCCGGTCTGGTCCGCCTCCACGTGAGCAGCTACCAGGCCGTCAGCGGCTCCGGCGGCAAGGGCGTGCAGGAGCTCGACACCCAGCTCCGCGGCGGGTATGCCGCGGGGGACCCGACCGCCCTCGCCCTCGACGGCCGGGCGGTGGCCGTCCCGCCGCCCAACGTGTATGCCGTGTCCGTCGGCTTCAACGTCGTCCCCCTCGCGGGCTCGATCGTCGACGACGGCTCCCTCGAGACGGACGAGGAGCAGAAGCTGCGCAACGAGTCGCGCAAGATCCTGCACCTGCCCGCCCTGCGCGTCTCGGGCACCTGCGTGCGGGTGCCGGTCTTCACGGGCCACAGCCTCGCGATCCACGCCGAGTTCGAGCGGGACATCTCGCCCGAGGAGGCGCTCGACCTGCTCAAGAACGCGCCCGGCGTCGTCGTCACCGATGTGCCCAACCCGCTCGAGGCGGCCGGGCGCGACGAGGTCCTCGTCGGCCGGGTCCGCGCCGACCAGGCGGCGCCGGAGGGCAAGGGCCTCGTGCTCTTCGTCGTCGGCGACAACCTGCGCAAGGGCGCAGCCCTCAACGCCGTCCAGATCGCCGAGGAGTGGCTCCGCACCCGCTGAGCGGCATACCGGCTCGATGGGGAGCACTGCCAGGGGTCCGTCTCGGTCAATCTGCGGATCAGTCTGCAGCCGGTGTCGTCAGGGCGACCACGAACGCCGACTGATCCGCCGACTGATCCGCAGGCTGAGGGTGTGGCCCGGGCCGTCGCCCGGTCGGGAGTGACAGGGGCGTCCCCTAGGCTCGGGCCGTGACCGAACCTGCCGCCGTCCCCGCGGCACGCGACACCCGCGCGAGCACCGCGCCGGGGCTCTTCCTCTGCTTCGAGGGGGGTGACGGCGCCGGCAAGAGCACCCAGGTGCGACTGCTCACCGAGGCGCTCGAGGCCCGGGGTCGCGACGTCGTCGTCACGCGCCAGCCCGGCGGGACCCCCCTCGGGTCGCAGCTGCGCGACCTCGTCCTGCACGGTGAGCACGTGTCGCCGCGGGCGGAGGCGCTGCTCTTCGCCGCGGACAAGGCGCACCACGTCGAGGAGCTCATCGCCCCCGCGCTCGCGGCCGGCAGCGTCGTCATCACCGACCGCTACACCGACAGCTCGATCGCCTACCAGGGGGCCGGCCGTGATCTCGGGGCCGACGAGATCCGCGAGCTGCAGCACTGGGCCGTCGGGGGCCTGCTCCCCGACCTCACCGTCGTGCTAGACGTGACGCCCGAGGTGGGGCGCCGGCGCCGCGGTGACGTCCACGACCGCCTCGAGTCCGAAGGCGACCGCTTCCACGCGGCGGTGCGGCAGGGGTTCCTCGACCTCGCCGCCCGCGAGCCCGGTCGCTACGTCGTCATCGACGCGTCGCTCCCCGCCGAGACCATCCACGCCCAGGTCCTCGTCCGCATCGGCGCCGTGCTCGGGGACCGGGCATGACCGTCTGGCGCGACGTCATCGGCCAGGAGCCGACGATCGAGACACTGTCACGGGCGGTCCGCGACGAGGCGTCGATGACGCACGCGTGGCTCTTCACGGGGCCGCCGGGCTCCGGTCGCTCGACGGCCGCGCGGGCCTTCGCCGCCGCGCTCCAGTGTCCGCGCGGTGGCTGCGGGGAGTGCCACGAGTGCCGCACGGCCGTCGAGGGCAACCACGCCGACGTCAAGGTCGTCGCGACCCGTGGGCTCTCGATCAAGGTCGAGGACACGCGTGCGCTCGTCCAGGAGTCGGCGCTGCGACCGTCCGTCGGCCGGTGGCGCGTCATCATCATCGAGGACGCCGACCGCCTCACCGAGCGCGCGGCCGACGCCCTGCTCAAGGCGCTCGAGGAGCCGACGCCGCGCACCGTGTGGATGCTCTGCGCCCCGAGCCTCGAGGACGTCATCATCACGATCCGTTCGCGGTCGCGGCACGTCCGGCTCCGCACCCCGCCGGTCGAGGCCGTCGCCGCCCTGCTGGAGCGGCGCGACGGGGTCGACCCGGCGATGGCGCTGTATGCCGCTCGGGCCGCGCAGTCCCACGTGGGCCTCGCGCGCCGGCTGGCCCGGGACGAGGGGGCCCGGATCCGACGCCGGGACGTCATCGCGATGGCCACGAAGATCCTCGGCGTCGGTGACGCGATCGGTGCGGCGGCCGACCTCGCGCAGATCGCCGACGAGGAGTCTAGCGCCAGCAGCGCCGAGCGCGACACCGCCGAGAAGGCGCAGCTGCTCGAGACCCTCGGCGCCGACCCCGGTGCCCGGGCCCAGCCGCCGCACATCCGGTCGCAGGTCGCGGCTCTCGAGCGCGAGCAGAAGACGCGCGCCAAGCGCCACGAGCGCGACATGATCGACCGGTCGCTCGTCGACCTCTCCTCGGTCTACCGTGACGCCCTCGTCATCTCCATCGGGTCCGGTGTGGCCCTCGTCAACCCCGACGCCCTCGAGAAGGTCCGGGCCCTGGCCGGGGTCTTCTCGGCCGAGCAGCTGCTCACGGCGATGGACGCGATCAACGAGGCCCGCGACCGCATCAACGCCAACGTGGCGCCCCTGCTCGCCCTCGAGGCGATGGCGCTGCAGCTGCGCGTCCCGCGAGACCTCGGGGTCTGACGCGGGGGTCCCGACCCGAGGCAGGCGGATGTCGCTCGAGGCGAGCACCGGAGACGGAACGGTCACGACCGCTGGTCCGACCCGGCGGTTCGCCGAGCGCCGGGTTACATTTTGCGCCATGAGTCACCGCCTCGTCCGCGCGCTCGTCGCCGCGGCGACGGCGACGGGCCTCGTCCTCGGCACGACCGCGTGCACGGACCCCGGCGCATCCCTGACGCCGACCCCGGTGACGACGGCGAGCGGTCTGCCCGGGCCGGCCGTCGCACCCGAGGACGCCCTCGCCGGCTTCTACGAACAGCGCCTCGCCTGGTCGTCGTGCACCGGTGGTGAGTGCGCCCGGCTGCGGGTCCCGCGCGACTACGCCGACCCCGGCGCCGGTGACCTCGAGATCGCCGTGCTCCGGGTCAAGGCGCGCGACCAGGGAAAGCGCTTGGGCTCGCTCGTCGTCAACCCCGGCGGGCCCGGGGCGTCCGGGGTCGACTACGCCCGCAGCGCCGACCTCATCGTCGGCGCCCCGGTCCGACGCTACTTCGACGTCGTCGGCTTCGACCCCCGCGGGGTGGTGCGCTCGTCCCCGATCGACTGCCTCGCCGACCAGCAGCTCGACACCTTCCTCGGCACCGACCCCACCCCGGACGACGCAGGGGAGGAGCAGCGACTTCTCACCGAGGCGCGGGCGATGGCGGCGGGGTGCGAGCAGCGCAACCCCGACCTCCTGCCACACGTCTCCACCGTCGATGCCGCGAAGGACATGGACGTCCTGCGCGCGGCGCTCGGCGACGCGCAGCTGAACTACCTCGGCAAGTCCTACGGCACCTTCCTCGGCGCCACCTACGCCGACCTCTTCCCGAAGCGGGTGGGGCGCTTCGTCCTGGACGGGGTCGTGCCTCCTGACCTGACCAGCGCCGAGCTGGCCGAGGGGCAGGCGCGCGGTTTCGAGCTCGCGACCAGGGCCTACGTCGAGGACTGCGTGTCCGGGGGTGGCTGCGTGCTCGGGACGTCGGTGGAGCAGGGGATGACGTGGCTGCGCGACTTCCTCACCCGCCTCGACACCACGCCGCTGCCGAGCGGCGACCCGTCCGTGCCGGCCCTCAACGAGGCCTGGGCGTCACTCGGTCTCGGCGCGGCCCTCTACGACCAAGGCTCCTGGGGCATCCTCACCCAGGCGCTCGAAGAGGCGGCCGGAGGCAGCGGCCGCACCCTGATGGCCCTGGCTGACAGCTACGCCGACCGCAAGGCCGGCGGCGGCTACACGGGCAACATCATGGAGGCGATCTTCGCCGTCAACTGCCTCGACCGCCCGGACAGCCCCGACCTCGCCACCTACG
>JBBRGO010000148.1:0-8458 GCA_038224055.1 Actinomycetales bacterium
AAGCCCGGCCCCTCACCGGTGAAACCGAGGTCGACGACGACCTCGACGACCTCACCGGCGAAGGCCGCCGGCACCTCACCCGTGATCTCGAACCACCACGTCGACCACGGCGCGCCCCACGGGTGCCCCGGTGCCACCGGACTGAAGTCGCCCGCTGCGGCGGCGCGCAGCGCCTCCGCGACGGGCACCGGCTCGCCAGGCACCGGCCAGGCGGTGACCGTCAGCGGCAGCCGGTCGCGGTGGACCGCGACGCCGACGTGTTGGGCGAGGACCCGACGTGCACGGGCGAGGACCTGGACCGATTCGTCGAACACCGTCCGACCCTAGCCAGCCGGGACCCCCGCCGGTGGGTCACGGCTCCTGCCAGGTCCGTTCGGCATCGACGACGGTGCGCGAGAGCACCGCCGAGAGGAGGGAGGCGACGGCCAGACCGACGACGAGGTTGATCACGGCGATGCTCAGCTTGCTGCCGAGGCTCGTCTCACCGGCGAAGGGGACGACCATGGCGGCGACGGTGACCAGCCCGACGATCCAGGTGAAGAAGACTCGCGGGCGGGGCGTCGTGAGGGAGAGCAAATGGCCGATCCCGCACGCCGCGAGGGCGAGCAGGAAGGCGGTGAAGGCGTAGTTGAAGGCGAGCGAGTCGGTCAGCCCGAGGAGCATCGTGGGGTCCTGGAGCTCCACCCCGGCGATGTCGCGGACGATGAGGACGCCGACGGCCGCCGCGAGCCCCGCGACGAGGGCGGTGGCGAGTCCGCCCGCCCAGAGGCGGTTGCCGTCGATGGCGATGTCCGGCTCGGGGAAGGGCCGACGAGCGGGCTGGTTCATCATGCTCGGTCCTCCCGGTCCTCGATGCGGCAGGACGCCACGTCCCACCCGGCAGAGCCTACCCAGACGACGGCTCCGGACGGTCACGGAGGCGAGTCGCCGGGCGGTTCCGGAAGAAAGGGGGAAAAAGATGTCCTCACCTTCCAATCCGGTGGCGCCCCAGCCGCGAACCACCCCGTGGAGATGGTCACCAGACCCCGTTCGTCGACACCTTTGGCTCGAGCGGTCGTCTCCCCGTCAAGGAGGATTCACCCATGAGCAACACCACCATTCGCATCGCCGGAGCCAGTCTTGCGGCTGCCGCCGCCATGGCCTTCAGCGTCGCCCCGGCCTTCGCGGCCGACTCCTGGGTCAGCGGGACCCTCAACCCGATCGCCGGCAACGGCGTCCAGGGCAGCGGCAACGCCCAGGTGACGGTCTCCGGCACCATGGTCACGGTCAAGATGGCCGCCAGTGGCCTGCTTGCCGACTCGCCGCACGCGGCCCACATCCACTACGGCGCCTCGGCGCGTCACGAGTGCCCGACCGCGTCGGACGACAAGAACGGCGACGGCCACCTCAACACGACCGAGGGCGGTCCTGCCTACGGTGACATCGTCGTCACGCTGACGAAGACCGGCGACACCAGCCCGAAGAGCGCCCTGGCCATCGACCGCTTCAGCACCGCCCCCGGCGGCAAGATCAGCTACCAGCGTGGCAGCATCCAGGTCACGCCGGCCGTCGCCAAGGACATCCTGTCCGGCGAGGCGGCGATCGTCGTGCACGGTGTCGACTACAACAAGGACGGCAAGTACTCCGGCGACGTCAAGAGCGACCTCGACCCGAGCCTGCCGACCGAGGCGACCGACCCCGCGCTGTGCGGCGTCCTCAAGGCCGCTCCCGCCGGTGGCATGCACACTGGTGGTGGCCTGACCAACACCGCCGACCAGGGCAACCAGGCCATGCTCCTCGTCGGTGGCGGCGCGCTCCTCGCCGCAGCCGGCACCGGCGCCATGGCAGCGCGTCGTCAGCGCGCGCGGGGCTGATGACCTCCAGCACCACCGGCACGAAGGGGGGTCGCCGCGGCTTCATCGCAGCCGTGGCGGCCACCGTCGTCCTGGTCGTCGTCGCCGCGGTCGCCCTCTTCCTGGGCTTCCGCGGTGACGGTGGCCGGGACACCCCGCCCAGCCCGGCAGCGGCGTCGGCGTCCAGCGCCGGTCAGACTCCCGCCGACACCACCACGCCGTCGAGCACCCCGAGCGCAGCCCCGAGCACGACCGCGCCGACGCCGACCACGGCCCCGACCACGGCAGCGCCCGACGCGGCCTTCGGTGACTTCCTGCCGGCATCCCAGCCGACGAAGATCGAGATCCCGTCGATCGGTCTCAGCTCCGACACCTTCGTCGAGCTGAGCGTCCAGAAGGACGGCGTCCTCTCGGTGCCCGGCACCGAGGACGAGGTCGGCCTCTACAAGGACGGTCCCACCCCGGGACAGCTGGGGCCCAGCGTCATCGGCGCGCACGTCGACTCCCCCGAGGGCCGGAAGGGCATCTTCTGGAACCTCGGCAAGGTGAAGGCGGGCGACACGATCGCGGTCACGCGGTCGGACCGGAAGAAGGCCACCTTCACCGTCGACCGGGTCCAGGCCTACCAGAAGACCTCCTTCCCCACGGACCTCGTCTACAAGGGTGACTTCGACCGCAGCGAGATCCGCCTCGTCACGTGCGGCGGACCCGTCGACAGCATGAACGAGTACCGCGACAACGTCGTCGTCTTCGGACACCTCACGGACGTCTCGGGCGCCTGACCCGGACCGTCCCCACGAGCCGGCTCAGCGGCATAGGGATGAGGGGGTATGCCGCCGTGCCACCGGGCCCCCCGGCCGACGCGAGAGCGCCGACCGGGGGGCCCGCGCACGGTCCGACACACCCGGGCCGTTATCCCAATGTGACATCGACTTGAAGATTCCTTTACTCTTTGTGAGTCCGGCGGCCTACGCCGGGCGCCTGCGAGGTGGACCGCCTAGTCCTGCCAACGCCTCCCGGGCCTCATGACAGCACGTGGCAGGAGCGGGGGACCCAATCCTCCGGACGTCCTCGGACGTCCTTCGGGGTGAAGCCTGGATCCACGGCCACGACGCGAGTCGGGCCGAGGCGAACAGGCCGGGCGCGATCTCTGGCCCGAACCCGACAGCTAACTTCGCAGGCGCTGAGAGGTCCGCTTTGAACCCCACCACCGTCTCCGGACGCCACCGCCAGCCCGGACGCCACGACGCCCTCGGTGAGCTCCGGCTCCTGGCCCGTGAGTCCGCCCAGCCCGCCCTCAAGGGTGCCGCGATCGTCGCTGCCGCGGGTGGCCTCGTCGCCAGCTTCGCGCAGCCCGCGTCCGCCGCGGACAAGGCGAACGCCCCCGCCGCCGTCGCCGCCCAGGCACCGACCGTCGTCGGACCCGCCGCGACCCCGACCAGCGGCCGCAACACCGTGCAGGCGCTCGGCCTCGGCACGCTCACCGCCACGACCGCTGCTGCCGCCACGACCGCTGCGAAGCCCCTCGTCATCGAGGACATCGTGGTGAAGAACGAGCGGGTCGCTGCCAAGAAGGCCGCCGCCGCGAAGGTTGCCGCGAAGGCCGCGGCGAAGAAGGCCGCCAAGGCGGCCCGGGCCGCTGCGGCCACCCGGGCCTCCCGCTCCACGAGCCGGTCCACCCTCACGAACTCCACGTCCCGGGCCAAGTCGTCCCGCTCGAGCAACTCCTCGGGGCCGTCAGCCTCGACCGGGGTGCGCTCGTCGGGCAACTGGGCCACGCGTGGCCAGTGCACCTGGGGCGCCCTCAGCCAGTGGTACCAGTCCACCGGCTTCTACCCCGGTGGCTGGACCGGCAACGCCCTGGTGTGGGGCGGAGGCGCCGCGAGCGCCGGCTACACCGTGAGCAGCACGCCCCGAAGCCGCTCGATCCTCGTGATGCAGCCCGGCGTCCACGGCAGCTCGAGCGCCGGTCACGTCGCCTGGGTCACCTCGGTCAGCGGCAACCAGGTCACCGTCATCGAGATGAACGCTCTCGCCGGTGCCTTCAACTACAACACCCGCACGCTGAGCAACGTCGGCGGGATGAGGTACATCTACGCGCCGTGACCTGACCGGTCACCGCGGCTCACGGCGGCGGGGAGGGTGCTTCTGCACCCTCCCCGCCGTCGTCGTGCTCGCCGGCCCGCCGTCGTGGAGGGCGCCCCCTCCGAGGTGCGGAAAGTTCATACCTTTTCCCCCACCCATCGGTGAAGGGGGTCTAGGTTGCGTTGACAACAGATGTCACCGGCGCCCTCCTCGTCGCAACCCGGTAGCTGTTGGCGGTGAGTCGCCGATCCTTACCGGGGCCCTGACCCGGCATCTGCCAATCGAAGGGTTCCTCGATGGCTGTCGACACGACCTCCGCCCAGCAGGCCCCCGAACCTCCGCAGGCACCCGCGCGCCGACCGATGCTCATCGGCAAGGGCTGGGTGCAGGCGGTCGCCATCGTCATGCTCTTCGGGTTCTTCGTCATGGGGATCCTCGCCTACCGCACCTACACCGACTCGATGCCGCAGCCGGCCAAGGTCGTCACGCCGGCAGGTGCGACCGTGTTCACGACCGCGGACATCACGGCAGGCCAGGAGCTGTTCCAGGCCCGAGGCCTGATGGAGTACGGCTCGATCCTGGGCCACGGCGCCTACCTGGGGCCCGACTTCACGGCCGACTACCTGCGCCGGTCGACCGAGATCGCCCGGTCCCAACAGATCGCCGCCGGCACCCCGGACCCGAACGGCGCGGTCGTGCAGGAGTACCGCACCAACCGCTACGACGCCGGCACCGAGACCCTCACCTTCACCGACGGGCAGGCCAGGGCCTTCCTCGCCCTCGAGACCCACTACGCGCAGTTCTTCGGTCTGGACTCCACGGCGAACGGGCTGGTGCCGCGGGTCATCACCGACCCACCGGAGATCCACGAGATCACGGCGTTCTTCGCCTGGACGGCCTGGGCGGCCGCGGCCGAGCGGCCGGGCCACTCCTACTCCTACACCAACAACTGGCCCGCCGAGCCGCGCGTCGAGAACGGGCCCACGGCCGACGTCGTCGTCTGGAGCGTGCTGTCGCTGATCGTGCTGCTCGGCGGCACCGGAGCGATGTTCGCCGTCTATGGGCGGTGGAGCCGCGACATCGGCTGGCACAGCACCGAGGCGCCGACGATCGCGTTCCGCCAGCCCGGCACGGTCGGGCTCACCAAGTCGCAGCGGGCCAGCGCCTGGTTCTTCTTCGTCATCGCCCTGCTCTTCGTGGCCCAGACCATCCTCGGCGCCGCCGCGGAACACTACCGCGCGGACCTCCTCTCCTTCTTCGGCTTCGACCTCGCGCAGTGGCTGCCCTACAACCTCGCCCGGACGTGGCACCTGCAGCTGTCGCTGTTCTGGACGGCCGCAGCCTTCCTCGCCGCCGGGATCTTTCTCACGCCGTTCATCTCCGGTCGCGAACCGCGCCGGCAGCACGTGCTCGCCTACATCCTGCTCGGCGCCGTTGCCGTGGTCGTCTTCGGCTCGATGGCTGCCGAGGCCCTGTCGATCCACGGGGTGTCCTGGGCCAAGGGCCCGCTCTTCGCCCAGCAGTGGGAGTACCTCGACCTGCCCTTCGTGTTCCAGTGCCTCCTCGTGGCCGGCCTGTTCATCTGGATCGCGATCATCTACCGCGGCATCCGCAGCCGGCTCAAGCGCGAGTCGAGGGGCAACATGCCCTGGCTCTTCTTCTTCTCGGCGCTGGCCATCCCGGCCTTCTACGCGGTGGGCCTGCTGGCTCGCACCGACACGACCTTCTCGGTGGCCGAGTTCTGGCGCTTCTGGGTCGTGCACCTCTGGGTCGAGGACTTCCTCGAGCTCTTCACCACGGTGATGGTCGCCTACATCTTCGTCATGCTCGGAGTGGTGCGCGAGAAGATCGCCCTCGGGGTGATCTTCCTCGACGTGATCCTCTACTCCGCGGGCGGCGTGATCGGCACGATGCACCACCTCTACTTCTCCGGGACGCCGGTGGAGCACATGGCGCTCGGCGCGTTCTTCTCGGCGGCCGAGGTGATCCCGCTGACCTTCCTCACCGTCGAGGCGTGGAGCTTCCTGCAGCTGGGGTCGCGACAGGAGTCGCGCTCGGACGCGCCGTTCCCGCACCGCTGGGCGGTGATGTTCCTGGTCGCCGTCGGTTTCTGGAACTTCCTCGGGGCCGGAGTCTTCGGGTTCCTGATCAACCTCCCGATCGTGTCGTACTACGAGATCGGCACCGCCCTGACGGCCAACCACGCCCACGCAGCGATGATGGGCGTCTACGGGATGCTGGCCGTCGGTCTGGCGATGTTCGCGCTGCGCTACCTCATCCCGGCCGACAAGTGGCCCGAGAGACTGGCGAAGATCAGCTTCTGGTCGCTCAACATCGGACTCGCGTGGATGGTGTTCGCCACGCTCCTGCCGCTCGGCGTGCTACAGCTCTACAAGTCCGTCGGCAGCGGCTACTTCGAGGCACGCTCGCTGGGCTTCATCACCACCCCCGGCAACGAGCTGCTCGAGTGGGCCCGACTGCCCGGTGACGTCGTGTTCATCGTCGGCGGCACCCTCCCGTTCCTCTACATCACCTGGCTGGGCCTGCGACACTTCCGCTCCGGCGAGACCGTCACCGAGCTGCCGGAGGACGTGCTCTTCACCGAGCTCATGCCCACGTCGAGTCGGCCCCGCGAATGACGCGACCCTCGGACGCCGCTCTGCTCGTCGCGCTCTACGCGGCCTTTCTGGTCGGCGTCGCCTACGGCTTCGACCGGTTGGCCCGGCGCACCTCGGTGCGCGCGGCCACGTGGCGTACGGGGTCGTTCACCTACCACGAGGACCATGACGCCTGGCTCTGCCCCGAGGACCAGTGGCTGTGGCCGCAGTCGTTCGACCCCGAGCAACGAGTCATGCGCTACCGGGCCAAGCCCACCGTCTGCAATGCCTGCCCGATCAAGCAGACCTGCACCAGCTCGCCGCATGGCCGCGAGATCACCCGCGAGGTCGACCCGTGGCCACACTCGGAAGCGGGCCGTTTCCACCGCGGAATCGCTTGCTGCATCGCATTGTTGGCCGTGGTGCTTCCCACGGGCATGCTCCTGTCCGGGCCGCAGCTCGTCGACACGATCGTGCTACTGGCCGCTGTGGTCGTCGCCGTCCTCGCCGGCATCCCGCTCGCTCGGCACCTGTGGCGGACTCCGTCCGGCTTCCCCGAGCAGGTGCCCCACATCCGAGCCGGGGACGCCCCGAAGCCGGACGACCGTTTCGCGACCCGGTGGGGGTCGTTCAGCGTGACCGACGTCAGCCGCAGCAGTCGGCTCCGTCGCACCGACGAGGAAGGCAAGCACCCGTGACCTGGACCGTGACCGTGGTCGTCGTCGTGGCGGCGCTGCTCGTGCTCGCAGCGATGTCGCTGAAGGTGCTGCGCGAGTACGAGCGGGGGGTCGTCTTCCGGTTCGGCCGGCTGCGTCCGCTCCTGGGCCCCGGCCCGCACCTTTTGATGCCGCTGCTCAACCAGCTCGTCCGCGTCGACCTGCGGATCGTCACCCTCACCATCCCGCCGCAGGAGATCATCACGCGTGACAACGTCCCGGCACGGGTCAACGCGGTCGTGCTCTTCCAGGTGCTCGACCCCGAGAAGTCGGTGATGACCGTCGAGAACTTCGCCGTCGCCACGTCGCAGATCGCCCAGACCAGCCTGCGCTCGGTGCTCGGACGGGCCGAGCTCGACACCCTGCTGGCGCACCGCAGCGGCCTCAACGAGGACCTCCGGGCGACCATCGACACCCAGACCCTGCCCTGGGGGGTCAGCGTCAAGGTGGTCGAGATCAAGGACGTCGAGATCCCCGAGTCGATGCAGCGGGCCATGGCTCGCGAGGCCGAGGCCGAGCGGGAGCGGCGCGCCAAGATCATCAACGCCCACGGAGAGCTGCAGGCGTCGGAGGAGCTGCGCCAGGCGGCCGACACCCTCAGCCGCAGCCCGGCATCCCTGCAGCTGCGCTATCTGCAGACCCTCCTCGAGCTCGGCGCCGACCACAACTCGACCGTCGTGTTCCCGCTGCCGATCGACATCATCGGCCCGTTCCTGCAGAAGTTCGCCGGCTCACCGGTGGTGGCACCGCCTACCGACGACCCGACCCCCTGAACACCCTCGTCGAGCACTGCTCAGAAGGCCGAGGCGGGCAGGTCGCGCTCGTCGTCGAGGATCGCGCGCACGATCCGCTCGGCGACGGCATCGGGGTCGAGTCCGGTCGGCAGGGTCGGCGCCTCGCCCGCGACGGGCCGGCCGGCAAGACCGGTCTCGGTGTGGGGCGGCCGCACGTCGAGCACCCGGATCCGGTGGCGTCGCAGCTCGGTCGCGAGCGCGGCGTCGAAGGCCGTCAGCCCGGCCTTCGCCGCGCTGTAGGCGGCCATGCCGGCCATCGGCTTCTCGGCGACGACGGCACTCAGCTGGACGAGGAAACCGCCCTGGCCGAGGTGCGCCAGCGCGGCGCGGGTGAGCCGGATCGGCGCGATGAGGTCGAGCAGGAGCAGGTCGTCGAGCGTGTCGTCGTCGAGCTCGGCCACCGGGCCGAAGGCGACGACGCCTGCCGCGTTGAC
>JBBRGO010000149.1:0-8450 GCA_038224055.1 Actinomycetales bacterium
ATGTCACGGCGTCCGGACACCTGCCGGCCGGTCTCGATGACCTTCTTCGCGAGCTCGGCGATCTGGAGCACGTCCTCGTCGGTCTCCGTCGGCAGGCCGCACATGAAGTAGAGCTTGACCTGTCGCCACCCGGCCCCGTAGGCGGCGGCGACGGTCTTGATCAGGTCCTCCTCGGACACCATCTTGTTGATCACCTTGCGGATCCGCTCGGACCCGCCCTCGGGGGCGAAGGTGAGGCCCGACCGGCGGCCGTTGCGGGTCAGCTCGTTGGCGAGGTCGATGTTGAAGGCGTCGACCCGGGTCGACGGCAGCGACAGCCCGGTCTGGGTGCCCTCGTAGCGGTCGGCGAGGCCCTTGGTCATCTCGGCGATCTCCGAGTGGTCGGCCGAGCTGAGGGAGAGCAGGCCCACCTCCTCGAATCCCGTCGCGGCCAGGCCACGCTCGATCATCTCGCCGACACCGGTGATGGACCGCTCGCGCACCGGCCGGGTGATCATGCCGGCCTGGCAGAAGCGACAGCCACGTGTGCAGCCGCGGAAGATCTCCACGGACATGCGCTCGTGCACCGACTCCGCCAGCGGCACGAGCGGCTGCTTGGGGTAGGGCCACGCGTCGAGGTCCATCACCGTGTGCTTCGACACCCTCCACGGCACGCCGCTCGCGTCGGCCGCCGGCGCCACGCGCTGGATCCGGCCGTCGGGCAGGTAGGACACGTCGTAGAAGGCGGGGACGTAGACACCACCGGTGCGAGCCAGGCGCAGCAGCACCTCACGGCGTCCGCCGGGACGACCCTGGGCCTTCCACTCCCCCACGATGTCGGTCACCGTGAGCACGGCCTGCTCGCCGTCACCGACGATCGCGGCGTCGATGAAGTCGGCGACGGGCTCGGGGTTGAAGGCGGCGTGCCCGCCGGCGATGACGATCGGGTCGTCGACGCCGCGGTCGACGCTGTGCAGCGGGATGCCGGCGAGGTCGAGGGCCGTGAGCATGTTCGTGTAACCGAGCTCCGTCGAGAACGAGAGCCCGAACAGGTCGAAGTCGCGCACGGCCCGGTGACCGTCCACGGTGAACTGCGGTAGGCCCGCCGACCGCAGCTCGGCCTCCATGTCGGGCCACACGGCATACGTGCGCTCGGCGAGGGCGTCCGCTCGCTCGTTGAGGACCTCGTAGAGGATCATGACGCCCTGGTTGGGGACCCCGACCTCGTAGGCGTCGGGGTACATCAGGGTCCAGCGCGTCGTGAGGTCCTCGCCCGCGGGCCCGTGACCCCCGACGTGCCAGTCCTTGACGGTGGAGTTGAGCTCGCCACCGACGTACTGGATGGGCTTGTTCACCCGCTCCAGGAGGGGCTCGAGGGCGCTGAAGAGGGACTCACCGGACATGGGGCCCATCGTAGGTGACGATCGTCGACGAGCCCGTATGCCGCTGGGCCACCGGGGGCGTGAGGCGGACCCGGTGGCCCCGGCGGAGCTCAGGAGTTGTCGTAGAGGGCGTCGAGCTCGGCGCGGTGCTTGTCGGTGACGACCTTGCGGCGCAGCTTCATGCTCGGCGTGAGGTCCCCCGCCTCGACGGTGAGGTCGTGGTCGAGGATGGTGAACTTCTTGATCGTCTCCCAGCGGTTCAGCCCGGCGTTGAGCTCGTCGACGTAGTGCTGCACGAGCGCCCGGGCCTGCGGGGAGGCGGCGATGTCGGCATACGACGTCCCGGCCAGGCCCGCCGTCGCGGCCCACGCGGTGATCGCGTCGGGATCGAGCGTCACGAGCGCTGTCGCGTAGTTGTGACCGGCCCCGTGGACGAGGAACTGGCTGACGAAGGGGCACTGGCCCTTGAACCGTGCCTCGATCGCCGACGGGGCGATGAACTTGCCGCCGGAGGTCTTGAAGACGTCCTTCTTGCGGTCCGTGACGTAGAGGAAGCCGCGCTCGTCGAGGTGACCGATGTCGCCGGTGCTGAACCAGCCGTCCTCGGAGAGCACCTCGGCGGTCGCCTCGGGGTTGTTGTGGTAGCCGGTCATGACGCCCGGGCCCTTGATCAGGATCTCCCCGTCCAGCTCAGCGATCCGGACCTCGGTGCCCGGCATCGGCCAGCCGCAGGAGCCGAAGACGTAGGCGCCCGGGTCGGAGCTGCTCACCGTCGTGCCGGAGGAGCTCTCGGTGAGGCCGTAGCCCTGGACGACGAGCAGTCCGACGGAGCCGAACCACCTGGCCACCTCGGCGTTGAGCGGCGCGGAGCCGCTGAGCATGACCCGCATCCGGCCACCGAAGCGCTCCCGGACCTTGGCGAGCACCAGGCGGTCGGCGAGCGCGTACTGGACGCCGAGCAGGGCCCCGGGGGTCTCGCCCTGCTCCCGCGCGTCACGGACCTGAGCGCCGACGCCCAGGGCCCAGTCGACGAGCGCCTTCTTCACCCCGGTCTCCTGCTCGAACATCAGCGCGATCCGCCCGTGGACCTTCTCGAAGATCCGCGGCGGGCCGCACATGAAGGTCGGCTTGACGACCGCGAGGTTCTCCACGATCTTGTCGACCCGCCCGTCGATCGCCGTCGGGAAGCCGAGCTGGAGACCGGTGGCGAGCAGCATCTTGCCGAAGACGTGCGAGAGCGGGAGCCAGAGGTACTGGAGGTCGTCGGCGTTGAGGGTGCCGCTGGCCTCGGCGGTCGCGCCCTCGTAGACGACGCTGTCCTGGACGAGCCGCACGCCCTTGGGTCGGCCGGTCGTCCCGGAGGTGTAGATGATGACGGCGAGGCTGTCGGGACGGAGCGCGTCGATCCGGTCGTCGACCGCGGAGGGGCTCGTCGCGAGCAGCTCCCGGCCGCGGCCGGCGAGATCGTCGGTCGTGATGACCCAGCCGTCCTCGCTGCCGGGCCCGGTGAGGGCGATGACCTGGCGCACGCCGGGGAGGTCACCCCTGCGCTCGGTGAGCTTCGCGACCTGCGCCTCGTCCTCGGCGAAGACGATGCCGCTCTCGGAGTCGGAGAGGATGTAGGCCACGTCGTCGGCGATCGTCGTCGGGTAGACGGTGGTCGTCGCGCCGCCGCTGCAGATGATCGCGAGGTCGGCGAGCACCCACTCGACGCGGGTCGTCGACGCGATCGCCACCCGGTCCTCCGGCTCGACCCCGAGGCTGATCAGCCCGGCCGCCCAGGCACGCACCACGGCGTCGGTCTCGCGCCAGGTGAGCGTCACCAGCTCGGAGCCCCCGTCCGCGAACGAGAGGTATGCCGCCGAGTCCGGGGTGCGCGCGACACGGTCCCGAAAGAGGGCGCCGACACTCGGCGCTCGCTCGTCGAGCACTCGTTGGTTGACGGTGCGGTCGGCCACGGCATGCAGGGGCATTCGGACTCCTTCGTCGCTGCGGCGGCCCGTCCTCGGCGTGGCGGACCGCTGCCCTGCCCCGGATGATGCCATTCATCGGGGCCGGGGACCACGGCCGCGCCCGGATGGACACCGCTCCGTGACCCGTGGGTAACTTATCGTCCGCGCCGAGGTCGCGTCGAGGAGTCGGACGACACCGCCCCGACGAGCCCCACCGCCAGCCACGCCGCGATCATCGACGAGCCCCCGTAGGAGACGAACGGCAGGGGCAGACCGGTGACCGGCACGAGGCCGAGGTTCATCCCGATGTTCTCGAAGGCCTGCACCCCGAGCCACACCCCGACCCCGATCGCGACCAGCCGGCCGAAGGTGTCCGCCCGACGGGCGACGACGGCCGCGCGCGCGACGATGAAACCGACGAGCAGGATGATCCCGAGGGCGCCGACGAACCCGAGCTCCTCGCCCGCGACGGAGAAGACGAAGTCGGTCTCCTGGAAGGGGATCCGACCCGACTGGGTCTGGCCGCCGTGGAAGAGCCCCTCGCCGTCGAGCCCGCCGGAGGCGATGGCGATGCGCACCTGCCGGGTCTGGTAGCCGATCCCCTGCGGATCGAGGCTCGGGTCGAGGAAGGCGCGCAGGCGGTTGCGCTGGTAGCCGCTGAGGACCGGGGTGAGGAAGGTCGCGGCCACCCCGGCGACCCCCGCGACGACCACCGCGGCGGTCCACAGCCGGGGGGCGCCGGCCGTCGCGATGATGACGACCGCCATCGCGACGAGGACGAGGGCCGACCCGAGGTCGGGCTGGGCGAGCACGAGCAGGATCGGGATGCCGGCGAGCACCCAGGCGAGCACGACGTCCCGGTACCGCTGCACCAGCCCCCGGTCGGCCCGGTCCGCGAGGAGCATGGCGAGCCCCACGGCGAGGGCAACCTTCATCAGCTCGGAGGGCTGGAGGGTGAAGCCGCCGGGCAGCCGGATCCACGAGCGGGACCCGTTGACGGTGGAGCCGAGCGGCGAGAGCACCGCGCCCAGACCCACGACGGCGACGACGTAGACGGCGGGCGCGAGGGCCCGCAGGACCCGCACGTCGAGCCGCGCGACGACGAACGCCCCGACCATGCCGACCACGACGGCGACGAGCTGCTTGAGGGCGAGCGAGGCCCCGTGGTCGGCCCGGGTCGAGGACCAGATGAGCACGACCCCGACGAGGGAGAGCCCGGCCGCACCGATGAACAGCCCGAGGTCGGTCCGCAGCCACGAGCGGCCGACCGCCCGGGGCGCGGCTACGAGGGGACGATCGAGGAGAGGATCTCGCGGCACCGGGCCACGTCCTCGCGCATCTGGACCACGAGGCTGTCCATCCCGTCGAACCTCAGGGTGGGCCGCAGGTGCTCCACGAACTCCACCGCGACCCGCTCCCCGTAGAGGTCGAGGTCGGTCCGGTCGAGCACGTAGGCCTCGACCCGCCGCTGGGTCCCGTCGAAGGTGGGGTTGGTGCCGACCGAGATCGCGGCCGGGAGGGTGCGGTCCGGGGCGTCGGGACCGAGGTCATGGCGAACGAGCCACCCGGCATACACCCCGTCGGCGGGGACGAGCCCCTCGTGGTCCTGGCTGAGGTTCGCCGTCGGGTAGCCGAGCTCGCGGCCGCGGTGGTCGCCGTGGACGACGCGCCCCGCGACCTGGTGCGGGCGTCCGAGGATCTCCGCCGCGTGGCTCACCGCGCCACCGAGCAGCTCGGACCGCAGCTGGGTCGAGCTCCACCGGGCGCCCTCACCGATGTCCTCGAGGGCGATCACCTCGAAGCCGTGCTCCGCGCCGAGCTCGCGCAGCGTCTGCACGTCGCCGGAGTTGCGCACGCCGAAGCGGGTGTCCTTCCCGACCACGACCGCGCACGCACCGAGCGCGTCGACGAACGTGCGCCGGACGAACTCCTGGGGCGTCTGCTGGGCGTACTCCCGGGTGAAGGCGATGACGAGCACGGCCCCGAGCCCGACGTCCGCCAGCGCGTCGAGGCGCTGGCCGACCGACATCACCATCTCGGGCGCGCGGCCCGGGTGGAGGACGGCGACGGGATGCGGCTCGAAGGTCACGGCGACCGGGGTGGCCCCCCGCTCGGCCGCCTCGCGGACGACCCGGCCGAGCACCTCACGGTGCCCACGGTGCACGCCGTCGAAGTTGCCGAGCGTGACGACGGTCGGACCCAGGTCCGCCGGGATGTCGTCGAAGCCGTTCCACCGCTGCACGGCGACCACTGTAGTAGTCGGCCGTCCGGGCCCGTGCACCCGCTCAGACCGACGTCGACGGCAGGAAGACGACCCGTGCCCGCGCCTGTGAGCGGGTCTCGTCGAGGACGGCGACGAGGCGGCCCAGAGGGTCGATCGCCGCCACCGCGTCGAGCCGCTCGGCCCCGCTGGCGACGCGCTGGCCGAAGCCGATCGTCCTCGCCTCCTGCTCGGTCACCTCGTGGACGGGCAGGGCGGCGCGAGCCGCGTCCGCGAGGGGGATCAGCGGTAGGCCGCTCACCCCCTCCGCCGGGGTCCCGTCCGCCGGCTCGCCGTCCGCCGGCTCGCCGTCCGAGATCGCGATGAGGTCATCGAGGGTGGTCGCCTCCGCCAGGGTGAAGCCGCCCACCCGGGTGCGCCGCAGCGCGGTGAGGTGGCCACCGACCCCGAGGAGCTCACCGAGGTCGCGCGCGAGGGCGCGCACGTAGGTGCCCGACGACACCTCGACCTCGACGTCCACGTCGACGACCTCGAGACCGGAGCCGTCCGCGAGCTCGACGCGCTGGGGTCGGACGGACAGCACGTCGAAGCGGCTCACCGTCACCGGGCGGGGCGGCAGCTCGACCTCCTCGCCCTGACGCACGCGGGCATAGCTGCGCTCGCCGTTGACCTTGATGGCGCTCACCGAGCTCGGGACCTGCTCGATCGCCCCGGTGAGCGAGTCGACGGCCGCGGGGAGGGCCCGCTCGAGGCCGGGCCGGTCGCCGACCCCGACGGCCGCGGTCGTCTCCCCCTCGGCGTCGTCGGTGAGGGTGCGCTGCCCCAGACGGATCGTCGCGGCATACGCCTTGTCGCAGCCGACGAGGAAGGTGAGCAGCTTCGTCGCGCGGTCGACGCCGAGGACGAGGACGCCGGTCGCCATGGGGTCGAGCGTTCCGGCGTGACCGACGCGCCGCGTCCCGCAGATCCGGCGCGCCCTGGCGACGACGTCGTGGCTCGTCCAACCGGCCGGCTTGTCGACGACGAGCAGGCCCCCGGACGCCTCGGCCATCAGGCGTCGACGTCCTTGGGGTCGGGGGCGTTGCCCGACCCGTCCTCGAGGGCATCCTCGGGCTCGTCCTCGCCCGGCGGCTTCTTGTACGGGTCGGGCTCCCCCGCGTGCCGGGCACCGGCGGCCGCTCGGGCGAGCTCCTCGTCGCGCAGGCGGGTCTGGACCACGAGGTCCTCGAGGTGCGCCGCTCCCTCGGGCAGGGCGTCGGCGATGAACTCGATCGACGGGGTGAGGCGGATCCCGATCCCCTTGCCGACGGCCGAGCGGATCCGCCCGCGGTTGGCGTAGAGGACGGCGGCCGAGGCCGCACGCTCCTCGTCGGAGCCGAAGACGGTGTAGAAGATCGACGCGTGCTGGAGGTCGCCGGTGACGCGGGTGTCGGTGATCGTGACGAAGCCGAGCTTCTCGTCCTTGACCTGGTACTCGAGGTACTCCGCGACGATGACCTTGATGCGGTCGGCTACCTTGCGGGCGCGGGCTGGGTCAGCCATGACTACCTCTCTTCTCGATGGACGAACGTCTCGACCGGGGCCGAGACCTCCAGCCTAGTGCGGGAGCGCCGGCCGCTCCCCCACCGTGCCCACGAGCACCCTGCGCTGCCGGTCCCCAGCATTGCGATCCGGCTCGTGAACCGCCCGGTTACGCTGGGCGCCATGACGCGACCGGGGGAGGGTGCCGCCCGGCTGCTGCGTGCGCTGGCCTTCGTCGCCGCGGCCCTCACCCTCACCGTGTCTGCCCACGTCCTCGGCGGCGGCGCCCCCAGCACGGCCGGCATCCTGGTGACGGCAGCCCTCGTCTGGCCGGCCGCCGTCCTCGGTTCGGCGTCCCGGCGTCGGGTCCGCCACCTGGCCCCCACCCTGGTGCTGAGCCAGCTGGCCGGGCACGTGGCCCTCACGGTCTTCCACCCGGCATCGGCCGCCGGCAGTCTCACGTGGTCGTGCGCCGGACACGGCGCCCACGGCCGGAACCTGTCGGCGGCGTGCCAGGCCTCGGGTCCCGTGGGACACGTGCACGGCGGGGTCGTCGAAGCCGGCCTGAGCGTCCCCACACTGCCGATGATCACGCTGCACGTCGGCGCCACCGTCCTCACGGCCCTCGTGCTGGCCCGGGGCGAGCGCGCACTCTGGCACGTCGTCGCCCTCGTCCGACGTCCGCTGCCGCGGATCGAGGCGCGGCGCCCGGCCACCCGACCCGCCCTCCTCGCCCTGATCGGCGGCCCGGCCTCGCGACGGCTCGGTGTCACGCCCGGACGAGGCCCGCCGGTGGCTCCGGCCTGACCCGATCTGCCGGTGTCGGCGACTCCGCCGGCAGCCTGCTCGCCCCGCTCCGCCGCCGAACCATCTCGCGGCCCGACGGGTGCATCCCTCTGCACGCCTGACTGCGTGCCGTCCCCGGGCACTGACCTGCGCCGGCGACCCGACCCCACCTGAAGGAACGACCATGAAGCGTGTCCACCCGTCCCCGCCGATCCTCCGGACAACCGCCAGCGCGGCCTGCGCGGCCGTGCTCGCCCTGACCCTGGGCGCCTGCGGCACGACGACAGCATCCACCGGCACCCCGAACGCGAGGGCCTCCTCGTCCAGCCACGATGCAGGCGCGGTAGTCGCCACCGCTCTCACCCTCGAGTCCGGGTGGGTCAAGGCCGGCTCCGACGTCACGGCCGTCTTCGGCACCGTGCGCAACTCCTCCGACCACGCCGTCACCCACACCGCCGGCACCTCGGACGTGGCCGACCGCGTCGAGATCCACACCATGGAGAAGCAGCCCGACGGGACGATGAAGATGACCGTCAAGGAGGGGGGCCTCGTCGTGCCCGCCGGAGGCTCCGCGACGCTCGAGCCCGGTGGCGACCACCTCATGCTCAT
>JBBRGO010000150.1:0-8422 GCA_038224055.1 Actinomycetales bacterium
GCGGCCTGCCGCGTGGGCACCGGTCGTCCGGTGAGGGCCGACCTCCGTGCGCGAGCGGGCACCGAGCAGCCTCGCGCCGTCTGGCTCGGCGTTGCCTCCGACGCCACCTCGTCGGATCGAGGCAGGTCGGGCCTCACGGCAGGTCCGTGAGGGGCGGTGCTGCCGAGGCCCGCCGCTGCACTGCCGTTCGGCACTCGGCTCTGGGTCCGTCGGGTCCGGGTCCGTCGGGTCCGGGTCTCTCGGGTCCGGCGCGCTCAGCCAGTCGGTCGCGGCCCCAGCCAGCGCGTGCTGGCGTGACTCGCGATCGGCAAGCCGCTGCCGAAGCTCCTCGATCACCGCACCCCTGCTGGTCATGGAACAACGCTACGAGCGGCCGCCGACACTGCCCGGTGACCTGAGCCCGGGCTAGCCATCCTCCTCGTCCCAGATCCGCACCTTCTTTGCCTTCCTCGGCGTCCGGGCGACGAGGACCCCGGCGGGGTTCCCGGCGGGGTCCCCGGTGTCGTCCGGCCACGGTTGCCCGTCGCGGCCCAGGGGGTCCTCACCGGAGCCGGCGGCCTTCACCTCCGTCTCCGCGTCGCGCACGCCCTGCGCCTCGCGCCGCAGGGCCCAAAAGACGAAGACGAGCCCGCCGGGCATGAAGAGCCACCACTGGTAGGCATAGGCCTGGTGCGGCCCCAGGTCCTCCTCCGGCCGGAGCAGCGCCGTCAACGGGTGCGCTCCGCGGAACGGATCGGGTGACTGCGACCCGGCCACGACGTAGAGGTCGAGCGGTGAGAGCTCAGGCATGCTCGCCCTGGCCACCTCGGTGCTGATGCTGGCCAGCTGGGGAAGTGGCAGGGCACGGCCGAGGTCGGGCTCGCCGGTGCGCAACCAGCCGGTGACGGTCACCTGGCCGCTGAGGGGCGGGTCGACGGGTGGCACGGTCGTTGCGTCGTCCGCGTTCGGCACCCAACCCCGGTCGACGAGCAGCGTCTGACCGTCCGTCGTGAAGGGGGTGAGCACCTCGAGACCGACCGTCTGGTCGATGGTGCGGTTGCGGACGAAGAGATCTCGCCCAGCGGCATACGTCCCGGTGAGGGTCACCCGGGTCCACTGGCGGTCGAGGGTGAGCGGGCCGGCCGCGAGGGCGGCGGCGAGGGGCACGGGGGCCGCGTCGTAGTTCGTGCGGATGGCGGCCACCTTCGCCTGCTGCTCGACGTGCCGCCCCCACTGCCACTGGCCGAGGAAGAAGCACGCGACGCCGAAGGCGACCGCGGCCAGGGAGCCGAGGAGCCATCGACGGGTGAAGAGGAGCCGAAGCACGACACGACGCTACCCGGCTTACAGTGGGACCCATGACACGCCTCCCCATCCCCGCCGTGCGTCCGTCGGGACTGGCCGACCAGTTCGGCCGGGCCGCTCGCGACCTCAGGGTGTCGGTGACCGACCGGTGCAACCTGCGGTGCACCTACTGCATGCCGGCGGAGGGGCTGCCCTGGCTGCCCAAGGACGAGATGCTGAGCGACGAGGAGCTGCTGCGTCTCATCGGCATCTTCGTTAGTGACGGGATCACCCAGGTGCGACTCACCGGCGGCGAGCCGCTGCTGCGCCGTTCCCTCGTCGACCTCGTGTCCGGCATCGCCGCCCTCGATCCGCGACCACGGATCGCCATGACGACCAACGGCGTCGGTCTGGAGCGCGTCGCGACCGCACTCGCCGCGGCTGGCCTCGACCGGGTCAACGTCAGCCTCGACACCATCGACTCCGAGACCTTCACCCAGCTGACCCGACGCGACCGCCTCGGTGACGTCGAGGCGGGCATGCGGGCCGCCGCCGATGCAGGGCTCACCCCCGTCAAGGTCAACGCGGTGGCGATGCGCGGCATCAACGACGACTCCGTCGCCGACGTGCTCGCCTGGTGCCTCGAGCGCGGCTACGAGCTGCGGTTCATCGAGCAGATGCCGCTCGACGCCCAGCACGCGTGGGACCGGTCCGACATGATCACCTCGGAGGAGCTGCACGCCAAGCTCTCCGAGCGCTGGACCCTGACGCCCCTGCCCGCGGCCGACCGGGGGAGTGCGCCTGCGGAGCGGTTCCTCATCGACGGTGGCCCGGCCACGGTCGGCATCATCGCCAGCGTCACGGCGCCGTTCTGCGCGGCCTGCGACCGGTCCCGACTCACCGCGGACGGCCAGATCCGCAACTGTCTCTTCTCCGAGAACGAGACCGACCTGCGCGGTCCGATGCGCGAAGGCGCCACGGACGAGGAGCTCCTCGGCCTGATCCGCGGGGAGATGTGGCGCAAGCGTCGGGGGCACGGGATCGGTGACCCGGACTTCGTCCAGCCCGCCCGCCCGATGTCGGCCATCGGCGGTTGAGGGGCGCGCGACGCTGCGGTCGTCGTCGCGCCTGAGGGGTCGCCGCGTCGTCGCCTGTTGTATGCCGCTCTCAGCCGTCCGCGTCGGTCAACGCGTCGACGGCGACGACCTCGAGCAGGAAGCCCCGGAGCCCGACGAAGTCGGCGAGCGGCTGACGGTGGTCGTCGCACGCGAGCCAGACCTTGCGTCGGCCCTCCACGTGCAGCTTCGGGTTGCGCCAGACGACGGCGTGGGGCGCCTCCCGTCGGCAGCCCTTCGCGCTGCAGACGCGCTCCTGCGTCGCGGTCACTGGTCGAGGCGGCGGGTCCGGTCCGGCTGCGGCGTGACGGCTTGGACCTGACCCACCTCGCGGGGACGGACGGCGTTGGCCATGACGACGGCGAAGTAGGGGATCAGGACGGCGCCGATGACGGCGGCCCACCGCAGCCAGCCCGAGGTGACGAAGACGAGGCCGAAGAGGGCGATGCGGACACCCATCATGATGAGGTAGCGGCGGACGCGACCGCTCTGGTCATCCGTGGTCGACGTCGGTGCCGAGGTGACGGTGTGCACCACGGGCGCCTGCTTGGCTGGTCCCATCTGTCCACTGTAAGCGAGCGCGCGCTTCCATGTACCGAGCGGTAGTCCGTTAGGTTTCTCCGCAGGCGCCCCGCCCCGCCACCGAGCCCCGGGCGATCGCCGTGACCGGTCCGGACCGGGGATCAACGACAGCAAACGAGCGCGAACGACGTGGTCGACGTCACGCGGGAGCAGGAGCACTGGTGTCAGCGAGCGAGCCACGCAACGTGCTGGTCACGGGCGGCAACCGGGGGATCGGCCTCGCCATCGCCCGGGCCTTCCAGGACAGCGGCGACAACGTCGTCATCACCCACCGCTCGGGCGAACCACCCGAGGGCCTGCGCGGTGTCAAGGCCGAGGTCACCGACTCGGCGTCCGTCGACGCCGCCTTCACCGAGGCCGAGGCGATCTTCGGCGGCCCGGTCGACGTCCTCGTCGCCAACGCGGGCATCACGAAGGACACCCTGCTCATGCGGATGAGCGACGACGACTTCGGCAGCGTCATCGACACCAACCTCACCGGCGCCTTCCGGTGCGCCCGCCGCGCCGTCAAGGGGATGATCCGCAAGCGCAACGGCCGGATCGTGTTGATCTCCAGTGTCGTCGGCCTCTACGGCTCACCCGGACAGACGAACTACTCCGCCTCGAAGTCGGGGCTCGTCGGCCTCGCGCGCTCGATCAGCCGCGAGCTCGGCGGCCGGGGCATCACCGCCAACGTCGTCGCGCCGGGCTTCATCGACACCGAGATGACGGCCGTCCTGCCCGACGAGCAGAAGAAGGCCTACCTCGCCAGCATCCCCGCCGGCCGCTTCGCGACGCCCGAGGAGGTGGCCGCTGTCGTCCGCTTCGTCGCCAGCCGCGAGGCCGCCTACATCACCGGTGCCGTCATCCCCGTCGACGGCGGGCTGGGGATGGGGCATTGACGGCGTGACGGGGTGCTGACGGGTCACTGACCTCCCAGCCGGCCCAGCGGCATACGTGCGAGGTGTGCCGCCCACCTCTCACCCGCTCGACCCGAACACCTCGCTCGGCCCCACACAGACAGCCACAGACCGCCACGAACAGCCACGAACAGCCACGGACAGCCACAGGAGAAAGTTCGCACCCATGGGAATCCTCGAAGGCAAGAACCTGCTCGTCACCGGTGTCCTGATGGACAGCTCGATCGCGTTCCACGTCGCCAAGCTCGCGCAGCAGGAGGGCGCGAACGTCGTGCTCACCTCCTTCGGGCGGACGATGAAGATCACCTCGACCATCGCCAAGCGGCTGCCCAGCACCCCGCCCGTCGTCGAGCTCGACGTGACGAACCAGGAGCACCTCGACAGCCTCGCCACCCGTCTCGGCGAGCACGTCGACCGGGTCGACGGCGTGCTGCACTCCATCGGCTTCGCGCCGGTGGGCGCGTTCAACTTCATGGAAGGCACGTGGGAGGACGTCTCGACGGCGCTGCACGCCTCCGCGTACAGCCTCAAGTCCCTCTCCGTCGCGGCCCTGCCGCTCATGGCGCCGGGGGGCAGCGTCGTCGGGCTCACCTTCGACGCGAAGTTCGCCTGGCCGGTCTACGACTGGATGGGCGTGGCGAAGGCGGCCTTCGAGTCGACGAGCCGCTACCTCGCGCGTGACCTCGGGCCGAAGGGCGTGCGCTGCAACCTCGTTGCCGCCGGCCCGATCCGGACGACGGCAGCGAAGTCGATCCCCGGCTTCGAGAAGTTCGAGGAGACGTGGGACGACCGCGCCCCGCTCGGCTGGGACGTGGGCGACCCGGTGCCCGCAGCGAAGGCCTGCGCGGCGCTCCTGTCCGACTGGTTCCCCGCGACGACGGGCGAGATCGTCCACGTCGACGGCGGGGTCCACGCCATGGGGCAGTAGGCGTCGTCAGGGGGCGCCGCGGGTCGCTAGAGTCCTGCCATGCCTGACGCCGGTCACGACGCCCGCCCTCCCGACGTGACCGTTGAGGAGGTCAGGGTCCTCGACGGACCGAACCTCTACTTCACCCGACCCGCCATCAAGGTCAGCCTGCACCTGACCGGCTACCTCGGGATGCGTCGCACGGCGGCCGAGCGACTCGGCGCCCGGCTCGGGATGCGCGCGGTCCACCCCGGCAAGCGGGGCACGGCGCTGCGTCAGCGTTTCGTCATGCGTCTGCTGCGGACCGTGACCCGTCGGCTCGGTGCCGAGATCGGTGTCGGTCGGCTCGGCGTCCGGGTGCGTGCGGGAGCGACCCCGGCCGACGTCATCATCGCCTTCCCGTGGGCGCACCGGACGAAGGGCCGGTTGGCCGGGGAGCAGCTCGGCGAGATCATGGCGGGACTGCTCGACGGGAGCCGGTCGGTGGACGAGGTGATCGGCGCGGCAGCCCAGGCCGTGCTCCTCGCACCCGACGGGCCGGGGCCGACCGTGATCACCCCGACCGTCCCCGTAGCGTCCGTCACGGGGACCAACGGCAAGACGACGACGACTCGGCTCATGGCGCACATCTGCATGACGGCGGGCCTCACCACCGCGTGGAGCTCGACGGACGGCATCGTCGTCATGGGGGAGACGAAGGAGGAGGGGGACTTCTCCGGCCCGGCCGGCGCCCGCGGCGTCCTCGAGACCCCCGGCCTCGACATCGGCATCCTCGAGACCGCGCGTGGCGGCATGCTGCTGCGCGGCATGGGGGTCACGGCCAACGACGTCAGCGTCGTCACCAACGTCAGCGCCGACCACCTCGGACTGCAGGGGATCGACACCCTCGACCAGCTCGCCGAGGTCAAGGCCATCGTCACCACGGTGACCAAGCCCGAGGGGTGGGTCGTGCTCAACGGCGATGACCCGCGCGTCTGGGCGATGCGCCAGGGCATCTCCGCCAAGCCCTGGGTGTTCAGCCTCGACCCGTCGTCACCGGCCCTGTGGGAGTCGATCAACATGGGTGGCCGTGCCATCACGGTCATCGAGGACGAGATCGTCGTGCTCTCGCCCAACGGTGACCCCGACCGCCTCGTGCGCGTCGTCGACGTCCCGATGACGCTGAGTGGGCTGTCGGCCAACAACATCGCCAACGCGCTGGCCGGCGCGGCCGCCGCCCTCGGTCTCGGTGTCGCGCGCTCCGCCGTCGTCGAGGGTCTGCGCACCTTCGCCCCCGACCCGGAGCACAACTGGGGCCGCCTCAACACCTACTCGGTCCCGCTCTCGGCCGGGGGTCGCGCCACGGTGATCATGGACATGGCGCACAACGAGGCCGGCCTCGAGGCACTGCTCGAGGTCGCTCGGGGTCTCAGCGCCCCCGGTGGGGCCGTGCGCCTCGGGTTGGGCTGCGCCGGGGACCGCACCGACGACGCCATCGTGGCGATGGGTGAGATCGCCGGTCGGGCCGCTGACGAGGTCGCCGTGAAGTACGCCCGCCACTACCTGCGGGGGCGCGAGCCGGGGGAGCTGCTCGACCTGTTCCGGGGTGGGCTCGCCCACACGGGCGTCTTCGACGTGCCCGGCTACGACAGCGAGCTCGAGTCGCTCGTGCCGCTCGTGGAGCATGCCCATGACGGGGACGTCGTGGCCCTGATGTGCCATGCCGAGCGCACCGAGGTCGACGCGTGGATCCGCGCTCAGGGAGGCTCGGCCGATGACGCGAGGACGATCCGCCGCAAGGTGGTGGCCGCCCGCGGTGAGCACGAGCTCGAGGCCGAGATCGCGGCCCTGTGGGAGCTGGAGGCCGATGACGCTCGGGTCGTGGCGGCCCGCGAGCTCGCCGCGAGTCGCCCCGGCGACCCGCGGCTGCTCCACGAGCTGGCCAGCGCGCTCGACGCCGCGGGTGAGGAACCCGAGGCGATCGGGCTCTACGAGGAGGCGCTCGCCGCGGGTCTGAAGGAGCCGCACCGACACCGGGCCCAGCTCCAGCTCGCCTCGAGCCTGCGCGCCGTCGGCCGCGCGACCGAGGCCGTCCCCCTCATCGCGGAGGTGCTGGAGGCGCGGCCGCACAACACGGCGGCCCTGGTGTTCCGGGCGATCGTGCAGGCAGATCTCGGGCAGGAGCGGCAGGCCGTCGCCGACCTCATCCGCGCCACGCTCGATGCGACGACCGACGTCGACACCCAGTCCTACCGGACGTCCCTGCTCGCGTATGCCGAGCAGCTCGCTCCCGCACCCAGCACCCCCGACGAGTGAGCCACCCCCGAAACGCGCTCCACGCATACCGCTCGTCCCACATCTGATCCCCCCCGGCCTCCCTCGTCGAGTGGGCACTTTCACCCACGTGGCTGCGTGAGAGAGTGCCCACTCGACGGGTGAAAGTGCCCACTCGACGAGGGGTGGGGTCAGATGGCGGTGTCGTCCGCCGTCTCGGGGGTGCTTGCGAAGGCGTCGGTGTCGGCCTCTGCGCCCTCGGCCTCGGCAGAGACCGTGAGGGTGCTGGGGTCCAGGTCCGGGTCGCTCGTGCCACTGCCGGGCTCGCCGAGACGCGCACCGGCCTGCGCGTGCTTGGTCCGCTCCTCGAGCTCTGCGACGACCATCGCGTGCTGGTCGACGCACATGACGACGAGGTCGCCGGGGTTGGTCCTGGCGAGGACGTGCCGGGTCGCGTCGAGCTCGTCGAGGACGATCTCCACCTGCCGGCACCGTGCCCCGTCGCGCATGGCCTCGCGGGCCCCCTCGGCCACGAGCTCGGCCGTCACGCCGGCCTTCCTGCCCCGGAGCCGCTCGTCCTCGCGGATGACGAGGACGTCGAAGTGCAGGGCGGCCACAGCGCCGAGCTCGCGCATGTCGTCGTCGCGGCGGTCACCGGCGGCCCCGATCATGCCGATCCGCGAGCTGCGGCCGAAGTCGGACTCGCCCTGCTTCTGCGCGGCGTAGCGGTCCACGAAGGCGCCGAGCTCCTTCATGCCGGCAGCGTTGTGGCAGTAGTCCACGAAGACCTCGGCGTTGTTGACCCGGACGAGGTTGAGGCGGCCGGGGGAGAGGTAGTAGGTCGTGGCGAAGGTGCGCAGGCCCTGCCGGATGTCGTGAAGCGGCGCGTCCGCGGCGAAGGCGGCGCCGGTGGCGGCGAGGGCGTTGGCGACGTTGAAGCGGGCCGCGCCCCCGAAGGTGGAGGGAAGCAGGTGGGTCCACGCGAGCTGCATGCTGCGCCGTCCGTGCCGGATGACGATCATCTCGCCACGGTCGCTCGGCTCGAGGACGACGGCGCGCCCACCCCGTCGGCAGTGGTCTTCGACGAAGTCGCGGATCTCGCTGCCGGGCTCCGCCATCGAGAACCAGATGATGCTGCCCGAGCAGCGTCGGCGCATGTTGCGCACGTTGGGGTCGTCGGCGTTGAGCACTGCGAAACCGTTGCGGGGGACCGCCTCGACGATCACCGCCTTGACGTCGGCGAGCTGACGCAGGGTGTCGATCCCCTTGAGTCCCAAGTGATCCGGTGCGACGTTGGTGACGACGGCGATGTCGTTGCGGTCATAGCCGAGCCCCTCGCGCAGGATGCCGCCACGGGCGACCTCCATGACCGCGAAGTCGACGCGCGGGTTCTGCAGCACCAT
>JBBRGO010000151.1:0-8365 GCA_038224055.1 Actinomycetales bacterium
ATCACCCAAGAGATCAGCGAAATCGTGGGCGGCGCAGACGCCCTCGCGGACGCCAAGAAGTAACGCCCACAGGTAAGGAAGCTATCCACCATGACTGCAACCGTCAGTGACAACGCGGTGTCGGCCGAGCAGGGCCCCGAACTGGGCGGCGTCGGACGTATCTCCCGCATCATCGGCCCGGTCGTCGACGTCGAGTTCCCCAACGACCACATGCCCGAGCAGTACAACCTGCTCACCACGAGCGTGAGCCTCGCCGGCGAGACGAAGAACGTCAACCTCGAGGTCGCCCAACACATCGGCGACAACATGGTCCGCGCGATCTCCCTCCAGCCGACCGACGGTCTCGTCCGCGGGTCCGCCGTGCAGGACACCGGTGGCCCGATCACCGTGCCGGTCGGCGACGTGACGCTCGGCCGGGTCTTCAACACCACCGGCGAGTGCATGAACCTCGCCGAGGGCGAGACCCTCGAGGTGAAGGAGCGCTGGGGGATCCACCGCAAGGCCCCGGCCTTCGACCAGCTCGAGTCCAAGACCTCGATGTTCGAGACGGGCATCAAGGTCATCGACCTGATGACCCCGTACGTCCAGGGTGGCAAGATCGGCCTCTTCGGTGGTGCCGGTGTCGGCAAGACCGTCCTCATCCAAGAGATGATCGCGCGCGTCGCCCGTGACCACGGTGGTGTCTCGGTGTTCGCCGGTGTCGGTGAGCGCACCCGTGAGGGCAACGACCTCATGGTCGAGATGGAGGAGGCGGGCGTCCTCGGACAGACCGCTCTCGTCTTCGGCCAGATGGACGAGCCGCCGGGCACGCGTCTGCGCGTCGCCCTGTCGGCGCTGACGATGGCGGAGTACTTCCGCGACGTCCAGAAGCAGGACGTGCTGCTCTTCATCGACAACATCTTCCGCTTCACCCAGGCCGGGTCCGAGGTCTCCACCCTGCTGGGCCGGATGCCGTCGGCCGTGGGCTACCAGCCCACCCTCGCCGACGAGATGGGCACGCTCCAGGAGCGGATCACCTCGACGCGTGGCCACTCGATCACCTCGATGCAGGCGATCTACGTGCCGGCCGACGACTACACCGACCCGGCGCCGGCGACGACGTTCGCCCACCTCGACGCGACGACCGAGCTCTCTCGTGACATCGCCTCGCAGGGCATCTACCCGGCCGTCGACCCGCTGTCCTCCACCTCGCGCATCCTCGACCCCCGCTACATCGCGGCCGACCACTACAACACCGCGGTGCGCATCAAGTCGATCCTCCAGCGCAACAAGGAGCTGCAGGACATCATCGCGATCCTCGGTATCGACGAGCTGTCCGAGGAGGACAAGATCCTCGTCAACCGGGCCCGTCGCATCCAGCGCTTCCTGTCGCAGAACACCTACGTCGCGAAGCAGTTCACCGGCATCGAGGGCTCCACGGTGTCGCTGGTCGACACCGTCGAGGCCTTCACGAAGATCGCCGACGGCGAGTACGACCACATCGGTGAGCAGGCCTTCTACATGTGCGGTGGACTCGACGACGTCGAGCGCCAGTGGGCGGAGATCCAGAAGAACCTCTGAGTCCCCGCTCTCGACCAGAACCGCAGCACCCTCGCCAGCGCCGGTGTCCCGTCTCGGGGCGCCGGCGCTGTGCCTTACCCGCAGCACCGCGCCGAACCCGAGCGAAGGAAGACATCATCGTGAGTACGCCCACCCAGGCCACGGGACGCCATCGCGTCGTCGTGATCGGTTCCGGCTTCGGGGGTCTGTTCAGCACCCAGAAGCTGAAGAAGGCGGACGTCGACGTGACGATGGTCGCCCGGACCACCCATCACCTCTTCCAGCCACTGCTCTACCAGGTCGCGACGGGCATCCTCTCCGAGGGTGAGATCGCTCCGGCCACCCGAGAGGTCCTGCACCGCCAGGACAACGCCACGGTGCTGCTCGGGGACGTGACGGGGATCGACCTCGCCTCGCGCACCGTGACGCACCAGGCCGTGGGCCGCGAGACCGTGACGCCCTACGACTCGCTCATCGTGGCCGCCGGAGCGGGGCAGTCCTACTTCGGCAACGACCAGTTCGCGCGCCATGCGCCGGGCATGAAGTCGATCGACGACGCCCTCGAGCTGCGCGGGCGCATCTTCGGGTCGTTCGAGCTCGCGGAGCTGGCCTCGACCCAGGCGGAGATCGACCGGCTGATGACCTTCGTCGTCGTCGGCGCCGGGCCCACCGGTGTCGAGATGGCCGGGCAGATCGCCGAGCTCGCGCACCGGACGCTGCGGCGCGACTTCCGCAGGATCGACCCCGCGAAGGCTCGGATCATCCTGCTCGACGGAGCCTCCCAGGTGCTGGGGTCGTTCGGCGAGAAGCTCGGGGACCGGGCGGAGCATCGCCTCGCGAAGCTCGGGGTCGACGTCCGGCTCGGCGCGATGGTCGTCGGGGTGGACTCGACCGGCATCGACGTCAAGCACCCCGACGGCAGCCACGAGCGGATCGAGTCGGTGTGCAAGGTCTGGGCTGCCGGCGTGCAGGCCTCGCCGCTCGCTCGCCAGCTCGCCGACCAGTCCGACACCGAGCTCGACCGGTCGGGGCGGATCAAGGTCCGGGCCGACCTCACCCTGCCGGGTCACCCCGAGGTCTTCGTCGTGGGGGACATGATCGCTCTCGACGACCTGCCGGGGGTGGCCCAGGTTGCCATCCAGGGTGGACGCTACGCCGCGGAGCAGATCCGCAGGCGGGTCGAGGGACGCGAGCCGCGGGGCGACTTCGAGTACTTCGACAAGGGCTCGATGGCGACCATCTCCCGGTTCTCCGCCGTCGCGTCCGTCGGCAAGGCCCGTTTCAGCGGGTTCTTCGCGTGGGTGATGTGGCTCGCGGTGCACCTCGTCTACATCATCGGCTTCAAGCACCGGATCACGACACTGCTGCACTGGGCGATCAGCTTCCTCGGACGGGGGCGTGCCGAGCGCGTCGTGACCCAGCAGCAGGTGTTCGCCCGGACGGCGATCGAGGACCTCGGCACGGACTTCCACCCGGAGCTGCCGCGACTGCCGAAGGGCCGACCCACGCAGCATGACGGGAAGGACGACGACCAGGCTGTGCCTGCGGGTGCGGACGAGTGAGGCCCGGTCGCGCCGGGGGGCTCGTCCGGAGCACCCGCCCGGAGGCACTAAACTCCGAGACAGACATTCCCACGATCCGGAGGAACACGTGAGTTCACTCAAGGTTGAGATGGTCGCCGCCGACCGCAAGGTCTGGGAGGGCGAGGCGAAGTTCGTCCGGGCCCGTTCGGTCGCCGGTGAGCTCGGCATCCTGCCCGGCCACACCCCGCTGCTCGGCATCCTCGTCGAGGGTGACGTGTCGATCGACGGCCTTGACGGCAGTCGCCGCACCGTCACCGTCGACGGTGGCTTCCTGTCGGTCGACTCCGACGTCGTGACGATCGTCGCCGAGCACGTCGACGCCTCTTCGCTCTCGTCCAGCACGAACTGAGGACCGCGTGCCGAGCGCTCTCGTCTCCACCGAGATCGTCGTCGGCACGCTGCTCGCCCTCGTCGTGACCGTCCTCGCGCTGGTCTACGTGCGCCGCCGCTACATCGCTCGGGGCCTGCCCCTGACCCTCTGCGGGCTGCGGGAGCCGGGTCGTGACCGGTGGCGGCTCGGGCTCATCCGCTTCGGCGACAACACCCTCGAGTGGTACTCCCTCGGGGGTGTGTCGGTGCGCGCCGGCAGAGTCTGGCAGCGACAGCTGCTCCTGCTCGACGCACCGGACCGGCTCGAGGGTGCCCAGGGGATCACCGTCCTGCCGGATGCCTTCCGGGTGCCCTGCACCGAGGGCGCCGGCCACTTCGAGCTGGCCCTTCAGGGACCGGACTACACCGCCCTGCGGTCGTGGCAGGAAGCCGCGCCGCCCGGCTACAACGTCAACGTCGCCTGAGGTCAACGTCGCCTGAGCCGGGGCTGGCCTGGCGGCATACCGGCCGTTACCGTTCGCGGTGCTTCGGCGCCTTCTCGGGGCGTTCGACCCGGCCCCCGCCCGGCTGCCAGAGGATGTCGCCGCCGATCGTGAGGTTCGCGACGCGCGCAAGGATGAAGAGCAGGTCGGACAGCCGGTTGAGGTAGGTCGCGGTGAGCACGTTGACGCCACCGGTCCCACGGCCGCTCCCGGCCTCGGTGCCGTGGTGCTCGACGGCGGCCCACGCCGAGCGCTCGGCCCGGCGCACGATCGTCGTGGCGAGGTGGAGGTGTGCCGCGCCGGCGCTGCCGCCGGGCAGGATGAAGGAGCGCAGCGGCTCGACCTTCTCGAGGTAGTGGTCGCAGTCGCGCTCGAGGTCGTCGATCCAGGGCTGCTCGACGCGCAGGGGCGCGTACTCGTAGGACTCCTGGAGCGGGGTGGACAGGTCGGCGCCGACGTCGAAGAGCTCGTTCTGGACCCGGACCAGCGTCGAGCGCAGCTCGTCGTCGAGCTCACCGCACGCGACGGCGATACCGATGGCGGCGTTGGCCTCGTTGCTGTCGGCGTAGGCATGCAGGCGCGGGTCGTTCTTGCTCACCCGGGAGAAGTCCCCGAGACCGGTCGTGCCGTCGTCGCCGGTGCGGGTGTAGATCCTCGTGAGGTTGACCATGAGGCCCACTCTGCCACCCCGGACCCTCCCGCCGCCGCCGGGTCACGCCGCGTGCGCGGGGCCGGATAGGGTCGAGCCCGTGAGAGAGCGGTTCCGGGTCGTCGGGGGTGCCCGACTCGTCGGCGAGGTGGCGGTCGTCGGGGCCAAGAACAGCGCCCTCAAGCTGATGGCGGTCGCCCTGCTCGCCCCCGGGCGGACCACCCTGACCAACGTCCCAGCCATCGTCGACGTGACGATCATGGCCGAGCTGCTCCGCCGCCTGGGCGTCGCGGTGGACTACGACGCGGAGGCGGGCGTCGTCGTGCTCGATGTTCCCGAGGTCGTCGGCCACCGCGCCGACTACGAGCTCGTCCGGGCCCTGCGCGCCTCCATCTCGGTCCTCGGCCCGCTCGTGGCGCGGGTCGGCGAGGCCGACGTCGCGATCCCCGGCGGGGACGCGATCGGGTCGCGCGGTCTCGACCTGCACGCCGCGGGCCTCGAAGCGCTCGGCGCCACGGTGCACGTGGCCCACGGCTACCTCGTGGCGGTCGCCCCCGACGGACTGCACGGTGCGGAGATCCGGCTCGACTTCCCGAGCGTCGGGGCGACCGAGAACGTCCTCACGGCAGCGGTGCTGGCCCGGGGGACGACGACGATCGACAACGTCGCCAAGGAGCCCGAGATCGTCGACATCGCCGAGATGTTGATCTCGATGGGGGCCGACGTCACGGGGGCCGGCACCTCGCGCATCGTCGTCCGGGGCGTGGACCGCCTCCGGCCCACCGAGCACCATGTCGTTTCCGACCGGATCGCGGCGGGGACGTGGGCCTTCGCGGCGGCGACGACCGGCGGCGCGGTCGAGGTGGTCGGGGGCGTGGCCGACCACCTGCGCGCGCCCCTGGCGTCGCTCTCGGCCGCCGGCTGCCTCGTCGAGCCCACCGATCGAGGCTTCCGCGTCGTGGCGGCGGGCCCCCGACCGACGGCTTTCGATGTCGCCACCCTGCCCTATCCCGGCTTCCCGACCGACCTCCAGCCGTTCGCGCTCACCTACAACGCCGTGGCCCGGGGGAGCGCCATGGTGACCGAGAACCTCTTCGAGGCGCGCTTCCGCACCGTGCAGGAGCTGGCCCGGCTCGGGGCGGAGGCGCAGGTGGACGGGCACCACGTGATGACCCACGGCGTGGCGGCGCTCTCGGGGGCCCCGGTCGAGGCGAGTGACATCCGGTCGGGGGCCGCCCTCGTCATCGCGGGTCTCGTCGCGGAGGGGGAGACGCTCGTCGGGGGGATCCACCACATCGACCGCGGCTACCCCCGCTTCGAGGAGGCGCTCCGTCGGCTCGGGGCGGACGTCGTCCGGGAGCCGGACGACGCGTGGGTCGAGTGAAAACACGGACAATCCGGACGAATGCGAACCATTTCCCTAATCGTTGAAAAACGAATTCTCGCCCGCGATGAAATCGTTATGCGAAATCGTATTTCTTGACTCTCTCTTGACTCGGAGGGGCAACGGATGTCGCCGGTGCGGCGTCATCATTGCGTCAGCAGCATTGAGAGGGGTCACGATGACGCTTGAGGTCAGGGTCCGGTCGCCGAAGAAGTCGCCGGTCGAGGTTCACGACGCGCCCGACGGGCACGATGTGATCATCGAGGGGCGCATCGACGTCCACACGGTGCCCGACATCCGCGACGCCGTCCACGAGGTCATCGGCCGCGGTCCCGGAGTCGTGCGCCTGCACCTCGGCGCCGCGGAGATCGGTGACGCCACCGGGCTCGGGGTCATCCTGCACCTGCACCGCCGAGCGAGCCGCGAGGAGCGCTGCCTGCTCGTCGTCGACCCGAGCGACCGGACTCGGCGGCTGCTCCGCGGCTGCCGCCTGGACCGTCTGATGGCTCCGCGCCAGGGTGGAGCCGGCGCCCGGGGCCGTCGGACTGTGGCGCCTCTCACCGCCTGAGCCACTCGCCGTCCCCCGACCCCCCCGGTACGGTCGGGTCATGTCCTCGCCGGAGACCAGCACGCGCGCCACCCGCGATCGTCCGTGGGTGATGCGCACGTATGCCGGTCACTCGAGCGCTGCCGCGAGCAACGCGCTCTACCGGCGCAACCTCGCCAAGGGCCAGACCGGTCTGTCGGTCGCCTTCGACCTGCCGACGCAGACCGGCTACGACCCCGACCACGTCCTGGCTCGCGGCGAGGTCGGCAAGGTCGGCGTCCCGGTCAGCCACATCGGGGACATGGACGCCCTCTTCGACGCCATCCCGCTGCGCGACATGAACACCTCGATGACGATCAACGCCACGGCCATGTGGCTGCTCGCGCTCTACCAGGTCACGGCCGAGCGCCAGGCGGCCGAGGCGGGGGAGGACCCGGCCGGGTGGGTGCGGGCGCTCGCCGGTACGACGCAGAACGACATCATCAAGGAGTACCTCTCGCGCGGGACCTACGTCTTCGCCCCCGCGCCCTCGCTGCGGCTCACCACCGACATGATCGCCTACACCGTGTCCGCGATGCCGCGGTGGAACCCGATCAACATCTGCAGCTACCACCTCCAGGAGGCCGGCGCGACCCCGGTGCAGGAGATCGCCTATGCGATGGCCACTGCCGTCGCGGTCCTCGACGCCGTCCGGGACTCCGGGCAGGTCGCCCCCGCGGACTTCCCCGCCGTCGTCGCGAGGGTGAGCTTCTTCGTCAACGCAGGAGTGCGCTTCGTCGAGGAGATGTGCAAGATGCGGGCCTTCGTCCAGCTCTGGGACGAGCTGACGCGCGAGCGCTACGGCGTCACGGACGAGGCGGCGCGCCGGTTCCGCTACGGCGTCCAGGTCAACAGCCTCGGGCTGACCGAGGCCCAGCCGGAGAACAACGTCCAGCGGATCGTCCTCGAGATGCTCGCCGTGACCCTGTCGAAGGATGCCCGCGCGCGGGCCGTCCAGCTCCCCGCCTGGAACGAGGCGCTCGGACTGCCGCGCCCGTGGGACCAGCAGTGGAGCCTGCGAATGCAGCAGGTCCTCGCCTTCGAGTCCGACCTTCTCGAGCACGAGGACCTCTTCACCGGCTCCGTCGTCGTCGAGACCAAGGTGGCCGAGCTGGTGGCGGGTGCGCGCGCCGAGATGGCCCGGGTCGAGGCCCTCGGCGGCGCGGTGGCCGCCGTGGAGTCCGGGTACATGAAGTCTGCCCTCGTGTCGTCGCACGCCGAGCGCCGCCGTCGGATCGAGTCGGGCGAGGACGTCGTCGTCGGGGTCAACCGCTTCGCCACGACCGAGCCCAACCCGCTCACGGCCGACCTCGTCACCGCGGTCCAGGCCGTCGACCCGGACGTCGAGCGTGCCGCCGTCGAGGCGGTCCGGGCCTGGCGGGGTGCCCGGGACGCCGACCCGTCGCGCCGGGAGCGCGCGTCCGCGTCCCTCGAGCGGCTGCGCGACGACGCCGTCACCGGCGTCAACCTCATGGTGGCCTCGCTCGAGTGCGCCCGCGCGGAGGTGACCACCGGGGAGTGGACGGCCACGCTCCGTGAGGTCTTCGGCGAGTACCGCGCCCCCACCGGGGTCGCCGGGTCGGTCGGGGTCGGCGGGGCCGAGCCGGGGGATGCGCTCCTGCTCGTGCGCGCCGCCGTGGCACGCACCGCCGGCGACCTCGGCGAGCGGCTGCGTGTGCTCGTCGGCAAGCCCGGGCTCGACGGCCACAGCAACGGGGCGGAGCAGATCGCCGTGCGGGCGCGCGACGCGGGCTTCGAGGTCGTCTACCAGGGCATCCGGCTCACCCCGGACCAGATCGTCGCGGCCGCCGT
>JBBRGO010000152.1:0-8351 GCA_038224055.1 Actinomycetales bacterium
CAACTCCTCGATCTTCTGGTCGAGCAGGGACTTGGCCTTGTCGAGCTCCTCGAGCACCGCCGCCTTCTTCTGCTGCGCCTCGGCGACCATGGCGGTCGAGCGCTCGCGCGACTCGGTCAGCATCTCGTCGCGCTGGGCAGCAGCTTCGGCGAGCATCTGCGCCCGCTTGTCGTTGGCGTCCTTGAGGATCTCGTCGCGCTCGGCCTGCGTGGCACCGGTCAGCTCCTCGGCCCGCTGCACGGCCTCCGCGTGAGCGGACTCCGCGGCCTGGACGAGCTCGTCGTGCGTGCTCTGTCCCGTCGCGATCAGCTCGGCGTGGCGACCCTCGGCCTCAGCGATCAGCGCGTCACGGGTGGACTCACCGGCCGCGACGTGCTCGTCGTGCAGGCGCTGCGCGAGAGCGATGACACCCGCGGCGTCGCCGCCGCTCACCGGGGTGGCCCGGTCGGTCGCCGCCGAGGCTTCCGAGTTCGTCGAGGCGTCCGCGGCCTCCGACGCGCGCGCCTCGGCCTCCTTCGCCGCGAGCTCGGCGGCCCGCTGGTTCTCGCGGGCCGCCGCGAGCGCGGCCTCCGCGTCGGACACCTCGGACTGGAGCGAGCTGAGCTTGGCCTGGGCGTCGTCCAGCGCCTGCGCGTCGACCGATGCCTTGGCCGTCTCCTCGGCGCGGTCCGCGTCGGCCTGGGCCCGCTCGACCCGCTGGGCAGCGGCCCGCTCGGCGTCCTCCGCGTCGGTCTTGGCCTGGGCGGTGCGGTCGTTCGCGGCCTTGACGGCCCGCTCGGCGTCCTGGATCTTGGCGGTGAGGCCCCCGAGAAGGGCGTCGTCGCCGGGCCGCACGGTCTGGGTCGACGTCGTGTCGCCGGCGCCGCGCACCGCGGGCTGGTTCTTGCTCGCCCGGCAGTCGTTGAGCTGCTTCAGGTAGTCATCGCGCTGCTCGATGAGCGAGCGCATCTCGGCGACGATCTCGTCGAGGAAGTCATCGACGTCCCGCTCCTCGTAGCCGCGACGGAACTGCGTGGTCTGGAAGTGCTTGTTGAGCACCTGTTCCGGCGTAAGAGCCATGTGTCACCTCATGGTCGTAGTGGTGACACGCACCATATCCAACCTTTCGGGTCACGCCCTAACGTCCGGCGAGCCGCCTCAGATGTAGCCGGGGAGGTTCAGCGCGAGCGACGTCAGGAGCATGAGCACGAGAAAGCTGAGGTCGAGCCTGACCCCGCCGAGTCGGGGCGACGGGATGACCTTGCGCAGCGCTCGCAACGGTGGGTCGGTGACCGTGTAGACCGCCTCGGCGAGGACGAGGACGACGCCGGAGGGCTGCCACGACCGAGCGAGGACCTGGACCCAGTCGACGATGAACCGACCGATGAGGGCGATGAAGAAGGTGAAGACCACCACGCCGTAGACCGACCAGAACAATGTCATGTCCTCCAGTGTCGCTGATGAGGGGCCGTCAGGCTAAATCGCCGGCCTTCCGTCAGCTCTGGTTGAAGAATCCGCGGGTCGACGCAGCAGGCACCTCGGGCTCGTCCGCGGCGATCTCGACGTGCGACGGGGAGAGGAGGAACACCTTGGAGGTGACCCGCTCGATCGTGCCGTGCAGGCCGAAGACGAGGCCGGCGGCGAAGTCGACGAGGCGCTTGGCGTCTGCATCGTCCATGTCGCTGAGGTTCATGATGACCGGCACCTGGTCGCGGAACCACTCGCCGATGTTCTTGGCCTCGTTGTAGGTGCGCGGGTGGATCGTCGTGATCCGGTTGAGGGTGCCCACCTCGGGGTCGCGCACGACGGCGGCCACGGGACGCTTCGTCGGCAGCTGGGTGACCGCTGCGGTGTGCTGCGACTCGTCCTCGTATCGCTCGTTGTCGTCGTAGGACTCGTAGTCGTCGTACCGGTCACGACGAGGGTCCTCCTCGCTGAGCCCGAGGTACACCATCGTCTTGCGCAGTGCCCCTGCCATGACCAACTCCCAAACCGTCGGATGCTTTCGGCTCAGACGTTACAGAAGGGGCGGACGGGATCCGAGGATTGCGGTGCCGACACGCAGGTGTGTCGCTCCCTGGCGCACTGCCGCCTCGAGGTCGCCGCTCATCCCCGCCGAGATCCAGTCGGCGTCGGGGTGCTCGCGCCGGATACCGCTCGCCACCTCTCGCAGCCGCGCGAAGCTCGCGTCGGGGTCGGCGCCCAGCGGCGCGACCGCCATGACCCCGGCCAGGGTGATCCCGTCCTGCCCGGCGACCTCACGAGCGAGCGCGGGGGCTCCCTCCGGCGTCACTCCTCCCCTGCTCGTGTCGCCGTCGAGGCTCACCTGCAGGAGGGCACGGAGCTCGCGGCCGGCGGCGGTGGCGCCACGGGCCAGTGCGCGGACCAGCTTGGGGCGGTCGACGGACTGCACGACGTCGGCGTAGCCAGCGACGCGGCCGGCCTTGTTGGTCTGGAGCTGGCCGATGAAGTGGACGGTGACGGGATCCTCGCCGCGCTCGGCGAGCGCCGCGCGCACCTGGTCGACCTTCTCGCCCGCCTCCTGGTCGCGGTTCTCCCCGATGTCCCGGACCCCGAGCTCGTGCAGGAGCAGCACGTCGGTGGCCGGGAAGAACTTGGTCACGACGACGAGCGTGAGCTCGGCCGGGTCCCGACCGGCATCGTCGCAGGCCCGGACGATGCGGTCGTGGACCGCGCCGAGCGTGTCGGACAGCTCGCCGCGGCGCGACCTCGGGCTGGTCATCGCGCACCCCGACGCAGCACGACGACGCCCGCGAACCGTCCGGTGACGCCGTCGCGACGGTAGGAGTAGAGGTCCTCGTGCTCGCGGGTGCAGCCCGGGACCCACGTCACGTCGACGTCCTGCGTCGCGAGCTGCTCCACGACCCCGGAGGCGACGTCGATGGCGGTGGTGCCCGACCAGGACCGCGCGGCGGACGAGGGGGACACCCGCGCCGCGGCGGCCGCCATCTCCCCGGGCACCTCGTAGCAGCGCCCGCAGACCGAGGGCCCCACGACGGCGCTCACCCGTGACGCGCCGAGGTCCCGCATCCGTGAGACGGCCGTGCGGACGACTCCCGCCACCATCCCCGGGCGCCCGGCGTGCACGGCACCGACGACGCCGGCAGCCGCGTCGTGGAGCAGCACGGGGACACAGTCGGCGACGAGCACGGCGAGACCGAGGTCGGTCGTCCGCGTCACGACGCCGTCGGCAGACGGTGGGGGGCCGGCCCACGGCCCACCGACCTCGATGACGTCCGTCCCGTGGACCTGGTCGAGGAAGAGCAGCCGCTCGCGCGCGAGACCGAGCCGTTCGGCGACGAGCACCCGGTTCGACTCGACGGTCGCGGCGTCGTCGCCGACGTGGCCACCGAGGTTGAGCCCGATGTACGGCTGGGCGCCCGCGCCGGTTCCGCGCCCGGTGACGGCGAGCTCCACCGAGGCGGCACCGGGGTGCGCGGCAGTGACGGTGGATCGCCAGTAGAACACCCGCCCAACCTAGCCGCGCGGCGGACGGACGCACGAGGGGCCCCGCCGTCGGCGGGGCCCCTCGTGGTCAGGACGACCGTGCGTCGGTCACCTCGGGAAGTCGGTCACTTCAGGAAGTCGGGCACGTCGAGGTCGTCGCCCTCGTCGAACGTGACCTGACGGGGCGGCTGCTGGACCGGAGCGGACTGCGGCGCCGGCGCCTGCTGGGCCTGGACCCGCTCGGGCGCGCCCTGCTGCCCGTCCTGCTGCCCGCCCTGGCCGGCAGGTGCACCCTGACCCGACCCGACCGGAGCCTGCTGGACCGGCGGGGCGGTCGGTGCCGGAGGCGCGGACCGCTGGCCGCCACCCTGCGGGGCCGAGCGACCGACGACCTGCCCCAGGGCACGGTCGTCCTCCCGCTTGCTCGGGCCGCCGCCGTCGAAGCCGGCGGCGATGACCGTGACCCGGACCTCGTCCCCGAGAGCGTCGTCGATGACCGCACCGAAGATGATGTTGGCCTCGGGGTGGGCGGCCTCCTGGACGAGGCGGGCGGCCTCGTTGATCTCGAAGAGGCCGAGGTCCGACCCGCCCTGGACCGACAGCAGCACGCCGTGCGCTCCGTCGATGGAGGCCTCGAGCAGCGGTGAGCTGATGGCCAGCTCGGCCGCCTGGACGGCGCGGTCCTCACCTCGGGCCGAGCCGATGCCCATCAGGGCCGAGCCGGCCCCCTGCATCACCGACTTGACGTCGGCGAAGTCGAGGTTGATCAGGCCCGGCGTCGTGATGAGGTCGGTGATCCCCTGGACACCGGAGAGCAGCACCTGGTCGGCGGAGCGGAAGGCGTCCATCATCGAGACGTTGCGGTCACTGATCGACAGCAGGCGGTCGTTGGGGATGACGATGAGCGTGTCGACCTCCTCGCGGAGGCTCGCGATCCCCGACTCGGCCTGGTTGGCCCGACGACGTCCCTCGAAGGTGAACGGGCGGGTCACGACACCGATGGTCAGGGCGCCGAGGCCTCGGGCGATGCGGGCGACGACCGGTGCACCACCCGTGCCGGTGCCGCCACCCTCGCCCGCGGTGACGAAGACCATGTCGGCCCCCTTGATGACCTCCTCGATCTCCTCGGCGTGGTCCTCGGCGGCCTTCTTGCCGACCTCGGGATCCGCCCCGGCGCCGAGGCCGCGGGTGAGCTCGCGACCCACATCGAGCTTGACGTCCGCATCGCTCATGAGCAGTGCCTGGGCGTCGGTGTTGATGGCGATGAACTCGACGCCCTTGAGGCCCACGTCGATCATGCGGTTGATGGCGTTGACGCCGCCTCCGCCGATGCCGACGACCTTGATGACGGCCAGGTAGTTCTGCGGTGCTGCTGCCACGTGCGTGGACCTTCCTGAATGGTGGTGCAAGTGCTGAGGTGAATGGGATCTGACGTCGTGACCGCGCCGCCCGGCGCTCAGAACCTTAAAGGTCCAGATAAAGGTTACAGTTTGGTCACGAACCAGTGAGTCGACGCTATGCGCTGCCTCCGGAGCGATCAACCCAGAACCCGGCGTGTCGGACGGAGGTTTCGACTCTTTCGTGCTGTGGCCCCCGGGACGTCGTCCCGTGGTGCACTTTCGTCCCATCAGCACCACCACCCGTCCTGCCCCCGTTGCACCCGTCCTCCCCCCGCCGTCACGACGAGGAGCAGGTCAGGCGCGGGTCAGCGGGTGACCGGCGACGACGGGACGCTGACGTCGATCGTCGCGCCGGGCTCGCCGAGCAGCACCGCCACGAGCCGGGCCTTGAGGTCCGCCTCGCCTGCGGCACCCCAGATGACCGTGCGCTTCGTGTCCTTGTGGGTGAGGGTGAGGGTCACCTGGTCGGCCGAGGAGAGAGTCACTCCGGAGACCTCTGCGCGCAGTGCCTTCTGGAGGGCAGCGAGGGCCTCGAGGGCCGCCCGGACCCCGGTCGGCGACACCGCGGCGCCGCCGGCCTGCACGACCGGGATCGAGGTGGGCGCCTTCGTCACGGTGCGGAAGACGAGACCGTCGGTGTCGACGAGGTCGATCGTCGAGGAGCTGCGGCGGATCCCGAGAGCCGCCACCCGCGGCGTCACCCTGATCACGACCGTGTGTGGCAGGCTCCTGGTGACCGAGACGTCCTTCCACCGGCGGTCGGCGACGAGCCGCCCCGTCACCGCATCGGTGTCGAGGCGCAGGAGCGCGCCCCCGAGGGGGACCTGCGCCACGTCACGGATCTGGGCCGCGGCTGCACCCGTGGCACCCTCGACCCGCACCTCGCTGGCCGGGAGCACCGCGCTGAACCACCCGAGCCAGGCGACGAGCCCCGCGACGAGGAGCAGCCCGACGACCGAGCCCCACAGCAGGGCGGGCCGCCGCCGCGCCGCCGCAGCGCGGCGCTCGAAGCGGGACCGGGCCGAGGCGAGTCCCGTGCGATCGGCCGGGGTGCGGCTCGCCTCCTTGAGGGAGGTCATCGTTCACCCCCGGCGAGCAGGCGCAGCACCTCGGGCCCGATCATCGTCACGTCACCGGCGCCGACGGTGAGCACGAGGTCACCGGGCCGGGCCAGGCCCACCACGGTGGCGGCCACCTGGGACCAGGAGGGGACGTAGTGGACCTCGGCCGCCGGTCGGGCCGAGCGCACGGCCTTCGCCACGAGGTCGCCGGACACACCTGGGAGAGGGTCCTCCCGTGCGGCATAGACGTCCATGACGATGACGACGTCGGCCGGGGCCAGCCCGACACCGAGCTCGGTCGCGAAGTCGCGGGTCCGGCTGTAGAGGTGTGGCTGGAAGACGACGACGAGCCGCCCGTTGCCGGCCGCGAGGCTCGCCGCGGTGTCGACGACGGCCTTCACCTTCCCGGCGTTGTGGGCGTAGTCGTCGACGACCGAGACGTCGCCGACGACACCCTTGGGCTCGAACCGGCGCCGGGTGCCGGTGAAGGACGCGAGTCCGAAGAGGACCCGTTCGGGGTCCTGACCGAGTCCGTGCACGGCGGCGGCGTACGCGGCGGCCGCGTTGAGCGCGTTGTGCCGGCCCGGGACACCGAGGGTGAGCGACGCGGAGCGTGCTCCGTCGTGCAGCGTCGCGGACGAGGTGAGCCCGTCCGGCTGGTGTTCGCTCAGCACGACATCGGCGTCCGCGGCGAAGCCGTAGGTGACGACCCGCGTCCCGTCGGCACGGGCCAGGACGGCGAGAGCGGCGGAGCCGGCGTCGTCGGCGCACGCCACGAGCAGGCCGCCGGGCCGGATCGTGCGAGCGAAAGCCGCGTAGGCCGCTTCCACAACCTTAAAGTTGTCGTAGAAGTCGAGGTGATCCGGCTGCACGTTCGTGACGATGGCCACCTCGGGGTGGTAGACGACGAAGGACCCGTCGCTCTCGTCGGCCTCGACGACGAAGACGTCGTCGGCGCCGCGATGGGCGTTGGTCCCGTGCTTGGCGAGCTCGCCCCCGACGGCGAAGGAGGGGTCCAGGCCACAGCCCTGGAGGGCGACGGTGAGCAGGCTCGTCGTCGTCGTCTTGCCGTTGGCGCCCGCGACCGCGACGGCGCGCTGTCCGACCATGAGCGAGGCGAGCCCCTGGGCCCGGTGCAGCACGGGCACGCCCCGGTCCCGTGCCGCGACGAGCTCGACGTTGTCGTGCCGGATCGAGGACGACATGACGACGGCGTCGGCGCCCACCTGGTGCGTGGGGTCGAAGCCCACCCAGACGGTCGCGCCCTCGCTCGCGAGTGCCTTGAGGACGGGCACGTCCTTGGCGTCGCTGCCGGTGACCTCGACGCCACGGGCAAGCATGATCCGGGCGACGCCGGACATCCCCGCCCCACCGATGGCGAGGAAGTGGACCCGGTCGTAGTCCTCGACCGACGCGACCGGAGCACCGAAGTCGAAGCGCGCGGCCGCGAAGGGCCGCTCCGGGGTCGGACGTCGGGGCTCACGCGGTGCGGTCGGCGGGGCCGCGCTCACGGGGTGCCCGCCCAGGCCGCGTCGACGAGATCCGCGAGGCGCTCGTCGGCGGCCGGCTCACCCAGGGAGCGCGAGGCAGCCGCCATCGCCGCGAGCCGGTTGCCGTCGGTCGCCAACGGGATGAGCACGTCCTCGACCCAGCGCGGCGTGAGCGCGCCGTCGTCGACGAGCAGACCACCGCCCGCCGCGACCACCTCGACGGCGTTGAGCCGCTGCTCGCCGTTGCCGACCGGTAGCGGAACGTAGACCGCCGGCAGCCCGACCGCGGTGAGCTCGCACACGGTGTTGGCGCCGGACCGCGCCACGACGAGGTCGGCGGCGGCGTAGGCCAGCTCCATCCGGTCCGCGTACGGCACGACGACGTAGGGGGCCCCGACCGCGGGGACCTGCGGCACGAAGTCCTTGCCCCGTCCCGTCACGTGCAGCACCTGGACCCCGCCCCGGCTCAGCGCCTCCACCCGGGCGGCGAAGGCGTCGTTGAGCCGCATGGCGCCCAGTGAGCCTCCGGTGACGAGCACGGTGGGCCACTGGGGGTCGAGCCCGAAGGCGGCCATCGCCTCGGGCCGCAGGGCGGGCCGGTCGAGGGTCGCGATCTCGCGGCGCAGCGGCATACCGATGCGGGTCGCGTGCGGTAGGGAGGTCCGGGGGAAGGAGGTGGCGACGTGCTGCGACCAGCGTGCCCCCACCCGGTTGGCGAGGCCGGGGCGGGCGTTCTGCTCGTGGACGACGATCGGGATGCCACGCCGGTGGGCCGCGATGTAGGCGGGTGTGCTCACGTAGCCCCCGAAGCCGACGACGACCTGGGCCCCGGTCTCCTCGATCGCGGTCCCGGCCGCGTCGACCGCGCTCTTGAGTCGGGCCGGCAGTCTCGCGAGGTCGAGGTTCGGTCGGCGCGGGAGCGGGACCTTGGGGACGAAGCGCATCGCGAAGCC
>JBBRGO010000153.1:0-8168 GCA_038224055.1 Actinomycetales bacterium
GTCGCGCCGGGGCGCGACCCGCTCGATCATCGAAGGGGTCCGGGTGGCCCGGGGTGTGCGCAGCAACGGCCTCGGCGCGGAGCTGGTCGCCTGGGCGGTCGACGAGTCACGGCAGGCCGGCTGCTCCCTCGTCCAGCTGACGAGCGATGCGAGCCGCACCGACGCCCGACGCACGACGCCTCTACGAGCGACTCGGCCTCGCCCCGTCGCACGTCGGCTTCAAGCTGGCGCTCGAGCCCTGAGCGCCGGCGTCGACCGACCCGTCAGAAGATCCCGACGCGCTGCTCCTCGTTGAGCCACAGCCCGTCGCCGGGCTCTACGCCGAAGGCCTCGTGGAACTCGCTGACGTTGCGGACGGCGTTGCCCCGCAGGTCCTGCGGTGAGTGCGGGTCGACGGCGAGCAGCCGGATCGCCTCGGCTTCTCGGGCCTTGCCCTTCCACACCTGGGCCCAGCCGATGAAGAAGCGCTGCGGACCGGTGAAGCCGTCGATCTCCTGCATGCCGGACTCCTCCGTGGCGATCCGGTAGGCCGCGTAGCCGATCTGGAGGCCGCCCAGGTCGCCGATGTTCTCCCCGACCGTGAGACCCCCGTTGACGGTGTGCGAGTCATCGAGCCCGGCCGGGGTGTAGGAGCTGAACTGCTCGACGAGGCGCTGGGCCAGGGCCTCGAACCGGGTCCGGTCCCCCTCGGTCCACCATTCGCGCAAGGCGCCCGTGCCGTCATACCGCGACCCCTGGTCATCGAAGCCGTGGCCGAGCTCGTGGCCGATCACCGCGCCGATGCCGCCGTAGTTGACCGCGTCATCCGCCTCGAGGTCGAAGAACGGCGGCTGGAGGATCGCGGCCGGGAAGACGATCTCGTTCATCGACGGCATGTAGTAGGCGTTGACCGTCTGCGGCAGCATGAACCACTCGGTCCGGTCGATCGGCTGACCGATCTTGGCGAGGTCGCGGTCGGTGTCGAACGCGTCCGCCCGGGTCACGTTGCCGACGAGGTCATCGGGGGCGATGACGATGGAGGAGTAGTCGCGCCACACGTCGGGGTAGCCGATCTTGGGGGTGAAGCGGTCGAGCTTGTCGATCGCCTCGGTGCGGGTCTGCTCACTCATCCAGTCGAGCGACGAGAAGGACCGGCGGAAGGCCTCGACGAGGTTGGCGACGAGCTCCTGCATCCGCTCCTTCGCGGCCGGGGGGAACCACCTCTCGGCATAGAGCTGCCCGACGGCCTCGCCGACCCCCTTCTCGACGACGCCGACGCCGCGCTTCCACCGCTCCTGCAGGTCGGGCTGGCCGGAGAGCGTGCGCCCGTAGAAGTCGAAGTCCGCCTCGACGATGCTCGACGGGAGCAGGCTGGCGAAGGTGTTGATGACGTCCCAGACGAGCCACGTGCGCCAGTCGTCCAGGTCGACGGCGGCCAGCGCCTCCCCCAGACCGGTCAGGAAGCTGGGTTCGCGCACGACGACCTTGTCGAAGGCCCCGTCGGGTGCCCCGAGACCCTCGACCCAGGCCTGCCAGTCGTACCGCGGTGCCGACGACTCCAGCTCCGCGAAGGTGTGCGCGTTGTAGGTCTTGACGGCGTCGCGCGTGGCGACGGCGTCCCAGTGCGCCGCCGCGACGCGCGTCTCCAGCGTCATGATCCGGGCCGCCTTGTCCGCGGCGTCGGGGATGCCGACGAGGTCGAGCATCCGCTCGATGTGAGCGACGTACGCCGTCCTGACCGCCGCGTGCTTCTCCTCCCGGTAGAAGGCCTCGTCGGGCAGACCGAGGCCGCCCTGCTCGAGGTAGACCGTGTAGTCCTCCGGCGACCGCTCGTCGGGCGCGACGTAGAGGCGGACGAGGCCGGACACCCCGATGCGGCCGAGCCGGCCGAGAACGGCGGCAAACGTCGTGAGCGACTCCACGGCGGAGACGTCGGCGAGCATGGACTGGAGCGGCGAGAGTCCGAGCTCCTCGATGCGCTCGGTGTCCATGAAGCTCGCGTAGAGGTCACCGACCTGACGGCGCGGCGAGCCGGGGGCACCCCCGTCGCCCGCGGCCGCCTCCTCGATGAGCGCGCGGACACGGGCCGTCGACTGCTCGCGCAGGATGTCGAACGTGCCGTAGCGCGCCCGGTCTCCCGGAATCTCGGTGGTGTCGAGCCAGCTGCCGTTGACGAAGCGGAAGAGGTCGTCCTGCGGTCGGGTGGAGCGGTCGAGCAGGTCGAGCTCGATGCCGGACTTCGGGGCCACTGCGTCTCCTGTGGGTCGTCGCGCCGGAGGTCTCCCGGTCGTCCACCGAGCCTAACCAGCGCCGCCGACGACGCGCCACGAACGGGTGCCCACCGGTGCCGGTCGGCGGGACGGGACGGTCCGGAGGTATGCCGCAGCCGGGGTCAGCGGATCCGGTTGCGTCGGCGGTTGAGGAGCACCCCGGCCACCCCGGCCAGCACGAGCCCCGCGCCGAGCGCGCCGAAGACGGCCGGCCCGAACGTCGTCGGGTCGAGCACGGTGTCGGTGAGGGTCGTGACGAGGACGTAGGCGGCGACGAGGAGGCTGACGAAGCCGAGCAGGATGCTGCTCGCGCGGGGGCCGCGGTTGACCGTGATGACGGTGTTCGTGGGCAGCGAGCCGGGCGGGCCCCACTCCGGACGGGCCGCGGACGGGGACGGCGCCCATCCCTGCTGCCGGGCCGGGTGACCGGCGACCACCTCGTCCGCCCGGACCGCGTCGTCGGGCACGGGGGTGACCGGCGCGACCCGGAAGGCCGGTGCGGTCGGGTCGACGCTCTGGTCGATCTGCAGGGTCGAGGCCGGGTCGCGACGGGTCGGGTCGGTGCTCTCGGCGCTCCCGTCGTCGGGTCGCGTCGGGTCGCGGCGCAGATCGCTCCGGGGATCGCTGCGGGTCGGGTCGGAGGACAGGTGCCGGGTCGCATCCGCACGGCCGCCGTCGTCGTGCCCGCTCGTGCTGTTGTCGTCCATGTCGGTCGTCTCCGTGTCTGGGTTCGGCTGCACCGGGTCGGCGCTGCCGGGGGTCCTGCTCGTCAGTGTGCGCCTACTCTCGGGCCCGACTCCACCGTCGTCCCGCGGGCGGCTCCCCTGGCCGGTCACGTCGCGCTCGCCGTCTTGACGTTGATCTGGCCCAGGCCGACCTCCGCGCGGACCCGCAGAGCGGGCTCGCCGGTGCCGTAGGTGAACGTCTCGGTCCAGCCCGTGCCGGCGAGCTGGTACTCCGAACCCCGGTCACTGCCGGTCGCGTTGACCTCGCCCCCGCGACCCGACGTCGTGACGACGACGCTGACACCCCGGGGGACGACGATGTCGAGCTGGCCCAGCCCCAGCGTGGCGGAAACCTGCTCGACGCCCGCAGGCGTCGTGTCGGCCTTGGACAGGTCGATGACGAAGGTGCCCGCGCCGAGCTGGTAGGTATTGTTTCCGGTCAGCGTCGTCACGGCCTCGGTGCGGTCGCCGGACTGCCACGGCTGGGTCAGCCCGGCCGGGATCGCCGTGGTGACGAGCGCAGCGAGGATGCCGAGCACCGCGAGCGGGGCGAGGCCGCCGGCCCGGCGCCCGGCGAGACCCACGAGGAGCAGCCCGAGCCCGAGCACGGCGAGCGCCGACGCGATGCCGACGGGAAGGGGGTTGACCGGCACGGTGCCGACCCGGGCCAGCTGGTAGCCGACCGCGCCGGCGACGAGGGCGGCACCGACGACGAGCAGGGCCGCGGCGAAGCCGATGACGGGGGTGCGCTCACGTAGCGGCCGCGGAGTCCACGGGGCGGCGGGCCTGCCTGCGTTGGCCGCGGCGTTGCCGGTGGACAGACCGGCCGTTGGGCCACTCGCCGAGGCCCCGGTCCCGGTGCCGGCCGGGCTGGCCGTGCCGGCCGAGGTCGTGGAACCGTCCGGCGCAGGGGCGCCGGCCCACGGCGCCGATCGCAGCAGGTCCTGGCCGGTCCCGGTGCGAGTGAGGAACCACCAGACGCCGAAGCCGACGGCGATGAAGCCACCGACGCGGAAGCCCTGCGAGTCCCCGTCCCACGGGGCACCGAAGACCACGAGAGCGGTGACGACGAGCAGGAAGATCGACTTCCCGTCTCCGTGCTTGAGGGCCTGCTCGAGCCGGATCGAGCCCTGCTCGTCGGGTAGGAACAGCACGAGCACGAGGTAGAGGCCGAGCCCCACGCCGAAGAAGAGCCCGAAGAGGATGAAGCCGGCGCGCACCACGAGCGGGTCCACGCCGAGCCAACGGGCGATCCCTCCCGCGACGCCGGCGAACCACCGGCCATGGGAGGTCCTGGCGACACCGGGACGACGGAGGGCCGCATACAGCCCGTCGAGTCCGCGGCTCGGGGACGGGGTCTGCTCTGTCATGTTCATGGTCCCAGCCTCCCGCGCCCCGCCACCCCCAGCCATGAGGGCCGACCCTGACCCGACCCTGAGTCGACCCCCAAAGGTGCCCGCAGGGGTCGCCGTGGCCCGGCCCGGTGGGCGAGGATGGAGAGGTGCAGACGACTTCCGGAGTCCCCGAGACCGCGCCACGGTCGTCGTGGCGGGAGACGCCGCGCCCTCCCCTCGTCCGGCCGCGGGGACGACGGGTCCTCGCCGGGGTGGCCGTCGGCGTCGCCGAGCACCTCGGGGTGGCACCGCGTTTCGTCCGTATCCTCTTCGTGCTCACGACGATCCCGTTCGGGGCCGGTGTCGCCGTCTACGTCTTCCTCTGGGCGACGATGCGTGACGGTGGGCGGCTCAGTGCGGCCTCCCCCGCGTCGCCCCCAGCGCTCGCGGCGTCCCCGCCCACAGCGAGGAGCGGGCGCGCTCCAACCCACCTCTCGAGCCTCTCCGACGTGCGGGCCTGGCTCCGCAGCGGCAACGAGCCGGTCGTCCTCACCCTGCTCGGGGTGGTGGCCTTCGTCGTGGCCGCCGGGCTGTGGCTCGGCAGCGTGGGTGTGGCCGTCCATGCCCAGGTGGTCCTGCCGCTCGTGGCCATCGTCATCGGCACGATCTTCTTCTGGTCCCAGCTCGACGAGGCGGACGCTCCCGGCCGCCGTCGCCCGGTCCGGTGGGTCTGGCTCGTCGTCGGACTCGGCCTCACCACCTTCGGCCTCGTCGCGCTGCTCGTCCGCGGCGCCAACCTCGCCGAGCTGTGGCAGGTGGCAGGGGCCGTCATCGCCGCCCTCGTCGGGGTCGCCGTCCTCGCGGCCCCGTGGATCCTGCGGCTCTGGAGCAACCTCCGCGAGGAGCAGGCAGCCCGGATCCGTGCCACGGAACGCGCCGACATCGCCGCCCACCTGCACGACTCGGTGCTGCAGACCCTGACGCTGATCCAGCGCCAGTCGGGCGACGCGGCGAGCGTGGCCCGCCTCGCCCGGGCCCAGGAGCGCCAGCTGCGCAGCTACCTCTACGACGAGGACGCGCACTCCGGGTCGCTCGGGGCCTCCCTCACCGCCGCCCTCGGTGAGGTCGAGGACCTCCACGGCGTCCCGGTCGAGCTCGTCGTCACCGGCGACCGGACCCTCGACGAGGACCTCGACGCCCTCGTCAAGGCGGTCCGTGAGGCGGCCTGGAACGCGGTGCGCCACGCGAGCCCGCCGATCAGCGTCTACGTCGAGGTCGGCCCCAAGGCGGTCGAGGCGTTCGTGCGGGACCACGGCACCGGTTTCGACCTCGACGACGTCCCGGCCGACCGGGCCGGGGTGCGGGAGTCGATCGTGGGCCGGATGGAGCGACACGGCGGCACTGCCCGGATCCGTCGCCGGGCCGACGGCACCGAGGTCGAGCTGTGCCTGCCCGTCCGGGCCTCCGCGTCACCCACCCCGCCCACCGAGGAGCAGCAACCGTGATCCCCGCCCCACCACGCACCATCTCCATCGTCGTCGTCGACGACCACCACATGTTCCGCACCGGTGTCCGGGCCGAGCTGACCGCCCTGGCGAGCGCCGCGGCATACACGCTGTCCATCGTCGGCGAGGCGGGGGCGGTCGAGTCCGCCGCCGCCGTCATCACGGAGCAGCGCCCCGACGTCGTCCTGCTCGACGTCCACCTGCCCGGCGGTGACGGGCACGGCGGCGCCGACGTGATCCGGGCGTGCGCGACGGTGACGACCGACGCCGGAGCGCCGGTGCGCTTCCTCGCGCTGTCGGTGAGCGACGCGGCCGAGGACGTCATCGCGGTCATCCGTGCAGGCGCCCGCGGCTACGTGACGAAGACGATCAACGCCAACGAGCTGCTCGGGGCCATCGGGCGGGTGGCGGACGGCGACGCGGTCTTCAGCCCCCGGCTCGCGGGCTTCGTGCTCGACGCCTTCGGGGCGACCGCCGGTGAGGTGGCCGAGATCGACGAGGAGCTCGACCGCCTGTCGGCGCGCGAGCGCGAGGTGATGCGGCTCATCGCCCGCGGGTACCAGTACAAGGAAGTCGCCAAGGAGCTGTTCATCTCGGTGAAGACCGTCGAGACGCACGTCTCCTCGGTGCTCCGCAAGCTCCAGCTCAGCTCGCGTCACGAGCTGACCGCCTGGGCGCTCACGCGCCGCCTGCTCTGAGGCCGGCCTGCCCGACCCTCAGTCAGCGCGCGCGACGAACCGGCGCAGTGCGGTGACGATGATCTCCGGGGCGTCGCTGTGCACCCAGTGGCCGGCGCCCTTGATCGTGAACAGCCGGGTCCGGGGGAAGAAACCCCTCATCCGTTCGCCGTCCTCGGGGCGGACGTAGGTCGAGTCGCCACCGGCGATCCACAGGACGGGACCGCCGTAGGGCTCGCGGCCGTCCGCATCGCCCTCCCCCTCGCTGTCCACCTCGCTGTCCACGCCGTAGGGCCACCCCGCGATCCTCGACCCGGAACCGCGGGCGGCGTCGGCGGCGAGGAGGTCGAGGTTGACCTGCCAGCGCCAGGCCTGCCCGTCCCGGCGGAGGTTCTGGAGCAGGAAGGCCTTGACCCCCGGGTCGGACTCCTCGAAGCGGGCCTCGGCGTCCGACCGGCTCGTCAGCTCGGCGAGCGGGAGCCGCTGCATCTCGCTGATGTAACCCTCGAAACGCTCCAGCGAGCCATAGCTCCGCGGAGCGATGTCGACGACGACGAGCCGCTCGACGAGCTCCGGGTGCCGTAGCGCGAGCACCATGGCGACCTTCCCGCCGAGGGAGTGGCCGACGACGGTCCACCCGTCGTCGCCTCCCTCGTCCCTCAACGTCGAGGCCACGGCATCCGCATAGGTGTCGAGGGAGAACTCGGCCGACCACGGCGAGCGCCCGTGGTCGGGCAGGTCGACGAGGAGGCAGCGTGCGTCCGACCCGGAGGGACCGCTTACCGCCTTGGCGATCTGTGTCCAGTTGCGTCCCTGGCCGAAAAGGCCGTGCAGGAAGGCGATCCGCGGCCCCTCAGCGCCCCATGACAGCGTGTTGAGCCCGGTATCCGGCGCAGCGGTGGTCATGGGCGCGAGCCTACGCACCCTCGGTGGGCGGGCAGATCGAGCCCCGACCTCAGAGGTTGAGCCGGTAGCCGCGACGGACCACCGTCTGGACGAGGTGACGGTCCGGGAGGGCGGCTCGCAGCCGGCTCACCGCCATGTCGAAGGCGTGCTCGTGCTCCGCCTCGGGCAGCTCGTCGAGGAGGCGCACTCGCGTCAGCACCGCACCGGGCCGCGAGACGAGGGCCCCGAGCAGTGCGCGCGGGCCGCGGGCCGGCGTCACCGACTCACCGACTCACCGGCGAAGCACACCGTCCGCCCGTGGATGACGAGCGGCCCCAGGGCGGTCCGGACCTCCTCGACACCGTGAACGGTGAGGTGCTCGATGACGCTCCGCACCAGGGCGCCGATCCGGAGGTGCTCCGGCACGATCGGAGTGATCCCCCAGACTCAGGAGCGGCCCCGCCGTGACCGACCGGGACGAGCACGACGCGGTCGGGGCCCCCGCGAGAGGATCGTGGAGCCCGGTCCCGTCGGCCAGGTCGGTCTGCACGAGCACGGTGGCTCCCCTCGATAGGTCGCCGGGTGGCGGGGTGAGGTGGTGGCGGTGCGGCGTGGCCCCACGTCGCCGCCCACGTCGCTACGGCCGAGCGAGCCCGGCCCGGGCCTGCCAGAGTGAGGTCATGCATCCCGTCCTCGTCGCGACCGCCCACGGCACCGGATCCGCGGCCGGTCGCGGCGCCGTCGGGGCCCTCGTCGCTGCGGTCGCCCGCCGGCGCCCGGACCTCGTCGTCCG
>JBBRGO010000154.1:0-8117 GCA_038224055.1 Actinomycetales bacterium
CACCCCGAGCACGGCTCGGCCACCGTGCTCGCCGGGCAGGCTCGGTACGGGGACGACCTCCGCGAGGCTCTCGTTCGGGGGCGCCGCGGCGACCCCCGCCTTGCGGGTCGCCTCACCGAACGCCCGGACGGCGGCAGCCTGGACCGTGACGTCCGGCGACCCGCCGAGGACGGCGACCTGCACCTCCGCGGCGCCCATCAGCCCCCGACCGGCAGGTGAGGCCATCGTCAGCACGTCCCCGGGCACACCGAACACGGAGTAGTCGTCGGCCCCGCTCATCCGCAGGATGATCCGACCCTGCACGGCCGCCGAGAGATTGGTCGGCAGACCGGTCCGCTGGTCGGAGGCGATGACGAAGTGGACCCCCACCGGGCGGCCGTCCGCCGCCAGCCCGGCGAGCAGGTCGAGCCACTGGAAGCGACCCCCGACCTCGTAGGCCTGCCGGAACGCGGTCATCCCGTCGATGAGGACGATGAGCCGGGGCTCGTCGGGGTCGCTCGCGAGACGGCGGTAGTCGGTGATCGTCGAGGCGCTGACGCCCTGGTAGCGGCCGGCCCGCTCGTCGATCGTCGCGCGCAGCATCCGGAGCAGGCGGGTGACCCGCTCGTGGTCCCCACCGGGGACGATCGACCCGACGTGGGGGAGCGCCTCGAGCATCGCCAGGCCACGGTTGCCGAAGTCGAGCCCGTAGACGTGGCAGGGGCCGCCCCGGACCGTGTAACCCGCGGCGACGGCGAGCGTCCGCAGCAGGACGGACTTGCCCGAACCCGAGCTGCCGAAGACGGCGATGTTGCCCTCCCGGTCCGGGCGGAAGGCGATCTCGGGCTGGGCCTGGCGGTCCGGGTCGTCCGCGACACCGAAGACGAGCTCGTCGTCGCGCCGTTGGGTCGGCAGGGCGGCGAGGTCGTAGACCGGCTGCAGCTCGGGCAGCCAGGGCTTGCGGGGGCCGGGCAGCTGGGCCTGCTCGGCGGCCCGGCCGAGCGTGTGCACGAGCCGCTGGATGTCGGTGGGCCCGAGGTCGGGGTGCTCCTCGGCACCGTCGCCCCGCGGCGGCTCCCACACCGTGCCGGAACCGAAGGTGAGGGTCTCGACCCGCATGTCGGGCGGCGGGGGGACGTCGGAGGTCCAGCCTCCGGCATACGCCGTCTGGAAGGGGACGAGTCGGCCCGGACCGGTCTTGGAGACGGCCCGCCCGGGGAGGGAGGAGTCGAAGAAGGCGGCCTCGGGCGAGCCGAGGACGTCGTCGGAGTCGTTCTCGTCGGCCATCCGCAGGGCCATCCGCAGGTTCGTGTTGGCCCGGAGGTTGTCCTTGATCACCCCGGCGGGACGCTGGGTCGCGAGGATGAGGTGCAGGCCGAGCGAGCGACCGCGCTGCGCGACGTTGACGACGCCGTCGACGAACTCCGGCACCTCCTGGACGAGGGCCGCGAACTCGTCGACGACGATGATGAGCGAGGGGGGCGCCTCCACCTCACCCCGGCGCTCGAGCTCGACGAGGTCCTTGGCCTTGAACCGGGCGAGGAGGTGCTCGCGGCGGTGCAGCTCCGCGGAGAGGGAGGCGAGCGCCCGTCGCACGAGGTGCGGCGAGAGGTCGGTAACGATCCCCACGGTGTGCGGCAGCGCGACACAGTCGCGGAAGGCGGAGCCGCCCTTGTAGTCCACGAGCAGGAAGGACACCCGCTGCGGCGAGTGCGCCGAGGCCATGCCGAGGATCCAGGCCTGGAGCAGCTCCGACTTGCCGGCGCCGGTCGTGCCGCCGACGAGGGCGTGCGGGCCGTCGCTGCGCAGGTCCACGGAGTAGGTGCCCTGGCTCGACTGGCCCACGACGGCGCGCAGGTTGCCCGCCTTGCGGGGCAGCACGGCCGGGGCGTAGGGCCCGGTGAGGATCGAGCGGGACTCGGCCCACTTCTCGATGACCGCGTCCGTCGAGTTCGCGAGGTCCGTGCCGCTGAGCGACAGCAGCGAGACCGCACGCGGCAGGTCGCTCGCGTCCTGCACCGGGACGCCCGCGTCGATGACGGGTGCGAGCCGACGGGCCGCGGCCATCGCCTCCTCCGCGGTGACGAGGTCGACGCTCACCGGCTGGACCTGCTCGCCCTCGTGGACGAAGCCGGCGAGCGAGGCGGAGTCGTCGACGACGAGAAAGGTGTGACACGCCGCCGGGAGGAGGGTCTGGGTCGGTGCGAGCCAGACGACGACGATGCCGTGCGCGCGGCCCCGCTCGGCGAGGGTGACGAGCCGGCTCCGGTCGATCGGGGCGTCGCCCTCGACGAGGACGAGCACGCCCGGGCGCTCCGTCTCGTGCGCCGCGCCGCCCGGGGCGTCGGCACGACCCGCGGTGCCGGTCGCGGCACCCGCCCCGGCGGCCGCGCCGATGAGGTCCTCGAGCGCGTCGGCGAGCGCGGAGCAGGCCGGCGCCGAGGAAGCGAGGTGCCCCGTCCCGACGGGGCTGTGGGGTGAGCTCGTGTGCGGGAGCCACTTGAGGAAGTCCCAGTCGGGGGCCGAGCCCACCGAGGCGAAGGCGCACACGGCGATCTCGGCCGGTGAGTGCAGGGCCGCGACCTGGAGCACCAGCGACCGGGCCGCACCGAGCGCTCCCCCGCGGGAGCCGCAGACCCCGATCGCGCCAGCGGTGAGCGGAGTCGCGACGACCGGCACCTCGGGCACGACGCCGAGTCCGGCGAGGCTCTCGGACACCGCGAACCACGCCTCCGCCTTGGAGCGGCCGACGGCGGGCATCGTGATGACCGACCGGGAGGGCAGGGTCCCCAGGCCGAGGCGCAGCTCGCCGAAGCCGTGCCCGTCGCGGCGCCTCGTCCACAGCAGGGCCGAGCGGTCCCGGATCGCGGTGAGGCAGTCCGCACCGCTCGGGTGCTCGCCGCGTCGTACCCGCCCCTCCGTGTCGACCGCCTCGCGGATCCGACCCTCGAGCAGCCCGAGGTCCTCACGGAACGCCACCATGGCCGCCGCGTAGTCCTTGCGCTGCTGGCGCCGGGCCTCCATGTAGGTGCCCGCCATCATCAGCGGCATCATCAGCATGAAGATGATCGAGAACGGGCTCTTCGTGACCGCGAACAGCACGGCCCCCATGAGGAGCGGGACGACCATCGCGACGATCGGCAGCGGGTTGCCCTTGCCCCGCTCGGGCAGCTCCGGGACCTGGAACTCCCGGCCCGCGTAGAGCGGCGCGACCCGTGGCGACCGCGAGAAGGCCACCGTCCCGGCGTCGCCGGACAGCACACCGCTGCCGGGCCGGGCCGTCACGGCGTCCGCGTCGATCTGGACCTCGAGCTCGGTGTCGCCGAGCCGCACGATGTCGCCGCTGCGCAGCCGGGCTCGGGTCACCTGGGCCCCGCCTGCGGTGATCCCGTTCGCGGACCCGAGGTCGACGACCTCGACGACCTCCTGCACGACCAGCTTGGCGTGCCGGCGCGAGACGGACTCGTCGGACAGGCGCACCTCGCAGCCGCGCCCCCGCCCCACGTAGGCCGTGCCGCGCGCGAGCGGGATCTCCCTGCCGGCGTCGGGGCCCGAGCGGATGATGGCGACGGCGGCCGGCCGGCCCCGATCCAGAAATCCCTCGCCGGCACGGATCACGATGACCCGCATGCCCGACTGGAGGCCGGACTCGGCCACGGTGGCGCGCGGGTCGAGGGCCCGCAGGTCCTGGTCGAGCAGCGCGAGGGTCATCGACGCCTCCGCTCCGAGGACGCGCGACCGCTGGGGGTCCGCGGCAGCGAGGTGGGCGGCGAGGTCGCCGACGGTCGTCGCGGAGTCCGTCGTCGCCACGAGGTCGGTCTCGCGCTCGCCCGACCTCAGCACGAACTTCAGCTTCACGCGTCGTCCCTCTTCGTCGTCCTGCGTTCGGTGCGGCGTATGCCGCGCAGCCCCGTCCGTGCGGCTGTGCCCACCTGCGCGGCGGTGGTCCCGGACGCGGCCCGCTCACGGGTGCCCCAGCCGGTGCTCGGCGGTACCGGGCCGGACCGCGAACCGGGCGGCCGGTGCCGGCGGAAGGTCCTCAGCGACAGGTCTCCGCGCAGCCGGGCCCAGAAGCCCGTCCCGGAGCGGATCGCCCGGCGCGCCGTGGCGACGTCGGCCCAGAAGCTGTCGACCTGCTCCGCAGTCGGCTCGTCGACGTCGAAGACGTGTCCGTTGGCCGACGTCGCGAGCGGGACGAGCAGGAGCGACGCCCGGCCGGCCGGCGCGGGCCCGGTGGCTGACCCGGTCGCTGACCCGGTGACGGACCCGGTGGCTGACCCGGTGGCTGACCCGGTGGCTGGGTCGCTGCTCGGCGCCGGGACGCCCATCAGGGCGCCGTCGACCACCGGACTCACCGGCTCGGGTGGGCGACCTCCGACGTGCTCCTCGAGGGCCTTGGCCTGCTCCAGGCGGGTCCCCTTGACCGGTAGGGGCATCCGCAGGTCGCGGGCGGTGTCGACGATCTCGCGCCACCCCCCCGTGATCCGGTGTGCCGGGGCGCCGGAGTCGCGACGCCGGCGCCGACGGAGCAGCTTGGCGAGGCGGACCGAGGTGTAGCCGAGGACGAGGACGAGCAGGGGGCCGCCGACGAGGAGGACGAGGTAGCGCAGCCAGTCGGGCCAGCCGCTCGGGTCGAACGGGTTCTTGTCGTCCTTCGGCGGGTTCTTCAGCTGGGTCGCGTTCTGCGCCTGGTCCGGACCCTGGAGGACGCTCGGCGGGTTGTTCGCCGCGGGCGGCGGCACCTGCGCACCGGTCTTCTTCTCCTCGGACTTCTGGATGAGCTTGTCGGGCTTCTTGTTGCGGTCGGGAAGGAACTGCGCGGGGAGCACGGGCTGCCATGCGCCGTCCGCCCGGCGGACCTCGACCCAGGCGTGGACGTCCTTGCCCTTGATGCTCCCGCCCGGCTCGGGGATCGCGCCGAGCACGACCCGGGTCGGGATGCTCAGCCGGTTCGCCGCGAGCGCCAGTGCTGCGGCGTACTGCTCGTCGTCGCCGGCGAGCTGGGTCGACTTCATGAACTGCGTCATCCGGCGGAGGCTGTGGCCGGGGAGGAAGACGTTCTGGGTGTCCCCCGGCGCGCCGCCATCGGTGTAGGCCCCGTCCCGCATCGCCTTCGCGATGGCGACGACCTTCTGCCAGTCCCCGTCGACCCGACCGCTCCAGGCGTCGAGACGCTCGTCGAGGAAGGTGAGGGACTGGGTGTCGACGACCGAGCCCTGCCCCGTGTCGACGGCCGCGGGTAGCTCGGCCGGCGACGGGGTGACGAGCGCCGTGACGGCATACGCGTCGCCGGCCCGGAGGCGGGTCGGCAGCACCCCCGTGTCGGTGTCGGTGTTGAACCGCAGCGCGTCGGCGAGCTCGTCCCCCCGGTCGCCGGCGAAGTCGAGACCGGTCACCGTGCCGAAGGTCGGCAACCACACGTCGCCGTAGCCCCCGGCGGGGACCGTGACGGTGGCGGTGACCTCATCACCCGGACCCCGGGCCGTCACGTGGCTGCCGACCTTGCGGAAGCCCGCGCCGTCCTCGCCGTCACCGAGGTCCGCCACGTTGCCCGCGCCCCAGACGAACCCGTCGTAGGAGTCGAGCGCGGCGAAGCGGATCGGCACCCCCTCCGGCAGGCCCGTGACCCGGAGCAGGGTGCGGTCCCACAGCGCGGCGGGGTTGGGCTCGGTGTACTGCCGGAAACCGGCGAGCGGGCTCGGGTACTGCGAGACGTCGAAGGGTGGCACGAGCGCGGTGCGCAGGACGGTCCGTCCGGTCGGGTCGGCGCCGGGCAGGTGCGGGCCGAGCGCGAAACCCCCGACCGTCGCGAGGGCGAGCAGGCCGGCGGTCGTCACGGCGCGGGTCGTGCGGCCCGCACCGTTCTGCAGGGCGGGACGGTTCCGGTTGCTGCGCAGCGCCGCCCAACCGATCGCGACGAGACCGAAGACGGCGCCCTGCAGGAGCAGGGCTGCCGGGGTGAGCGTGCCGAGGGCGAAGGAGAGCACGAGCAGCACGACCGGTGACACGAGCGCCAGGACCGCTCCACGCCAACGGCGCGCGACGGCATACGTCGTGGCCCCCCCGACGATCCCGAAGAGGAAGGGGAGCGCGAGGTAGGCGCCCTGGGAGTCGACGGGAGGCAGTGCGGTGAGCAGCTCCTTCCAGCCGGGGACGGCCATGTGCGCCAGCGTCGCGATGCTCGTCACCGACGGGATGAACCCGGCGAGGAGGTCCTCCCGGACCGCGACCGGTCCGCCGAGGAGCAGGTAGGCGACGGTGACCGCGAGACCCGTGACGATCGCCGGGGCCCGGTAGGTGGCGGTGACGTGGGCGACCGCGGTCCCGAGGAGGAGACCGGCGAGGCCGACCCAGAGCCAGCCGAGGCCGAAGAAGGTCGTGCGGAAGCCGACGAGAGCCAGACCGACGAGGACGAGGGTGAACCCCGCGTCGACGAGCGCCCCGCGGGAGGGCCGGAGGCGGGCGAGGCGGGTCAGGGCGCGCTCACGGGACGAGGAGGGACGGAGCAGGGCGGAGGGCGGCGGTGCGGGGACCGGGTCCGCGGCGCCCTGGGAGCGGGTCGGGGTCGTCATCGGCCCAGCCCCGCGACGAGGAGGGGCCGCAGCTGCTCGAGCCCGGAGAGGGTGAGGACGACGAGACCGGCAGCGTGCCGGATCCCGTGGTCGGCGCGCGGGTCGACGATGACCACGACGGTGCGAACCTCCGGGGGGAACTGGCCGGCGGCCCGCTGGATCTCGATGAAGGGACGGTGCGGCCCGGTCACGAGGAAGCAGGTGCTCGTGTCGGGGGCGAGCTCGGTCGCTGCGAGCGCCGTCGCGAGCAGGTCGACCGGGCCGGGACGGACCCGGGACATCGCGTCGAGCGCGACCTGGGGGATGACGCGGCTCGCCGTCTCGCCCCGGCAGACGATCGTCGCGTCCTGCTCGTCGAGCAGGACGCGGGCCACGATCGAGGCCCCGACGGAGATCGCGGTCTCGACGTCGGCCTCGCTCTCGGCCGGCGCGTTGGCCGCCGATACGTCGCGGGCGACGTCGTGTCCCGTCGACTCGGCCCCGCCCCGCCGGCCCGAGCGCCCGTGACCGGAGGGGTACTGCTCCGGGTCCGCGTCGACGAGGACGGTCACGTGGGTGCGGCGGGTGTCGAGGAACTGGCGCACGAGCAACCGCCCGGCCTTGGCCGAGCTGCGCCAGTGGATGTGCCGCCGGTCGTCGCCCGGCTGGTACTCGCGCAGGGCGTGGAAGGCGAGGTCGCTCATCGAGACGTCCTCGGTCGTGCTCCCCTCGAGGTCGCGGAGCAGGCCCGCGCCGAGGGACTCGAGCGCGACCGTCCGGGGGTGGACGAAGAGGGTCGTCCGCTCGGTCCACCGCAGGGTCCGGCGCATCAGCCCGAGCGGGTCGCCCTGGACGGTCGTGGCCGGGCCGACCTCGATGACACCCCGCCGCGAGGTGGGCACGACGAAGAGCTCCTCGTGGGCGTGGCCCGGCGTGAGGGGCGGCAGGACGAAGCGCGCGGCCGAGAGCCCCACGGGCAGCTCGACGAGGATCGGGAGCATCGGCGTGCGGGCCTCGTTCGTCACGACGACCCGACCGGTGGCGGGCTCACCGACGACGACGCGGCGCGGCTGGACCTCGGCGTGGATCGAGACCCGCGTGCGCCCGACCGCGAGCAGGAAACAGATGCCGACGAGGACGAGCGCGGCCCCGGCGACCATGAGCAGCTCGGTGAAGCCCCACCAGGCACCGGCGACCCAGGTCGCCACGCCGAGGGTGAGGACGGTCCAGCCGAGCGGGGACACCCAGCCGAGCACCCCGGCCACCGGCGACCACACGGGGCGGGTGCGTTCGGAGACCTGCACGAACCCCCGGGTGAGGGGAGCGGTGACCTGCCGCAGCCGCCGACTCGTCGTCCCGGCCGAGAGGACGGTCACAGCGGCGGACGCAGCGGCGGACGCAGCGGAGGTGGAGGCGGGCTTCGGGGTGGGCTCCGGCGCGGAAGGAACCCGCTCGAGCTGCTCGGTCATGCGGTCTCCCTCACGCCGAGGCGCGCTCGGCGGGCGGCGCGATGTCGGCGAGGATCTCGTCGACGACCTGCTCGACCGTCGTCCCGGCGAACTGGGCCTCGGCCGCGAGCAGGAGCCG
>JBBRGO010000155.1:0-8115 GCA_038224055.1 Actinomycetales bacterium
TACCCCCCCCCCTCCCCCCCCCCCCCCCCCCCCCGGCCCGGTGCGCTTCTCGTGCCCCGCCCGCACCCCCCCCCACCCCGACGGTTCAGGAGGGGTTCGGGGCGGCTTCAGGACGGGATCAGCGGCGGCCGCCGCCGAGGAGCCCGCCGAGCAGGCCACCGAGGACGCCGCCGCCGGAGCCCGACGAGGTTGCTGCGCCGAGGACCGACCCGAGGACGTCCTGGAGCGGGTTGGACCCGCCGGCGTCCGGGGTCAGGGCCTGGGTCGGCGCGCTCTGGGCGCCCTGACCCCCGGGGAAGAGGGGACCGCTGTCGACCGAGCCACCGGGGGCCGGGGTGGGCGCGCCCTGGGACCCCGCTCCGCCGAGCACCCCACCGAGTAGTCCACCGAGGCCCCCGCCGCTGCCCATCCTCCCGGCCAGCCACGAGAGCACGATCGGGGCGAGGATCGGCAGCAGCTTCTGCACGAGCGGACCGAGTGAGCCGCCTCCGACGCCACCGAGCTGGTTGACGACCTGGTCGGTTTGCCCGCCGAAGATGTTTCCGACGATCTTGCGCCCGTCGTCCTCATCGACGTCGGCGAGCGTCGCGACCTCGCCCCGGTGCTGGGAGAGGGCGGAGTGGAGGGAGGCCGCGCCGTCCGGGTCTGCGGCGTTGGCGTGCAGGCCCCCGAGCAGGGCCGGCAACGCCGCCTCGGTCGCCCGGCGGGCGTCGTCCTCGCTCACCCCGAGTCGAGCGGCGATCTCGCCGATGGGGACCTGGCTCAGGATCTCATCGTAGGAAGACATGGCACCTCCGTCGGGGCGCGACCTCGTGTCGCAGCCGTCAGGGTCGTACCCGTTCGGCTGTCCTCAGCCGACGCCGAGGTCCGAGAGCGGGAGGGACAGCAGCCGGTCATTCTTCCCGTTGTTCGTCAGCACGAGGACCCGGTCGTCGACGAAGCGCAGGTCGCGGATCCGGCCGTACTCTCCCTGGAGGAGCCGCTCTGGTGTCCCGGCCTTCCCGTCGCTCAACGGGACCCGCCAGATGGACTCGCCGCGGAGGGCTGCGAGGTAGACCGCGCCGTCCGGTCCGACCGTGATGCCGCTCGGGGACATCTCGCTCGGCTTCCACTGGACGAGGGGGTCGACGTAGTCAGGGTTGTCGGCGATCCCCTCGACCTTGGGCCACCCGTAGTTCCCACCCGGCTCGATGAGGTTGAGCTCGTCCCACGTGTTCGCGCCGAACTCGCTGGCGTAGAGCCGCTTCTGGTCGTCCCAGGCGATGCCCTCGACGTTGCGGTGGCCGTAGGACCAGATCGGTGAGCCGCCGAAGGGGTTCCCGGGTGCGGGGTCGCCCTCGGGGGTGATCCGGAGGATCTTGCCCCCGAGCGAGTCGAGGTTCTGGGAGAGCGACGTGTCGCCGGACTCGCCGGTCGTCACGTAGAGGAAGCCGTCGGGACCGAAGGCGATGCGGCCGCCGTTGTGGTTGCGGCCCAAGGGGATCCCGGAGAAGACGACCTGCGGCTCGCCGATGCCGTCCCCGGTCCACGGCACGGCGGCGATCCGGTTGTCGCTCTCGGCCGAGTAGTAGACGTAGAAGACGGGGTTGACGTCGAAGTCGTCCGGGACCGCGAGCCCGAGCAGTCCGCCCTCGCCCTCGGTCCGGACGATCGGCAGGGTGCCGACGACCTTGGGTGAGCCGCCCGTCCCCGGCGCCGGGACGAGGTGGAGGTCACCGGTGTTGCGCTCGCTGACGAGCATCCTGCCGTCGGGCAGGGGGGCGATCGACCAGGGGCGGTCGAGCCCGTCGAGCAGCGTCTGCGCGGCAGCCTGCTGGGTGGGCTCCGTGGTCGTGCTCGTCGGCGGGGCCGGGGAGGGTGCGCCGCCCGTGCCGGTGCCCTCCGTGGGGGCCGGCCCGCTCACCCCGACGGTCCCCGTACTGCTCGGCGCCGCCGTGCCGGCGATCGGGTTGGAGCACGCACCGAGGGCGAGCGGGACCGCGAGTCCGGCGGCGAGGGCGAGACGGAGGTGTCGGGTGCTGGTGCGACGCGGCATACCCCATTGTGTCCCAACGGGGCGCCGGACCCGATCCGGTCGCCTCAGCTGCGTCGGGCCACGACCCCTTCGAGGTAGGTGTGCTCGCTCTCGTGGAGGACTCCGGAGTCGAGGACCCGGCGGGCGACGTCGAGGTCGCCCATCACCGCGCGGAAGGCCGTCAGCAGGTCGATCTCGTGGTCGGGGCGATCGATCACGACCCCGTCACCGGTCGCGATGCGGCCCGCCACGACGACGGACAGGTAGGCGCCGGTGCGGCCCGCCTCCGTGAAGCGTCGCACCCAGCCGCGTTCGCCCATGTGGCCAGCGAAGGTGGCGCACGGGATGCGCGGTGCCTGCACCCGTAGCACCGCGGTGCCGACGTGCCAGGTCTCACCCACGAGGGCGTGGGTGGTCTCCACACCGCGGGTGGTGAGGTTCTCGCCGAACGTTCCGGGAGGGATGTCCCGTCCCAGCCGGACGGCCCACCACTGCTGGTCCTCGACGGGGTAGGCGTAGACCGCCTGGGTGACGCCCCCGTGGTGTCGCGGGTCGCCGATCTCGTCGCCGACGACGCCGCTGCCGAGCCCGCCACGTTTCGGCCCGGGATCGCGCACCTCGATGGCCGGCACCGGATGCTTGTCGATCGCGGTGACCGGACCGCTGGCCCAGGACTGCTCGACCCCGTTGCCCATGTTGACGGAGATGACCTGCGCTGCGTCGACCATGACGCGGACTGTAGTGCGCTGCAGCAGGCCCGGACCACTCGGTTACCGTTCTCGCATGCCTGCCGCCCCCTTCGTCGTCTCCGTCCCCGATGAGTCGTATGTCGCTGAGCTGGCCGACGTCGGGGGCGTCGACCTGCTCGCGTGGGACGCCGAGAGTCCGCACCCGCGGCGCCACGAGATCCGACTGCTCGTCATGCCCTACATGACGAGCCTGCGCTTCTCGGACATCCCTGGCGGCCTCGATGCGCTCGAGGCGGTCCAGCTCCAGAGCGCCGGCTTCGAGTCCTTCCTCCCGGACGTGCCAGAGGGGGTCGCACTCTGCAACGCCGCCGGTGTGCACGACGCGAGCACGGCCGAACTGGCGCTCGCGCTCACCCTCGGCTCGGTCCGTCGGATTCCGGAGTTCTCCGCGGCACAGGCCAACTCGCACTGGGCCGAGTCGAGGGTGTGGCCCGCGCTGGCCGACAGCCGCGTGCTCGTGCTGGGCTACGGCAAGATCGGTCGGGCCATCACCCGCCGACTGCTGCCCTTCGAGGTCGATGTCACCGCCGTCGCCTCGCGGGCGCGGGAGGGTGACGAGCTCGTCGACCGGGTGCACGGCATCGACGAGCTCCCCGACCTCGTCGGCTCCCACGACGTCGTCATCGTCATCGTCCCGCTCACGGCGGCGACGCGTGGGCTCGTCGACGCCGAGCTGCTCGCACGGATGCCTGATGGTGCCCTGCTCGTCAACGTCGCGCGCGGCGCCGTCGTCGACACGGACGCCCTCGTCGCCGAGTGCGCATCCGGTCGGCTGCGGGCTGCCGTGGACGTCACGGACCCGGAGCCCCTTCCTTCGGGCCACCCGCTGTGGAGCACGCCCGGGGCTCTCATCACCCCGCACGTCGGGGGCCAGACGACTGCGATGCGACCGCGGGCGGTGGCCCTGATGCGTCGCCAGATCGAGCGGATGCGCGACGGCCTGCCGCCCGACCACGCCGTCAACGCCTGACCCGCACCCCGCCCAGCCGTCAACCTCACCGGTCCGACCGGAACAGCGTGCGGTGGCCGCCGTGCCGGGCCAAACCCTTGTCGCCGGGCCCAGGCTTAGTGGACACTGTGAACATGAGTGAGATCATCGTCGCCATCGGCACCCGCAAGGGACTCTGGGTCGCCCGCAGCACGGACCGGGTGGAGTGGAGCCTCGAGGGACCGCACTTCCTGATGAGCGAGGTCGCGTCCGTCGCGATCGACACCCGGGCGGGTCGCTCGGCGGTCCTCGCGGGCGTCAAGTCCTGGCACTGGGGACCCACGGTCCAGGCGAGCACCGACGGCGGGCGGACGTGGACCGAGAGCGCTGAGCGCGCCCTCAGCTTCCCGGCCGACACCGACACCGCGCTCGAGCGGGTCTGGCAGCTGACCCCCGACCCCAACGACGCCGACGTCGTCTGGGCCGGTGTGGAGCCGCATGCCCTCTTCCGCAGCGCCGACGCGGGCGAGACCTACGAGCTCGTGCGCGGGCTGTGGGACCACCCGCACCGGCCCAAGTGGGAGCCCGGCTTCGGTGGGGGCGCGGTCCACACCATCGTTCCCGAGCCCGGCCACCCGGACCAGCTGCTCGTCGCGATGAGCGCCGGCGGGGTGTACCGGTCGGCCGACGCTGGGCAGACGTGGGAGCCGAGCAACCCCGGCATCCGGGCCTACTTCATGCCGCACGACGAGTACCCCGAGTTCGGTCAGTGCGTGCACAAGGTCGCGCGCGGACAGGGGGAGGGTGAGCTCTTCGCGCAGAACCACAAGGGCGTCTACCGCTCGGGTGACAACGGGCACACGTGGGACTCCATCGCCGACGGGCTGCCGACCGACTTCGGGTTCACCATCCTCGCGCACCCGCGCGAGCCCGGGGTCGTGTGGAACGTGCCGGTCGCCGACGACGGAGAGCGCATCCCGCCGGGCGCCCAGCTCCAGGTGCAGCGGTCCGACGACGCGGGCGCGACCTGGCGACAGCAGGCCGTCGGTCTGCCGGGGGCGAGCTACACCTGCGTCCTGCGCGACGCGGCCGCCGTCGACGCCGCGGACCCGGTCGGGCTCTACCTCGGGACCCGCAACGGTGACGTCTTCGCCTCCGCGGACGAGGGTGAGTCGTTCACCCGGATCGCGACCCAGCTCCCGGACGTGCTCGTCGTGCGCGCGGCCGAGCTGCCATGAGCAGCAGTCGAGCCGGTATGCCGCCTGCTGCCGTGCGCGTCATCCTCCCGGGCCTGCTGCGAGACCTCGCGGGCGGCGTCCCGGAGCTCGAGGTCGCTGCGCCGGACGGCACCCAGACCGTGGCCGAGCTGCTCGACCGGGCGTTTGCGGAGCATCGCATCCTCGACGGGAAGGTGCGGGACGAGCGCGGACAGATTCGTCGCCACGTCAAGGTCTTCGTCAACGGCGAGGACGCGACGAGGGGGTCGGGGGTGCAGACGGCGGTGCCCGCCGGTGCCCGGGTGCACATCATCAACGCGGTGTCCGGCGGCTGAACCGGCGACGCGTCCGCCGCCTACCCGCTCTCGCTCGTGCCGAGGACGAGCGGCAGCACGGTGCGCTCGAGCTCGCCCGCGGAGAGTGAGCCCGGCTCGACCAGGCGCTGCGTCATCGACCCCTGGGCGAGGGCCATCGCGGCACGGACGAACAGCTCCGTGGGGACGGGGAGCTGCGCCCCCCGAGCGCGCACGGCCTCGTCGACGGCCGCGATCAGCTCGTGCCGGATCCGGTGCTGCTGCTGCGACCAGGCCCGGCGTGCGTCGGCATCCCGGATGGCGTGCAGGGCGAACTCCGTCGTCAGCACGAGCCAGCGGTCCGTGCTCGTGTCCTCGGCGAGGGCGGCGAGGACGTCACGGAGGACGTCCTGCGGCGCGGAGCCGGGCGCCGCGGCGGCCTCGCGGATCCGATGCACGAGCCGCTCCGAGTGCCGGCTCGACAGCTCGAGGACGAGGTCGTCCTTCGAGGCGAAGTTGGAGTAGAAGGCTCCGCGGGTGAAGCCGGCCCGCTCGCAGATGTCCTCGACACTGGCGCCGTGGAAGCCGCGCTCAGCGAAGACCTCGCTCGCCGCCTCGAGGACGCGGTCCCTCGTCGCCTGTCGGCGAGCGCTGACTCTCGGTGGGGTGGTGGGCGGCATATCCATACGATACAGGCTCGTATTGCATGCAACTGTGTATCGGATGCATACTCGTATCGAAAACGGGACCGTCCCGTCGGGAGGAACATCGTGGTGCAGCGAGACGTGGTCGCCAGCGGGGTCGTCGTGGACGGCACCGCCGGGCCCGGCGAGCCCTTCGTGGATGCGGTTGCCTTCGTGGCCCCGACGGGCCGGGTCACCCTCGTGCCGACCGACCCGGGGACGAGCCAGGTGGCCCTGGCGCTCGCCGTCGGTGGGCGCGTGGAGCTCGCCGCCGGGTCGATCACGATCGGCGGCGTCCCGGACGCGGACCTGCGGCGGCTGCGCACCCGCCTCGTCGACGTGGTCGACGTGACGGCTCCGGAGGAGGCGTTGTCGGTGCGGTCGGTCGTCGCCGAGGAGCTGGCCCTCGCCGAGCGACCGGCATCCCGGCGGGACGTCGCCACGTTCCTCGCCGACCGGCGCCTCGAGGAGCGGAGCCGCGCCCGCTGGGGCAGCCTGCCGGCCGGGTTGCGCACCCGGCTGCTGCTCGAGCTCGCGGTGCGCCACCGCGACGTCCGGGTCGTCGTGCTCACCGGACCGGACCGGCACGGCGGCGACCCGCGCGAGTGGTATCGCGCGGCGCTCGAGCTGGCGGGTCGCGGTCTGACCGTGATCGTCCTCTGTTCCCCCTCCACGGCCGACGTCCTGACGGCCCTTTTCCCCGAGAAGGCTTCTGCATGAACCCCGTCCGTCTCGCGTTTGCCGAGCTGCGTCGACTCACCTCCTCACGGCTGGCACGCGTCGCAGTCGCTGCCCTCGTGCTCATCCCGACGCTCTACGGCGGTCTCTACCTCTACGCGAACCACGACCCCTACGGCGCGCTTCCCGAGGTGCCCGCCGCCGTCGTCAGCGACGACCGCGGCACCACGCTGAGCACGGGGGAGCGCCTCCATGTCGGAGGTGACGTCGCGGACCACCTCGTGGAGTCCAAGAGCTTTGCCTGGCACGAGGTCTCCCGTGCCGAGGCGCTCGACGGGGTCAACGACGGGCGCTACGCCTTCGCCGTCATCGTGCCCGAGTCCTTCTCCGCCGACCTCGCCTCCACGGCCGACTACCACCCGCGCCAGGCGTCGGTGCTGCTCGAGACCAACGACGCGAACAACTACATGACGACCCTCATCGGCAACACGGTGATGAAGCAGGTGAGCGCCTCGGTGGCGAGCGAGGTGAGCGAGACCGCGGCGAGCAAGCTGCTCCTCGGCTTCAGCGAGGTGCACGACCAGCTCGGCAAGGCCGTCGACGGCGCCGAGCAGCTCCACACCGGCATCGCCGACGCGGCCGCCGGCGCGACGAAGGTCGAGGACGGAGCCAGTGCGCTCGCCTCGGGCCTGACCGACCTGGCCGCGGGTGCGACCACGCTGCGCGACGGTGCCGGCTCCGCCGTCTCGGGGGCCGACCGGCTCCACGCGGGGGCGTCGGCTCTCGCTGCGGGCCTGCACACCCTCGACACGAAGACGGGGGACTTCCCCGCCAAGGCGAGGGCGCTCGCCGACGGGGCGGCGCAGGTCGCGGCGGGCAACACGAGGATCGCGGAGACGGGCCGCGAGGTCGCTGCGGCCTCGACCACCCTGCGCGACCAGGTCACGGGCGACCGGAGCGACCTCGTCGCAGCGCTCACGAAGCAGGGGGTCACCGAGGATCAGCTGGCCGTGGTGTCCGCGCAGCTCGACCGCGTGGAGGCCCACGTCGCCACCGCCGACGGCCGCATCCACCAGGCCTCGGCGGATCTCGACCGGCTCTCCCGGGGGGCCGACGAGGTCTCGAGTGGTGCGCGGGCGCTGGCCGACACGACACCGGCCCTCGCCGACGCGGTCCACCGGTCCGCCACCGCATCGGCCGGCGTCCGCGACGGAGCTGCTTCGCTCGAGGGCGCGTTGAGGTCCCTCGACACCGGCGCGGCCACACTCGCCACCGGCGCCGGCACGGCTTCTTCCGGGGCGCAGTCCCTCGCCTCGAGTGCGGACCGTCTCGGCACTGGCCTCGACCGGCTCGCGGACGGGTCGACCCGGCTGAGCGACCAGCTGGCCGACGGCCTCGACACGGTTCCCGACCCGACCTAGGCGCAGCGCACCGCCAGGGCTCAGACCATCGGCAACCCGCTCTAGGTCGAGTCGGACTCCCTCTCCTCGGCGGGCAGCTACGGCGCGGGGCTGGCCCCGATGTTCCTCAGCCTCGCGCTGTGGATCGGCGCC
>JBBRGO010000156.1:0-8113 GCA_038224055.1 Actinomycetales bacterium
TACCGCGGTTCTGCTCCGCACGACGACCATGGGGGCTACCGCGGTTCTGCTCCGCGCGACGACCGTGGTGGCTACCGGGGTGGACCTTCTCACGACTCCCGCGATGACCGCGGCGGGTCCCGCGGCGGTTCGTCCCGTGACTCGCGCGACGATCGTGGGCCACGTCGTGACGACCGACCCCGTGGTGGCGGTGAGCGATCCGGCGAGCAGCGCCAGAGCGGTCCGCGCCTGACCCCGAAGACCCCACGGCTGCCGGAGCCGGCGATCCGGCCCGGTGTCACCGGCCAGGAGGTCGACCGGGGCGTCAAGGCGCAGCTGCGCACGCTCTCGAAGGAGAACGCGGAGGGGGTGGCCCAGCACCTCGTCATGGCCGCGGAACTGCTCGACGTCGAGCCGGAGGCTGCTCTCGCGCACGCGGAGACCGCGGTCCGGCGTGCTGGACGGGTTGCCGCAGCCCGGGAGTCGCTCGGCCTGGTCGCCTACCGTCTCGGTGACTGGGCCCGGGCCCTCGGCGAGTTCCGGACCGTGCGTCGGCTGTCGGGCTCGAGCCACCTGCTTCCGCTCATGGTCGACTGCGAGCGGGCCCTGGGCCGCCACACCAAGGCGCTCGAGCTCGCCCAGAGCGACGAGGCGTCGACCTTGGCGATCGACGACCGGGTCGAGCTCGCGATCGTCGTCTCCGGGATCCGCCGTGACCTCGGCCAGCTCGACGCCGCAGCCGCCGGCCTCAGCGACCTCGTGAAGCGAATCAACCCCAACCGTCCCTCGGCTGCCCGCCTCTACTACGCCTTCGCCGACGCCAAGCTCGCGTCCGGTGACGCGTCGAGCGCCCGGGAGTGGTTCTCGCGGGCCGCCGACGCGGACCATGAGCTCACGACGGACGCCGCCGAGCGTCTCGACGAGCTCGACGGCATCGAGGTGACCGACCTGTCGCCCGAGGACGACGACCCCTCCGACGGTGGCGACGAGTAGGGCACCGGCCCACCGGCACACGGGCCGGCAGACGGGCCGGGACCGGGGCGACGAGCCGCTGATCGCGGCATACGACGGTGTCGTCTGCGACCTCGACGGGGTCGTCTACCGCGGGGGCGCCGCCGTGCCCGGCGCCGCAGAGACGCTCCAACGGCTCGTCGCGGCAGGAGTCGGCCTCGTCTACGCCACGAACAACGCCTCCCGGGTGCCGAGCGACGTGTCCGGACAGCTCTCGGAGCTCGGGGCCCCCGCCGGGACCGACCGCGTCGTGACGAGTGCGGAGGCGGGTGCCGCTCGGCTCTGCGCCGTCCTCGCCCCCGGTTCCGGGGTCCTCGCCCTCGGTGGCCCGGGTGTCGCCCTCGCGCTGGGCGAGGCCGGGCTCGTCGCCGTCCCACCGGGCGACGCCCCGCGACCCGGTGCCGACGTGGCCGCCGTGCTGCAGGGTTTCGGGCGCGGACTGACGGTCGCCGACTACGAGATCGCCGCGCGACACCTGCGGGACGGCTGCCCCTGGGTCGCGACGAACGACGATGCGACCTTGCCGCTCGAGTGGGGGAGCGCCCCCGGCAACGGGGCCTACGTCGGGCTGCTCGCCGGCGCCGTCGGACGACGCCCCGACGTCGTCGGCAAGCCGCATGCCCCGCTCTACGAGCTCTCGCTCGACCGTCTCGGTCTGGGCGCGCGGCGCACCCTCGCCGTGGGGGACCGGCTCGACACCGACATCGCGGGCGCCACCCGGGCGGGTATCGCGAGTGCCTGGGTGCTCACCGGCGTCGAGCCACCGAGCGCGCTGCTCACCTCGACCGAGGCGTCGGCCCCCACCTACGTCATCGGTGGGCTCCACGAGCTCCTGGAGCCGTATGCCGTCCCACAGCGGGACGGTGCCGGGTGGGCCTGCGGGGAGGCGAGAGCCACGTTCGAGCACGGCGAGCTGAGGACCGAGGACGGTGGCCGCCCCATCGAGACCGCCCGGGCCTCGCTCGCTGCGATCTCCCACCACGGCGCCGACCTCGACCCGGCACGGCTCGAGGCGGCGGGACACCTCCTCGACGAGCAGTTCGCGTCAACGACGGAAGTGACGCCGAGCGGCTGAGGTGCCGCCGCCGTGCCGCCGCCGTGCCGCTCCCGTGCTGCTCCCGGCCTCGTTCGCAACCGTGCAGCGTGCAGCGGCCAGCAGGTAGCGTTGGTCGTGACACGAGGGGGGACCACCGATGGACAGCGACACCACCACAGGCGCAGTGCCTGACCTGGCCGGAGACGACGGCGAGGCGGTCGGCCCCGATGCCGGATCGCACTCCGCCGGTCCCGGCACGCTCGAGCCGGGACCGACGACGGGTGACGCCGCCGTCGACGACCTGCTCGAGGACGTGGCGGCAGCGCGGACCGGAGACCTCGGTCAGCGCATCGCCGCCGGCGAGCGCGCCCACGAGCGGCTCGAGGAACGGCTGCGCGACCTCGGTGGGTCCTGAGCCAGCCGCCGGTGATCCGCCGATGAACTCGACCACCCGCCGTGTCGACGTCGAGCTCGTCGCCCGCGCCCTCGCCCGGTCGCGGACCCAGGCGCGTCAGCTCGTCACGTCCGGCTCCGTGACGGTCGACGGCGAGGTCGTCACCAAGCCGGCGACCCCGGTCGGCGACGAGTCGGTCGTGGCGCTGACCCGTGAGCCGGACCGCTGGGTGGGGCGGGCGGCGCACAAGCTGTTGCACGCCCTCGCGACCTGGCGGATCGAGGTGCGCGGCCGGGAGTGCCTCGACGTCGGCGCGAGCACCGGCGGTTTCACCCAGGTGCTGCTCGAGGCGGGCGCCCGACACGTCACGGCGCTCGACGTCGGCCACGACCAGCTCGTCGCGTCGGTGGCGGCCGACCCCCGGGTCACCGATCTGCCCGGCACCAACATCCGGGACGTCGACGCGACCACGTTCGGGGCACCCTTCGACCTCGTCGTGTCGGACCTCAGCTTCATCTCCCTCACCATCGCGCTCCCGGCCATGCGTCCCCTCGTCAGCGACGACGGCGATGTCGTCGTCCTCGTCAAGCCCCAGTTCGAGGTGGGCCGCGAACGCCTGGGACACCGAGGGGTCGTCACCTCCACCCACGAGCGTCGTCGCGTCGTCGGGCGCGTCGCTGCTGCGGCCGTGGAGCTCGGCCTGCACGTGCACGGGATGACGCCGAGCCCCCTGCCCGGTGGTGACGGCAACCGGGAGTTCCTGCTCTGGCTCGCCCCTCGCGCCCTGCCCGGCGCCGGCCCCACGGCCGTGGATGACATGCTGGAGGCTCTCGACGTGGAGGGAGCATCGTGACCCGCCGGATCCTGCTCGTGGCGCACCCGCGCCGACCCGAGGCCGTGGCCGTGGCGAAGGGCGTCATCGAGCGCCTCACCCACCTCGGCATCGACGTCTCCCTGCAGGCCGACGAGGCGCGGGCGCTCGACCTCACCCGCACCCCCCGCGTCCACATCGACACCGAGGGCCACGTCGCCGAGGGCTGCGACCTCGTCGTCGTGCTCGGCGGAGACGGCACGATCCTGCGGGGCGCCGAGTTCGCCCGGAGCGCTGACGTCCCCCTCCTCGGCGTCAACCTCGGCCACGTCGGGTTCCTCGCCGAGGCCGAGCGGGACGACCTCGACGCGACGGTCGAGCGGATCGCCCGCAACCAGTACACCGTCGAGGAGCGGATGACTCTGCGCGTCGACGCGAAGCACGGCGGGGAGCTCCTCGCCTCCAGCTGGGCCCTCAACGAGGTGAGCGTCGAGAAGGCCTCCCGAGAGCGGATGCTCGAGGTCACCGTCGAGGTCGACGCACGTCCCCTGTCCACCTGGGGCTGTGACGGGGTGATCGTCTCCACCCCGACGGGCTCGACCGCCTACGCCTTCTCGGCCGGAGGCCCGGTGGTGTGGCCCCAGGTCGAGGCGATGCTGCTCGTGCCCAACTCCGCCCACGCCCTCTTCGCCAGGCCACTCGTCCTCGGCCCCGACACCCACCTCGCCATCGAGATCAAGGCCGACACCGAGGGCGCCGCGGTGATGTGGTGCGACGGGCGTCGGCACGTCGACCTGCCCCCGGGCTCGCGCATCGAGGTCTGCAGGGGAGACCGGCCGGTGCGCCTGGCCCGGTTGACCAATGCACCCTTCGCCGACCGGCTCGTGGCGAAGTTCGACCTGTCCGTCGCCGGCTGGCGAGGGAACGGCGGGGCCACCGGCGCGGGTGGGGCCGTGAGTGCTCCACCCCTCTAGGGTGGTCCCGTGTTCAGCCAGATGAGGATCCGCGGGATCGGGGTGATCGACGACGCCGTCCTCGACCTCAGCCCCGGGCTCAACGTCCTCACCGGAGAGACCGGCGCCGGCAAGACGATGGTCGTCTCCGGGCTCGGGTTGCTCCTCGGTGAGCGGGCCGACCCTGGGCTCGTCCGCACCGGCGCCGACGCCGCGTTCGTCGAGGGAGTCGTCCAGCTCCCCCCGGGCCACCCCGCGCTGCTGCGCGCCGAGGAGGCAGGCGGCGTGCACGACGGGGGAGAGCTCGTCATCGCGCGCACCATCGCGGCCGCCGGACGCTCCCGCGCCCACGTGGGCGGACGCACCGCCCCGGTCGCGGTGCTCGCCGATCTCGGACGAATGCTCGTGGCGGTCCACGGCCAGGCCGACCAGTGGCGGCTGCGCCAGGGGGAGGCGCACCGTGAGGTGCTCGACGACTTCGGCGGCCCGGGCATGCGAAGCATGCGCGAGCAGGTCGGAGGGTTGTACGACCGCTGGCGCAGCGCGCAGCGTGAGCTCGACCGGCTGCGGGAGCTCGCCCACGAGCGGGCCCGCGAGATCGACACGCTCACCGCGTCGCTCGAGGAGATCGAGGCGCTGGACCCGCAACCGGGCGAGGACGTGGCCCTTCGGGCCGAGGACGAGCGGCTCGCCCACGCCGACACGTTGCGTCTCGCCGCCGGGCAGGCGCTCTCGACCCTGACCGGCGAGGAGTATGCCGCCCAGCCCGTCCCCAGCGTCGCCGACCTCATCGGGTCGACCCGGGCGCAGCTGGGCACCGCGAGCGAGCACGACGAGCAGCTGCGCTCCCTCGACGTCCGCGTCCACGAGGTCGGCACGCTCGTGACCGACCTCGCGGCCGACCTCACCGCCTACCTCGACGACGTCGACCTCGACCCCGGCCGGTTGTCCTTCGTCCAGGAGCGTCGCGCGGCCCTCACCGGCCTCACTCGCCGCTACGGCGACACCGTCGACGACGTCCTGGCCTGGTCGGGGCGGGCCGCGGCACGCCTCGACGAGCTCGTCCGAGCCGACGACCGCATCGGCAGCCTCGACGCCGAGGTGGTCTCGCTCCGTGACGAGCTGGTCGCCTGCGCGGAGCAGCTCTCGCAGGCCCGGCAGGAGGCCGCCACCCGTTTCGGCGCCCGGGTCAGCGACGAGCTCACCCACCTGGCGATGGGACGAGCCGTCGTCGAGGTGGAGGTGACCCGGCGGCCGGACCCCGACGGTCTGGAGCTGCCCGGCGGGGACCGGGTGCGACTGACGAGGCACGGAATCGACGAGGTCGAGATCCTGCTCGCCGCCAACGCCGGTGCCCCCGCGCGGAGCGTGGCCAAGGCGGCCTCGGGCGGTGAGCTCTCCCGCGTCATGCTCGCGCTCGAGGTCGTCGGTGCCGGACACGACTCGGAGGCGACCAGCCCACCGACCTTCGTCTTCGACGAGGTCGACGCGGGGGTCGGCGGCGCCGCGGCCCTCGACGTCGGGGCGCGCCTCGCCGCCCTCGCCGAGGGGGCACAGGTCATCGTCGTGACCCACCTCGCCCAGGTGGCGGCCTTCGCCGACCGCCACCTCGTCGTGCACAAGGCCGACGACGGGGCCATCACCTCGAGCAGCGTCACCGCCGTCGAGGACGACCGGAGACTGCGCGAGCTGTCCCGGATGATGGGCGGTGACCCCGACTCGGAGGCCGGGCTGGCCCATGCCCACGACCTGCTCGCGCAGACGGCCGCCCTCCGGACCGCTGCCACCCGCTGAGATCGCACGGCGAGCCTTTCGCCGGCCACGGTTGATGATCGCGCTGCCGACCGGGCCGTCGCGTCCGTCGGCGGCATGGTCGCATGGCACGATTGGCTCACCATGGCCCCCTTGCTGCGACGTCCCCGACACGCCCCGGACCCCGGTCCGGGAGTGACGGGACCCGCGAGGGTCGATGCGCGGACCAAGGACCTGACCAAGCGGCTCAAACCGGGCGACATCGCGGTCATCAACCACACCGACCTCGACAAGGTCAGCGCGGAGGCCCTCGTCACGGCCCGTCCCGCGGCGGTCGTCAACGCGGTCCCGTCGACGTCGGGTCGCTATCCCAACGTCGGTCCGCAGATCCTGGTCGACGCCGGCATCCCCGTCCTCGACGCAGCCGGGCTCACCGTGATGAACGTCCGTGACGGCAGCCCGTTGCGGGTGGACGGGGACGACCTCTGGTCGGGGGAGACGAAGCTCGCCTCGGGACGGGCCCTCGACCACGCGTTGATCGAGGCCGACATGCAGCTGGCGCGGGCCGGCCTCGCGGTCCAGATCGAGGCTTTCGCCACGAACACCATGGAGTTCATCCGCAAGGAGCGGGACCTGCTCCTCGACGGCATCGGCACCCCGTCTATCCGGACCGTCATCGACGGCAGGCACTGCCTCATCGTCGTGCGCGGTTACCACTACCGCGAGGACCTCGACGCGCTGCGGCCCTACATCCGTGAGTACCGGCCCGTGCTCATCGGCGTCGACGGCGGCGCCGACGCGATCCTCGAGGCGGGTCACCGCCCCGACCTCGTCGTCGGTGACATGGACTCGGTCTCGGACCGGGCCCTGCGCTGCGGCGCCGAGATCGTCGTCCACGCCTATCGCGACGGTCGGGCCCCGGGCCTGGCGCGGGTCGAGGCCCTCGGCATCGAGCCGGTCGTCTTCCCCGCGGCGGGCACGAGCGAGGACGTCGCGATGCTCCTCGCCGACGACTCCGGCGCGGAGCTCATCGTCGCCGTCGGCACGCACGTGACGCTCGTGGAGTTCCTCGACAAGGGGCGCGACGGGCAGGCCTCGACGTTCCTGACCCGGCTGCGGGTCGGCGGCAAGCTCGTCGACGCGAAGGGAGTCAGCCGTCTCTACCGGGCCCGCGTCCCGGGCGGGATGCTGGTCATGATGCTCGCGGTGGGACTGCTCGCCTTCTTCGTCGCCGTCGCGGCCACCCCCATCGGTCAGGGGTGGCTCCAGGTCCTCGGCGCTCGCTGGGACGACCTCCGGTCCGCCATCGTTGGGATCTTCTCGTGATCGACTTCCGCTACCACCTCGTCTCGATCATCTCGATCTTCCTCGCCCTGGCCGTCGGCATCGTCCTCGGTGCCGGCCCGCTCCAGTCGAACCTCGGCAACCAGCTCACCGACCAGGTCTCGGCCCTTCGGACCGAGAAGCAGGAGCTCAACGAGAAGCTCGACGCCAGCGAGAAGATCGTCACGGCCGAGCAGGACTACGCCGAGGCCGTCAGCACCCGGGCGGTGGCGGGCCGCCTGCCCACGCACCAGGTCGTCGTCGTCGCGCTGCCCTCCGCCGACGGCGGCCTCGTCCAGCAGCTGCAGACGACGCTCGCCGCGAGCGGCGCCACGGTCACGGCGACCGTCACCCTCGGCGCCGACTGGGCCGACCCGGCCAAGGCCGCCGCGCGTGGTGCCGCGGCGACCGCGGCGGCCGCCGCCCTCGGGCTGACCAGCACCGCGCGGGGCGACGCGCTCCTCGACGAGGTGCTGGCCGGGATCGTGGTGAGCCGGGACTCAGCCGGTCCGACGCCGTCCCGGACGGCTGCCCTCGCGGTGCTGTCGGGCGCCGGGCTGCTCGACAGCACGGAGCCGCAGATCGACCCGGCGGACCTCGCCGTCGTCGTCTCGGGGCACTACTCCGGGGAGGAGGCCGCGGTCGCGGCTCGCTCCAACGAGGTGCGCGCCCTCGCGACCGCGCTCCTCGACCACTCCGCCGCCACGGTCGTCGCGGGAGTCGAGCCGGTCGTGGCGGCCGGACAGCCGATGACGAGTGACGGCGTCTCGGCCATCCGCGCGGACCGCACGACCGCCACCCTCATCAGCACCGTCGACCACGCCCTGGGCGGCAGCGGCCCGGCCCGCGTCGTG
>JBBRGO010000157.1:0-8101 GCA_038224055.1 Actinomycetales bacterium
CGGTGGATCAGACTGCAGATCAGTCTGCGTCAGGTGTCGTGGGGCGGAGCCGGTCGAGGATCTCGCGGAGGTCGCTCAGCGAGGCGGCCTCCTCGGGAGTCAGGCTCGCCAGCGGAGTGGTCGCAAGGCGGCGGTAGACCGCCGCCATCCCCAGGAAGAGCTCGCTCGAGAGTCCGGCCCCGGCCTGGGTCTGCGCGATCTGCTCCATCTCGTCGGCGAAGCGCGCGCTCTTGGCCGTGGCGACGGCGAGGCGTCGCCCGATGGACGCGACCTGGCCCGGCAGCTCCTCCCCGAGGTCTGCGGTCACGACGTCGAGGACCCCGAGTGCCTGGGCCGCCTCGAGCGCTTGGCTCCACACGGCCGTCGTGCCCTTGTAGACCGAGGCGGTGCACATCTTGACTGCGGAGGCCTGCCCGACCTCGGCGCCCACCACACGTCGTCGCAGCCCGATCGCCCCGAGTAGGGCGACCTCGCCGGCGCGGGCGCCCGACAGGTAGAGCATCGTGTCGCCGGTGGGTGTGGGTGGGGCGCCGCTGACCGAACCGTCGACGAGGTCGAGTCCGGAGGATGCCGCCCGCTCGGCCATCGCGCGGACCCGCTCCGGTGCGACGGCGTTGGCGTCGACGAGGAGCGGGGTCGAGCCGGTCTCCAGGGCGGCGGCGATGACGGCGTCGAGGACCTCGTCGGCCGCCCCCGGAGGACAGACGGAGATCACGACGTCGCTCTCCGACACCACCGCGGCGAGGTCGGGGAGCAGCTCGAGCCCCTCGGCGAGACCGGCGGTGCGGGAGCTGCGGCCGGCCACCGTCACCACGACGCGCTTGCCTGGTCGTTCGGGACCGGTCCACGCGCGACCGAGCGCTGACCCCATGGCTCCGGGCGACACGATGCCGATGGTCACTGGATGGTGGGCAGGCTCGTACCAGGAGGTGGTCACGGGATGGGCAGGTCCTTGAGCGCGACCTTCGTGCCGGTGTGCTGCTCGGAGAGCTGGGCCAGGGCCGAGCGGACGGTCTTGGCGAAGAGGTGGGCTCCGATGAGGCTCGGGTGGATCCGGTCACTCTGCAGCTGGTCCGGGTGGCCCCGCACGGCGTCCGCCCAGTCGGCCACGATGACGTTGGAGCGCTCACCCGCGAGTCGGTCGAGGATGGCGTTGTCCCGGTCGATCCGTGCGAACGGACCCATCAGGTTGACGAGCACGACCATCCGCTCCGTGCCGAGGGTGTCGAGGACCTGCCCGACCCGCTCCTCGTCGACGCCGGCATTGGTCCCGAAGGCGAGGACCACGGCTCGGCGGTTGCCCTCCCCGCGGGCCTTGATCGCCGCGAGCCCGTCGGCCCAGCGCCGGTTGGACTTCGCGTCCATCCGGATCCCGGGGAAGTAGTAGTCGAGGGCATGCACGCTGCCGACCATGATCGAGTCGCCGTAGGCGTCGATCTCCTTGCCGGTCGGCATGGTGAAGGAGGCATCGGCCGCCGATCCGGCGACGGACCCGGCGGACGTCGTCGGGGCCGGGCTCGTGCCGGTCGCCGCGGCGGGCGGGCTCGAGACCGCTCCCGGCGCCCCCGTCGTGCCCGGCGCCGACGGTGTGGTCAGGACCGCGCCGGAGGCGGCGGCGGCCTCGTTGGCCTCGAGCATCCGCGCGGTCTCCGACCGGTCGGGAGCCGTCAGGACGACCACGGAGACGACGATCGCGAGCACGGCCACGGTCGCCGAGATGACCTGCCGGGTGCGTCGCGAGCTGCGGAGCAGGGCCGCGAGGAACCTCCGCCCCACCTCGCGGAAGCCGTACCGGCGGAAGGGGGTCTCCACGAAGCGGTAGGTGAGGTCCGACAGGGCGAGAATGACGACGACGCACCACAACCGGGTCACCACGTGGCTCGCCGTGCCGGGAACGGAGGGGTTGTCCTGCGCGATGATGAGGATGACCGGCCAGTGCCAGAGGTAGATCGAGTAGGAACGCACCCCGATCCACGTCGCCACCGGGTGCCGCGTGACCCGCTGGAACGCCGTCGGGCCGGCCGGGTGGCGGTCCAGGAGGCCGAGGACGAGCACCGCGCTGGCGAGTGAGGCGAGCAGGAAGCCGCCGCGGAACGTGAACGGGTCGGACTCGTCGAGCAGCACGAACAGGGCGAGCAGGACCGTGCCGGCCAGCGGGACGGCATACTTCCCGTAGCGACCCCAGGTGGCCGGTGCGATGCGCAGTGCGAGCGCGGGGGTCGCCCACGCGAAGGCGAGCGCAGCGCCGAGCATGAGGCCCATCAGGTGGGTGTCGGTGCCGTAGTAGACCCGGGTCGCGTCGGTGTCGGGCGTGTAGAGGGCCGCCATCAGCGCCGTCGAGGCGGCCGCGAGCCCGAGCGCGACGGCGGTGCGCGCCCGGCTGGAGCCGAGGCGGAGGACGAGGAGCACGGTTGCCGGCCAGAGCAGGTAGAACTGCTCCTCGACCGCGAGCGACCAGAAGTTCATGAACAGCTGCGGCGCGGTCTGGTCGAAGTAGCTCGAGCCGGCGACGATCTCGACCCAGTTGGTCGAGAACGTGAGCGCCCCCGCGATCTGGCGCCCGATGTTGACGAGCAGGTCGGCGCTCACCGTGCGGGCGATGAGGACGCTCACCGTCACCGTGAGGAAGAGGGCGGGCAGGAGGCGTCGGGCGCGGCGGACCCAGAACTGGGAGAAGGCGATGCGTCCGGTCCGACGGTGCTCGTGGACGAGCAGGGTGGTGATGAGGAACCCGGAGACGACGAAGAAGACGTCGACGCCGAGGAAGCCGCCGGGCAGCCACGACGGGTTGAGGTGGAACACGAGGACGGCGAGGATGGCGAGCGCGCGGAGCCCGTCGAGGCCCTCGATCCGCGGGGAGCTGCGCGGCGGAGTGCTCCCGGCCGTGCCCACGACCCCCCGAGGGGTCGTTCTCGGGGCCGGGGCGCCGTGCTGACCCGAGCTGCCTGCTCGGATCCTGACCGACGTCGTCACGCCGTTCCCCTCTCCGCCGACCGTGCGGGATGTCCCTGAAGTCTGTGAAGTCCCTGTCGTTCCTGGTGAGAGCCTAGGGACGCCCGGGTCGTCCCTGCGGGAGGCGCGCGGCATACGGTGGAGCCGTGTCTCCAGACCACCCTGCCGCACCCGGACAGACACCCCCCCAGGACCCGGGTCCGTCGGCGCAGGTCCGCGTGGCCGCCTTCGTCCACGGTGACGTCCAGGGGGTCGGCTTCCGCTGGTGGGCCCGCGCCCGGGCCCTCGAGCTCGGCCTCGCCGGTCACGCTCGCAACCTCGCCGACGGTCGGGTGGAGGTCGTCGCCCAGGGTCCACGAGGAAGGGTCGAGGACCTCGTGGCGCTGCTCCGCGAGTCGCCGAGCACGACCCGGCGGCCGGGCCGGGTCGCCACCGTCGTGGTCCAGGACCATGGTCTCAAGGACGGGACCGCCGGCTTCGTCGAGCGTTGACCGACCTACGCTGGTCGGGTGACCGACGAGACGGACGAGACCGACGCGAACGCCGCGAGCCCGGTGCCCGGCACCCCGGCGGAGCTGGTGCGACTGCGCAGCAGCATCGACAACATCGACGCCGCCCTCGTCCACCTGCTCGCGGAGCGCTTCAAGTGCACCCAGCAGGTCGGTGTGCTCAAGGCGGTCATGCACCTCCCCCCGGCTGACCCGCCCCGCGAGGAGCGCCAGATCACCCGGCTGCGTGCGCTCGCGGACGAGGCGGGCCTCGACCCGGTCTTCGCGGAGAAGTTCCTCGGTTTCGTCATCGCCGAGGTCATCCACCACCACGAGCGGATCGCGTCGGGCGGCGCCGGTCAGTAGAGCGTCGCCTGCTGACGCTCCTCGAGGGTCGCGTCGTAGTCGGAGGCCTCGTCCGCTGTGGCGAAACCGCCCGCCTCGAGCGTCATCTGGCCGGCCGTGGGAAGGTCGCGAGGGTCCACGTGGGCGTCACTGTCCCACAGGCGGCTTCGCTTGACCGCTCGCGCACACTGGAAGTAGGCGCGCTCGACTGTGACGATGAGCACCGAGGCGGGCAGTGAGCCTCTCACCTCGTGGTGGGCGAGCTCGGCCGGGTCGGTCGACACGACGGCGCTGCCGCGCACCCGCAGCTCCAGCCCGAGTCCCGGCACGAGCAGGAGCAGGCTGACGCGTGGGTCGGCGACGACGTTGCGCAGCGTGTCGAGGCGGTTGTTGCCCCGCCGGTCAGGGATGACGAGGGTGTGCTCGTCACGGACCCGGACGAAGCCCGGGTGGTCGCCCCGTGGTGACTGGTCCAGGCCCCCGTTGCCCACGGTGGAGATGACGACGAAGGGGCAGGCCGCGACGATCGCGGCATACGCCGGCGTCAACGCGCTCGCCTCCTTGCCGCGAGGTGGCTCGGGTCGCGCGACCGGGTAGACCTCGAGCAGTCGCTCGAGCGAGGTGACGACGTGCTCGGCGGCGGGGCCCACGCCTCCACGGTATGCCGCTGGGCCGGTGGGCGCTCACCTCCCGGGTCCGTGCGTGGCGGGCGGGTACGCTGGCACGGATCGTCGCCCGGCTGGACAAAGGATCCCCGAGTTCGTGTTCGTCAAGAGCCTCACCCTGAAGGGCTTCAAGTCCTTCGCCTCGGCGACCCACCTTCGCCTCGAACCGGGCATCACCTGCATCGTCGGCCCCAACGGCTCCGGCAAGTCCAACGTCGTCGACGCCCTCGCCTGGGTGATGGGGGAGCAGGGCGCGAAGTCGCTGCGCGGCGGCAAGATGGAGGACGTCATCTTCGCGGGCACGGCCGGGCGCGCACCCCTGGGCCGCGCCGAGGTCGCCCTGACCATCGACAACACCGACGGCGCGCTGCCGATCGACTACACCGAGGTCACCATCGCCCGGACGATGTTCCGCAACGGCGGCTCGGACTACTCCATCAACGGCACCCCGTGCCGCCTGCTCGACGTGCAGGAGCTCCTGTCCGACAGCGGCATCGGACGCGAGATGCACGTCATCGTCGGGCAGGGACAGCTCGACACGGTCCTGCGAGCCACGCCCGAGGAGCGGCGCGGCTTCATCGAGGAGGCCGCCGGGGTCCTCAAGCACCGCAAGCGCAAGGAACGCGCGCTGCGCAAGCTCGAGACCATGGAGGCCAACCTCACCCGCGTGCAGGACCTCACCGGCGAGATCCGGCGCCAGCTGGGACCGCTCGGACGTCAGGCCGAGACCGCGCGCAAGGCGGCCGTGATCCAGGCCGACGCCCGCGACGCCCGACTGCGGCTGCTCGCCGACGACCTCACCCAGCTCACCTCGACGCTGGAGCAGGAGGTCGCGGACGAGTCTGCCCTCATCCAGCGCCGCACCGAGGTCGAGGCGGCGATGGGCGACCTCTCCCGGCGACTCGCGTCCCTCGAGCACGCAGCCGAGGAGGCGCGACCGGCGCTGACCCGGGCCCAGGACGAGTACGTCGCCGCAGGGCGCCTCGTCGAGCGCCTCGCCGCCACCCGCTCGCTCGCGACGGAGCGGGTGCGGCTGCTCGGCGAGGACGACTCCGACACCGGGGGAGGGAGCGGCGCTCCTCGCGACCCGGAGCAGCTCCGGCGACAGGCCGCCCAGGCCCGGGATCAGGAGCAGGCCCTCGTCGCCGAGGTGGCCCAGGCGACGACCGCCCTCGAGGAGGCGGTGCGCGTGCGTGCCGAGGTCGAGCGCGCGCACACCGAGGAGACCACCCGGCTGGCGCGGGCTGCTCGGATCGCCGCGGACCGTCGGGAGGGGCTGGCCAAGCTCGCCGGCGCCGTCGGTGCCAAGGCCTCCCGCATCGAGGCTCGTGAGGCCGAGGTCGGACGGCTCCGGTCCACGGCGGCGCAGGCCCAGGCCCGGGCCACCGAGGCCGAGCAGGAGTTCGCCCACCTGGAGGCCGGCGTGGCTGACGACGAGGAGGGCGAGCAGGGGCTCGACACGGCATACGAGCAGGCCGCGGAGCGCCTCGAGACCGCGGAGGCCGAGCTCGCTCGCTGGAAGGACGCGGAGACGGTCGCCGACCGGGCCCGGGGGACGGCAGCGGCTCGGGTCGAGGCGCTCGGTCTCAGCCTCAGCCGCAAGGACGGCGCCGCGAGCCTGCTGGCCGCTGCCGACGAGACGCACCGCATCATCGGCTCCGTCGCCTCGCTCGTCACCGTCGAGTCCGGCCTCGAGAACGCGGTGGCGGCCGCGCTCGGCCAGGCCGCCGAGGCGCTCGCCGTCGAGTCGCTCGCCGCGGCTGCCGCCGCCCTCGACACCCTTCGCTCCGAGGACGCCGGGCAGGTCAGCATGCTCGTGTCCGAGTCGGCCGGGTCGGTCGACCCCGCGTCGTGGCCCACGCTGGGGGATCGTGTCCGCTGGGCCCGTGACGTCGTCGAGTGCCCCGCGTCGGTTCGTCCGGCCGTCGACCAGGTGCTCGACCGGGTCGCGCTCGTCGACGACGCCGCCGCCGCGCGAGAGCTCGTCCTCGCGCAGCCGGGGGTGACGGCGGTGACCCGCGACGGTGACGTCTTCGCGCCCGGGCGGGTCCGCGGTGGCAGCAGCGCCGCGCCGAGCCTCATCGAGCTGCAGGCCGCCTACGAGGCGGCCCAGGCGCAGGTGTCGGCGGCGGTGAGCGAGGTGGAGCGGGCCCGCTTCCAGGCCGTGTCCGCCGAGGCGACCCGGGTGGCCCTCAACGACGAGGTGGAGGCCACGCTCGAGCGCCTCCACGAGAGCGACGCCCGCATGTCGGCGATCGCCGAGAAGCTCGGGTCGCTGGGACAGACCCTGCGCAACGCCCGTGCCGAGGTCGAGCGCACCGAGCAGGCGATCACCGACGCCCGCACGGCACTCGAGGCCGACCAGATCGAGCACGCCGAGCTGGTCGAGCGGCTCGAGGCAGCCAGTGGTGAGGGCGAGTCCGAGGCCGAGCCGTCTCCGGACGAGCGCGAACGGCTCGAGGCCCTGGCCCGCGAGGCCCGCGCCGCCGAGACCGAGCTGCGCCTGGGGCTGCGCACCCGTGAGGAACGGGCCCGAGCGCTCAAGGACCGTGCCGACGCCCTCGAGCGCGGCGCCCGGCACGAGGAGCAGGCGCGGGAGCGTCTCGTCGCCAGGCGGGCGCGTCGCCAGCGGGAGGCGGCGGTCGCCGAGGCCGTCCGGATCGCTGCGCAGTGGGTCCACGGCCTGCTCGTCGAGGCGGCCGAGGAGGCCGACCACGTCCGTGCTGCCGGCGAGGCCGCCCGCACGGAACGCGACGCCGAGCTGTCCGTCGTCCGACGTGACATCGCGACGCTCCAGAACGAGCTGCGCGCCTTGACCGACTCGGTCCACCGTGACGAGGTCGCCCGCACCCAGCAGCGGCTGCGCATCGAGCAGCTGGAGACCCGGGCCGTCGAGGAGCTCGGCATCGCGCCGGACTCGCTCGTCGACGAGTTCGGTCCCGACCGCCTCGTCCCGGCGGTCGCTGACCCCGACGGCGACCCCGGGGCCGAGCCGCCGGACCCCGTACCGTTCGTGCGGGAGGCCCAGGAGAAGCGGCTGCGCTCGGCGGAGCGCAAGCTGAGCGCGCTCGGCCGGATCAACCCGCTCGCGCTCGAGGAGTTCTCGGCGCTCGAGGAGCGACACAAGTTCCTCACCGAGCAGCTCGAGGACCTCAAGAGCTCCAAGCGCGACCTGCTCGACATCGTCAAGGAGGTCGACGAGCGGGTCGAGAAGGTGTTCGCCGAGGCGTTCGAGGACACGGCGGTGCAGTTCGAGCGGGTCTTCCAGCGGCTCTTCCCCGGCGGCGAGGGACGGCTGCTGCTCACCGACCCGTCCAACATGCTCACGACGGGTCTCGAGGTCGAGGCGCGCCCGCCCGGCAAGAAGATCAAGCGGCTGTCGCTGCTGTCCGGGGGGGAGCGCTCGCTCGTCGCGGTCGCGCTGCTCGTGGCGATCTTCAAGGCCCGCCCCTCGCCCTTCTACATCATGGACGAGGTCGAGGCGGCGCTCGATGACGCGAACCTCGGCCGCCTCATCACCCTCTTCGAGGAGCTGCGGGACAGCTCGCAGCTCATCGTCATCACCCACCAGAAGAAGACGATGGAGATCGCCGACGCGCTCTACGGCGTGAGCATGCGCGGCGACGGCGTGACGACGGTCGTGTCGCAGCG
>JBBRGO010000158.1:0-7837 GCA_038224055.1 Actinomycetales bacterium
GGCAGGAACCCGACGGCCGAGAGGACGAGCAGCGAGGCGTCGACCTCGTCGGTGGCGTAGTGCTGCACGAAGGTCTGCTTCTCCTCGTTCCACCCGTGCGCCATCACCTCGTCGCGCACCGCGTCGCGCACCTCCCGCCACTGCTCGACGGGTCCGTGCAGGCCGTGCTCCTCGACGGCCCGGACCGCCCGGTCGAAGGCGGCCCAGACCATGACCCGTGAGTGGGTGAACTTCTGGCGTGGTCCGCGGATCTCCCAGAGCCCGTTGTCCGGCTCCTCCCAGTGCGTGGCGAGGTGGTCGACGAGCGAGCGCTGCAGGTGCCACGAGTCGCGGGACTCGACGATGCCGCGCTCCCGCGCCCGCTCGAGTGCGATCATCACCTCGCCGAGGACGTCACTCTGGCGCTGGTCGACGGCGCCGTTGCCGACGCGGACGGGGCTCGACCCGGCATACCCGGGCAGGTGGGTGAGCTCACGCTCGGACAGCTCCCTCCCGCCGTCCACGCGGTACATGATCTGCATGTCCTCGGGGTCGCCGGCCACCGCCCGGAGCAGCCAGTTGCGCCACAGGCGCGTCTCCTCGAGGTAGCCGCAGCCGAGGAGCGCCTCGAGGGTGAGGGCGGCGTCGCGCAGCCAGCAGAACCGGTAGTCCCAGTTGCGCCCGCCCCCGAAGTTCTCGGGGAGCGAGGTCGTCGGCGCCGCGACGATGCCGCCGGTCTCACCGTGGCTGAGGACCCGGAGGACGAGCAGCGATCGGGTCACCGCCTCGGTGTAGGGGCCGTCGTAGCCGCTGCGCGCCCCCCACTCCCGGCTGGCCGCCAGCGTCTCCTGGATGCGGCCGTCGATCTCGAGCGGCGCCGGCACCGGGTGGTGGCTGCGGAACCACGTCGTGGAGAAGGTCAGCATCTCGCCTGCGCTGACGTCGAACTCGTCGACGTGGCGGCCGTCCCGGGCGTGGGGGAGCCGGTCACCGCGCAGGACGAGCATGTCGGGTCCGGCGACGGCGGTGATGATCGTGTCGTGGGTGCCCTCGCGGTCGTCCTTGCGGCGCGAGACCCACGGGCGGGTGGCGCCGTAGCCGAAACGGACGACCCACTCGTGCGTCATCCGGACCGTGCCGGAGACGCCCTCGACCCGGCGGAGCAGGTCGGCGCGGCCGTCCGCGAGCGGCATGACGTCGGTCACCCGCACGACGCCGGAGTCGGTCTCGTGCGTCGTCTCGAGGACGAACGAGTCCCCGACGTAGCGTCGCGTCGACCGGGCGCCGAGGTCAGCGGGCCCGAGCAGCCAACGGCCGTTGTCGGGCGTCCCGAGCAGCGCCGCGAAGCAGGCGTGCGAGTCGAAGCGGGGCAGGCAGAGCCAGTCGACGGACCCCCCGCGGCTGACGAGGGCGGCGGTCCCGAGGTCGCCGAGGACGGCATACTCCTCGATCGGCGTGCTCGTCGTGCGCGTCGGGGCCGGCTCTCGCCGCGTCGAGGTCATGCGACCGAGTATGCCGTTGAGCGCCGAGGCGTCCTGCCCGCGGCCCCCGGGACGAGCGGAATGCTCGAGTGTCGGTGGCGACACTTAGCATGGGCGGGTGACTGTCAAAGCCCCCGGCAACGCCCACGCTCTCGTCGTCCGAGGTGCGCGCGAGCACAACCTCCAGGACATCTCCGTCGACCTCCCCCGGGACAGCCTCGTCGTCTTCACCGGCCTGTCCGGGTCCGGCAAGTCCTCCCTCGCGTTCGACACGATCTTCGCCGAGGGGCAGCGCCGTTACGTCGAGTCACTCTCCGCCTACGCGCGCCAGTTCCTCGGCCAGATGGACAAGCCCGACGTCGACTTCATCGAGGGACTCTCCCCGGCGGTCTCGATCGACCAGAAGTCGACCAACCGCAACCCGCGCTCGACCGTGGGCACGATCACCGAGGTCTACGACTACCTCCGCCTGCTCTTCGCGCGAGCCGGGCGACCGCACTGCCCGGTGTGCGGGGAGCCGGTGACCCGCCAGTCGCCGCAGCAGATCGTCGACCAGCTCCTCACCCTCGCCGACCGCACCCGTTTCCAGGTCCTCGCGCCGGTGGTGCAGGGGCGCAAGGGCGAGTTCGTCGACCTCTTCGCCGAGCTCCAGACCAAGGGCTTCTCCCGGGCCCGGGTCGACGGCGAGGTCGTCTCCCTCGCCGAGCCGCCGACGCTCGAGAAGCAGAAGAAGCACACGATCGAGGTCGTCGTCGACCGGCTCGTCGCCAAGGGGGACGACACCGGATCGAAGCGGCGGCTCACCGACTCGGTCGAGACGGCCCTGCGCCTGGCCGGGGGGATCGTCGTCATCGACTTCGTCGACCGCGAGGCGGGCGAGGCCGACCGGGAGCGTCGCTTCTCCGAGAAGATGGCCTGTCCCAACAACCACCCCCTGGGCATGGACGAGATCCAGCCCCGGTCGTTCTCCTTCAACTCCCCGTTCGGCGCCTGCACCGCCTGCACCGGCATCGGGACCGAGCTCGAGGTCGACCCCGAGCTCATCGTGCCCGACGACGACCTCTCGCTCGCCGAGGGCGCGATCGCCCCCTGGGCGCAGGGGTCGGGCTCCGCGGAGTACTTCCAGCGGGTCATGGGGGCGCTCGCCGAGGACATGAAGTTCTCCGTCGACGCGCCGTGGCGGGCCCTGCCCGAGCGCGCCAAGGAGGCGCTGCTCCACGGCCAGAACTACAAGGTCCACGTCAAGTACAAGAACCGCTACGGCCGGGACCGGTCCTACACGACCGGCTTCGAGGGCGTCGTGCCCTTCATCAAGCGGCGCCACGGTGAGACCGACTCCGAGTGGAGCCGCGAGCGCTACGAGGGCTACATGCGCGAGGTGCCGTGCCCAGTCTGCAAGGGCGCGCGGCTCAAGCCCGAGTCGCTCGCCGTCCTCGTCGGCGGGCGCAACATCTCCGAGGTCTGCGCGCTCGCGATCGGCGACGCGGCGGGCTTCCTCGACACCGTCGACTTCTCCTCCCGGGAGCGCCAGATCGCCGAGCGGGTGATCAAGGAGATCGACGCGCGTCTCGGCTTCCTGCTCGACGTCGGCCTCGACTACCTCTCCCTCGACCGGCCGGCCGGCACCCTGTCCGGCGGTGAGGCGCAGCGGATCCGGCTCGCCACCCAGATCGGGTCGGGTCTCGTCGGCGTCCTCTACGTCCTCGACGAGCCCTCGATCGGGCTGCACCAGCGCGACAACCACCGCCTCATCGAGACGCTGACCCGGCTGCGCGACCTCGGCAACACCCTCATCGTCGTCGAGCACGACGAGGACACGATCGCGGCGGCCGACTGGGTCGTCGACATCGGTCCGGGCGCGGGGGAGCACGGCGGCAAGGTCGTGCACTCCGGCCCGGTCGCCGGGCTGCTCGCGCACCCCGACTCGCTCACCGGGATGTACCTCTCCGGGCGCCGCGAGATCCCGACCCCCGAGGTCCGGCGTGGGCACGACGGCCGCGAGATCACCGTGACCGGTGCCCGGGAGAACAACCTCCGGGGCGTCGACGTCAGCTTCCCGCTGGGCAACCTCGTCGCCGTGACGGGTGTCTCCGGGTCGGGCAAGTCCACCCTCGTCAACGACATCCTCTACAACGTCCTCGCCAACAAGCTCAACGGCGCCCGGCACGTCCCGGGCCGGCACAAGACGGTCAAGGGCCTCGACCAGCTCGACAAGGTCGTCCACGTCGACCAGAGCCCGATCGGGCGCACGCCGCGGTCCAACCCCGCGACCTACACCGGTGTCTTCGACAACATGCGCAAGCTCTTCGCCGAGACGACCGAGGCGAAGGTGCGGGGCTACCTCCCCGGGCGGTTCTCGTTCAACGTCAAGGGGGGTCGGTGCGACGCCTGCTCGGGCGACGGCACCATCAAGATCGAGATGAACTTCCTGCCCGACGTCTACGTGCCGTGCGAGGTCTGCCACGGGGCCCGCTACAACCGGGAGACGCTCGAGGTGCACTTCAAGGGCAAGACGATCTCGGACGTGCTCGACATGCCGATCGAGGAGGCGGCCGACTTCTTCGAGGCGGTCCCCGCGATCGCGCGCCACCTGCGGACCCTCAACGACGTCGGACTCGGCTACGTCCGCCTCGGCCAGCCGGCGCCGACCCTGTCCGGCGGCGAGGCCCAGCGCGTCAAGCTGGCCAGCGAGCTGCAGAAGCGCTCCACCGGTCGCACCATCTACGTCCTCGACGAGCCGACGACCGGCCTGCACTTCGAGGACATCCGCAAGCTCCTCGACGTGCTCCAGGGCCTCGTCGACAAGGGCAACACCGTCATCGTCATCGAGCACAACCTCGACGTCATCAAGAACGCCGACTGGGTCATCGACATGGGTCCGGAGGGCGGCTCGGGGGGTGGCCTCGTCATCGCCGAGGGGACGCCCGAGGACGTGGCCGCGGTCGAGGCCAGCCACACCGGGCGCTTCCTCGGCCCGATCCTCGCGCGGACGGCCCGGACGACGAAGGCGACCGGGACGAGGGCCGCGACGACGAAGGCCGCGACGACGAAGGCCGCGACGACGAAGGCCGCGACGACGAAGGCCGCGACGAGGACGACGAAGGCGGTCACGTCCCCATCCGGTGCGACGTCCGCTCCGAACTCCTCTCCGAACTCCTCTCCGAACTCCGCGGACCAGGCCGCCGTGGGCTCGAGCAGCACGAAGAGCAAGCCGACGCGCGCGCGGGCCACGACGGCCGCCGCCACGAAGCGCACGACGAGCACGACGATCCGCACGACCCGAGCTGCCGGCACGACCTCCCGGAAGGGGAAGGCATGAACCCGAAGTCCAGCCACGCCGAGCCGAGCGTGCCCGCCGAAGCGACGGGGTCCGGCGAGCCCGCCCTCCGTCGCGCCGACGTCGAGGCGCGCGTGAGCGCGCTGACGGGTCGTCGTGGCGTCCTGCGGATGGCGGGAGCCGTCGCCGGTGCCGGCGTGCTCGCGGCCTGCAGCAGCCCGCCCGTCCCGCCGGCGGAGCCCTCGTCGTCATCGGCCGCGGCCCCGCCAGAAGGTGCCACCTCCGAGGGCGCCGCGCCGGCGCCGGGCAGCACGCCCACCTCCGACGTCCCGGTCGGTGGCGGGAAGATCTACCCCGACATCAAGACCGTCGTCACGCAGCCGGAGGCGGGCACGTTCAAGGCCTTCGACACGACGTGCCCGCACCAGGGCTGTCCCGTGACGAGCATCGTGAGCAAGCAGATCATCTGCCCGTGTCACGGCAGCGCCTTCGACATCAGCACTGGCGACCGGGTGGCCGGTCCCGCGCCGACGGGCCTGACCCCCAAGAAGGTCACCGTCTCCGGGGACGCCTTGACCGTCGCCTGACCTCACGCTCGACCTGGCGTCCGACCGGGTTCCGGGTGCGCGACGGCGACCGAGCCCAGGGGCATACCCGGGGGTCGGTGTCGCTGGGGTCGCCGGTGGCGTCGTGAGTGGCGTCAGTGGGGACGCATAGGGTGGCACCGTGGCCGATCCGACGACCTACCGACCCCGACCTGGCGAGATCCCCACCGACCCGGGCGTGTACCGCTTCCGGGACGCCCACGGCAGGGTCGTCTACGTCGGCAAGGCGAAGTCGCTGCGCCCCCGGCTCTCCTCCTACTTCCAGGACATCACGGCGCTCCACCCGCGGACCGCGACGATGGTCAGGACCGCGGCCTCGGTGGAGTGGACCGTCGTGCGCACCGAGGTCGAGGCCCTCCAGCTCGAGTACTCCTGGATCAAGGAGTTCGACCCGCGCTTCAACGTCAAGTACCGCGACGACAAGTCCTACCCGTATCTCGCGGTCACCCTGGGGGAGGAGTACCCACGGGCCCAGGTGATGCGCGGCGCCAAGCGCAAGGGGACCCGCTACTTCGGCCCCTACGGCCACGCCTGGGCGATCCGCGAGACCCTCGACCTGCTGCTGCGCGTCTTCCCGGTGCGGACCTGCTCGTCCGGCGTGTTCCGGCGGGCGTCCTCGAGCGGGCGACCGTGCCTGCTCGGCTACATCGACAAGTGCTCGGCCCCGTGCGTCGGGCGGGTGAGTGCCGAGGAGCACCGGGACATCGCCGACGACTTCTGCGACTTCATGACCGGCAACACGACCCGCTTCGTCAAGCGCATCGAGCAGCGGATGCACGACGCGGCCGCCGAGCTCGACTTCGAGCAGGCAGCGCGCCTCCGGGACGACATCGGCGCCCTGAGCAAGGCGCTGGAGAAGCAGTCGGTCGTGCTCGGAGACGCGACGGACGCCGATGTGTTCGCCCTCGCCGACGACGACCTCGAGGCTGCAGTGCAGGTCTTCCACGTGCGCGGCGGCCGGATCCGGGGCCAGCGGGGCTGGGTCGTGGAGAAGGAGAGCGAGGACCTCCCCGGCCTCGTCGAGCACCTCCTTCAGCAGGTCTACGGCGACGCCGACCGCAGCTCCGTGCCGCGCGAGGTGCTCGTCCCCACCCTGCCCACCGACACCGAGGCCGTCGTCGAGTGGCTCTCGACGGTCCGTGGCTCGGCGGTCGACGTACGGGTGCCGCAGCGCGGCGACAAGCGGACCCTGATGGAGACCGTGCGCCGCAACGCCGACCAGTCCCTCGCGCGCCACAAGGTGGCTCGGGCCGGCGACCTCACCCTCCGCAGCCAGGCCCTCCAGGAGCTCCAGGAGGTCCTCGAGCTCGACGAGGCGCCGTTGCGCATCGAGTGCTACGACGTGAGCCACGTCCAGGGCACCAACGTCGTGGCGAGCATGGTCGTCTTCGAGGACGGGTTGGCCCGCAAGAGTGAGTACCGCCGGTTCATCGTCCGTGGCGCCGTCGGCGAGGACGGTGACGCACCGGTGACGATCGATGACACCGCCGCGATGCGGGAGGTCCTCACCCGGCGGTTCCGCCGCTACCTCGAGGACGCGGAGGGCGCCGGTGACCTCGACCTGGCCACCGGGGTCGTCGGCGCGGAGACACGCAGGGAGTCCGGTGACCGGGCCGACGTGGCCGGCGCCGTGCACCGGGGTGACAGCCACCGCGACCGCACCGATGACACCGATGACACCGATGACACCGATGACGCGGGGGACGGCGCCGACACGGGCTCCTCGGTCTCGGGTCCGATCGACCCCGAAACGGGACGGCCGCGGCGCTTCGCCTACCCGCCGAGCCTCGTCGTCGTCGACGGCGGGCTGCCGCAGGTCAACGCCGCCCAGGCGGTGCTCGACGAGCTCGGCATCGAGGAGGTGGCCCTCGTCGGACTCGCCAAGCGGCTCGAGGAGGTCTGGGTGCCCGGTTCGGATCACCCGGTGATCCTGCCCCGCACGAGCGAGGGCCTCTACCTGCTGCAGCGACTGCGCGACGAGGCCCACCGCTTCGCCATCACCTTCCACCGGCAGCGCCGCTCCAAGGCGATGACCTCCTCGCAGCTCGACGGCATCCCCGGACTGGGGGCGAGCCGGCAGAAGGCGGTGCTCAAGCACTTCGGATCCGTGAAGCGGCTGCGCGAGGCCGACGCCGAGTCGGTCATGGCGGTCCCGGGCATCGGGACTGCGCTTGCCTCGGCCATCGTCACCCACTTGGCTGAGGGCGCACCGCCCGAGCCCGCGGTCAACCTCACGACGGGAGAAGTGCTCGAATGAACGACCAGACCTCCACGACCCGACGCAGCGCGCTGACCGAGGCGCCTCTCGTCATCGTGACCGGCATGAGCGGGGCGGGCCGGAGCACCACCGCCAACGTCCTCGAGGACCTCGGCTGGCTCGTCGTGGACAACCTTCCGCCGCAGCTGCTCTCGTCACTCGCGGACCTGCGTGACGAGGCGATCGCGAGCACCCCGGAGGCGGCCCGGCAACGCGTCGCGGTCGTCGTCGACGTCCG
>JBBRGO010000159.1:0-7812 GCA_038224055.1 Actinomycetales bacterium
CGTGGCGCTGCCCTGGCACGCGGTGCGCGACGGCGCCATCGTCGGCGCGGTGCTGCTCACCGTCCTGAAGTTCTTCGGTGGTCGGCTCATCGCCCAGGCGAGCAGCAACCCGGTCCTCGGTGCGGTGGCCGTCTCGGTCGGCCTGCTCTTCTGGTTCAACCTCATGTCGCGCGTCGTCCTGCTGTCGGCGGCCTGGGCCTCCCACGACCTCGACGTGAGGCAGATCGCCGGGGTCGAGACCGAGACGGTCACCGAGGCGAGCACCGAGGCGAGCACCGAGGCGAGCACCGAGACCGAGTCCGAGTCGTATGCCGCTGTCCCCGGTGACCCCGAGCCCGCCCGCTCCAGGGACCGCGTCAGCCTCGTCTCGGGGGCAGTCCTCGGTGCGGCCGGCGCCCTCGCGGCCCAGGCCCTGCGCCGCCGCCGCCGCCGCTGACCCCACGTCGCTCTGCACACCCTCTGCGCTGGAGGCCCCGCGAGTCGAGGTGATGCCGGCAGGGCAGGGCGTGCGGGATCACCTCGAACCGGGCGGGGCGGGGCGGGGTCAGCGTCGGCGAGCCCAGCGGGCCCGGAGCAGGATCAGGGCTGCCGACAGGAGGGCGCCGAGCGAGAGCGCGAGTGTCGCCACCTCGAGCGCCGACCGGGCAGGCGAGCTGCCGGACAGGAGACCGCCGGACCCCAGGGCCACCGGGGCGGGGGTTCCCGTGTCCGGGGCCGGTGCCGTCGACGGCATGTCCCTCACCGACGGGGCGTATGCCGGTGAGCTCGGGGCCGTCGACGGCGGCCCCGCCACCACGGGCGGGGGCGCCTCACCCGGCTCGACGAGCCGGCCGACGGGCCGGGCCGCCGCCGCGTGGGCGAACCCCCAGTCGAGGAGGGCCGCCGTCGGCTTCCACGAGCCGGTCGTGCTGCCCATCTGGACGACGAGGAGGGTGCGGCCCCCGCGGGTCGCTGCACCCACGAAGGTGTGCTGGGCCCGGTTGGTGCGTCCCGGCTTGATCCCCACAGCCCCGTCATAGTGCGAGAGGAGGTCGTTGATGTTGTGGATGCGGAAGGAGGGCCAGACCGTGCCGGTCTTCGCGTCCGTGCCGCCTGGGAAGACGGCGTCGGTCTTGACGATGGTCGACCGGAAGGCCGGGATCCGCATCGCGGCCCGGGCGATGAGCGCGAGGTCGTAGGCACTGGACCGCTGGTCGCCCTCGTCGAGCCCGCTCGGGTCGACCGTGACCGTGTCGTGCGCGCCGATCTCGGCGGCCTTGGCGTTCATCAGCGCCACCGTCCGGTCGTAGCCGCCGGCGGCGTCGGCGAGCGCGTAGACGGCGTCGTTCGCCGAGAACATGAGCATCGCGTCGAAGAGGCTGCGGACGGGGTAGGGGTTGCCGGCGAGGATGCCGACGCGGCTCCCGTTCGCCGTCTGGGCCTCGGGCGAGGCGATGACGACCTTCCTGGGGTCGAGGCGCGGCATGAGGGTGAGGGCCGTGAGGGTCTTGAGGGTGCTGGCCGGCCGGAGCCAGGCGTGCGGTGACTTGGCCGCGAGCACGTCGCCCGACGCGAGGTCGGCCACGACGTAGGAGACGTCCCCGACGACCGGCGGGGCCGGCACACCGGGGACCGGCAGGGTGATGACGCCCGAGCGGGCGAGGAGCGGTCCGCCGACGACCGACCCGGGCTCCCACCGTGGGGTGGGGAACGGCTGCGGCGGGGCGTTGCGACACACCGCCGGCCCGAGCGGGGTGCGGGGTGACGGGGGAGTCCCGGTCGCCGGCCTCGTCGCGGGCTCGGTCGCGGGCTTGGTCGCGAGTGGGGTGGCGGCGGGTTTCGCCGAGGGGGCGGGCAGGTGGGTGACGGTCTGCCACTGCTTGCACGTCCGCTCCGCGGCCTCGGGTGCCGTGAGGCGGACCCCCGCGAGCGGCAGCCGGGGCACGGCCGGCGGCCCAGCGGCATACGCCGTCGAGAAGACGTTCAGCAGACCGGCACCGCTGAGCAGCACTCCCGCCGTGAGGACGACGGGGGTTCGCTGGAGGAAGGGACGGGGCGCCATTGCCGCAACAGACTAGCCCGCCCCCTCACGCAGAGGGAGCGGGCCGGTCGACGATCACGAGGAGGCGGTCACTCGCCGTTCATCAGCGCGTGGCGCAGGTCCTGGTTCAGCTGGTTGATCACGTCGAGCGGGATCTCCTTGGGGCAGGCGTCCGCGCAGGCGCCGACGTTGGTGCAGCCGCCGAACCCCTCGTGGTCGTGGGTGCTCACCATCGACACGACACGCGCGTCACGCTCCGGCTGGCCCTGGGGGAGCTCCCCGAGGTGGGTGATCTTGGCGCCCACGAAGAGCATGCCGGACGCGTTGGGGCACGCGGCCACGCACGCGCCGCAGCCGATGCATGCCGCCGCCATGAACGAGCGGTCGGCAGCCGGCTTGGGGACCGGCGCCGCGTGGGCCTCCGGGGCCGACCCGGTGTTGGCGCTGATGAAGCCCCCGGACTGGATGATCCGGTCGAAGGCCCCACGGTCGACGACAAGGTCCTTGATGACGGGGAACGCGTCGGCCCGCCACGGCTCGATCGTGATCTCCTCGCCGTCGGAGAACGAGCGCATGTGCAGCTGGCAGGTCGTCGTCACCTCGGGGCCGTGGGCACGGCCGGAGATCATCAGACCGCACGCGCCGCAGATGCCCTCGCGGCAGTCGGAGTCGAACGCGATCGGCTCGTGGCCGTCGGAGTCGAGCTGCTCGTTGAGCACGTCGAGCATCTCGAGGAAGGACATGTCCTCCGAGATGTCCGTGACGGGATAGGTGACCATCTCGCCGCGGGACTGGGGGCCGGCCTGACGCCAGATGTTGAGTGTGAGGTTCATTTACTTGTAGCTCCGCTGCTTCAGCTCGACGAATTCGTAGACCAGGTCTTCCTTGTGCAGGACGGGCGCGCCGCCGTCCTCACCGCCCCACTCCCAGGCCGCGACGTAGGCGTACTCGTCGTCCAGACGCAGCGCCTCCCCGTCCTCGGTCTGGGACTCGACGCGGAAGTGTCCGCCGCAGGACTCGCGGCGGTGCAGGGCGTCGACGCACATCAGCTCACCGAGCTCGAGGAAGTCGGCCACGCGGCCGGCCTTCTCGAGGCTCTGGTTGAGCGTGTCGGCCGCCCCGAGCACCCGCACGTTGCGCCAGAACTCCTCGCGCAGCCCGCGGATGAGGTCGACGGCCTTGAGCAGCCCCGTCTCGGAGCGCTCCATCCCGCAGTACTCCCACATGATGTTGCCGAGCTCCTTGTGGAAGGAGTCGACCGACCGCTCGCCGTTGATCGAGAGCAGCTTGCTCACCCGGGCGTCCACCGCGGCCTTCGCCGCGACGACGTCCGCGTGCGACTCGTCGAGCGGTGCGTAGGGGCCCTTGGCGAGGTAGTCGCGGATCGTGTTGGGCAGGACGAAGTAGCCGTCGGCCAGGCCCTGCATGAGGGCCGAGGCGCCGAGCCGGTTGGCCCCGTGGTCGGAGAAGTTCGCCTCGCCCGCGACGAAGAGGCCCGGGATCGAGGAGCTGAGGTCGTAGTCGACCCAGAGGCCACCCATCGTGTAGTGCACCGCGGGGTAGATGCGCATCGGCACCTCGTAGGGATTCTCACCCGTGATCCGCTGGTACATGTCGAAGAGGTTGCCGTACTTCTCCTTGACCGCCGCCTCGCCCAGCCGCCCGATGGCGTCGGCGAAGTCGAGGTAGACGCCGCGGCGGAAGTCGCCCACCTTCGGGCCGACCCCGCGGCCCTCGTCGCACATGTTCTTGGCCTGGCGGCTCGCGATGTCGCGGGGGACGAGGTTGCCGAAGCTGGGGTAGATCCGCTCGAGGTAGTAGTCGCGGTCGTCCTCGGCGATCTCGCGGGGGTCCTTCTCGCAGTCCTCGGCGCGCTTCGGCACCCAGATGCGGCCGTCGTTGCGCAGCGACTCCGACATCAGGGTGAGCTTGCTCTGGTGCTCGCCCGCCACGGGGATGCAGGTGGGGTGGATCTGCGTGTAGCAGGGGTTGGCGAAGTAGGCGCCCTTGCGGTGCGCCCGCCAGTTCGCGGTGACGTTGCAGCCCATCGCGTTGGTCGAGAGGTAGAAGACGTTGCCGTAGCCACCGCTCGCCAGGACGACGGCGTCGGCGAGGTGCGTCTCGATCTCGCCGGTGACGAGGTCGCGGGCGATGATGCCGCGGGCCTTGCCGTCGACGACGATGATCTCGAGCATCTCGTGGCGGGAGTACATCTCCACGGTCTTGGCCGCGATCTGGCGCTCCTGGGCCTGGTAGGCGCCGATGAGCAGCTGCTGGCCCGTCTGGCCCCGGGCGTAGAAGGTGCGGGAGACCTGGACGCCACCGAAGGAGCGGTTGTCGAGCAGGCCGCCGTACTCCCGCGCGAAGGGCACCCCCTGGGCGACGCACTGGTCGATGATGTTGGCGCTCACCTCGGCGAGCCGGTAGACGTTGGACTCGCGGGAGCGGTAGTCGCCGCCCTTGACCGTGTCGTAGAAGAGGCGGAAGACCGAGTCGCCGTCCTCCTTGTAGTTCTTCGCGGCGTTGATGCCGCCCTGGGCCGCGATCGAGTGGGCGCGGCGCGGGGAGTCCTGGTAGCAGAAGGACTTCACGTGGTAGCCGGCCTCGCCGAGCGTGGCCGCCGCGGCGCCACCGGCGAGACCGGTGCCGACGATGATGACGGAGAGCTTGCGGCGGTTGACCGGGTTGACGAGGGCGGACTCGAACTTGCGCTTGTCCCAGCGTGCTTCGACGGGGCCGCCCGGGGCCTTCGCGTCGGCGATCGGCTCGCCCTCGCGGTAGAGGCCGTGGATGAGGTCACTCGGGTTGCTCATGGTCAGTTCCCCTTGACGATGCCGAACAGGATGGCGAGCGGCGGGAGCATGAAGCCGACCGCGGTGACGAGGGCGATGACCGTCGCCGTCGTCTGGGAGATGCGGCGCGACCGTGCGGTGCTCACCCAACCCAGGGTCTGCGAGGCGCTCCACACTCCGTGGTAGAGGTGCATGGCCAGCGCGACCATGGCGACGAGGTAGATGAGCACGACCCACCAGACCTGGAAGCTCGAGATGACGAGCGCCCCCGGGCTGCCCTCCGCCGCGTCGGGGCCGACGTTGAACTTGACGATGGTGAACTGCAGCAGGTGCCAGACGAGGAAGGCGAGCAGGGCCACGCCACCCCAGCGCATCATCTTGCTGCGCACGGTCACGCGGGCCGCCTCCTTGGCGACGTAGCGCGTCGTCCGGGCCCCCCGGGCCTTGCTCCACAAGTAGAAGGCGGAGTAGGCGTGCACGACGAGGGCGACGATGAGCGCGACCCGGAAGAGCCACAGGAACCCGCCGAAGGGCAGGATCGGCGTGAGGATCGTGCGCAGGTGGTGGGCGTACTCGTCGAACGGCGCGGTACCGCCGAAGATCTTGAGGTTGCCGTACATGTGCACGAGGACGTAGAAGACGAAAAGCGCACCGGACACGGCCATGAGCAGTTTCATGAACACGGTCGTGCGGCGCGCCGAGACGGTCCCGCGAGGGGTTGCCGACTTCGGGAGAGTGTTGGTGGCCACGTTTTCACCCTATCTGGCACGGCTCCGCGGCCCGGCTCCTACTGACCGGTACGACGCCAGTGTGACTTTTTGCACCCGGCCGCCGCCCTACAGTGACGCCATGACTCCCCGCCGTGCCGAGACCGCGCTCGACTGGGCGATGGACAAGTCCCTCGTCCTCGGTTACACGAGGATCGGCCCGGCCCTGCGTCGGCACTGGTGGCCCGCGGACCCCGCCGCCGACGCATTGGCGGGCAGCCACGTCCTCGTCACCGGGGCCACCGGCGGGCTCGGGCTCGCCACCGCTGCCGGGGTGGCCCGGCTGGGCGCCACGGTCCACCTCACGGGGCGGGACGCGGGCCGGCTCGAGACCGCCCGGGAGGAGCTGCTCCGCCGGGTCCCGGGCGCCGCGGTGCACACCGACGTCGCCGACGTGAGCGACCTCGCGGCCACCCGCGACTTCGCCGCCGACTTCGCGACACGGGTGCCGCAGCTGCACGCCCTCGTCCACAACGCCGGTGTCCTGCCGAGGCGGCGCACCGTGACCCAGGAGGGGCACGAGCTCGCGCTCGCCACCCACGTTCTCGGTCCACACGTGCTCACGCACGGCCTGGCCGACGTGCTCGTGGGTGGCCGGGTCGTGCTCGTCACCTCCGGCGGCGCCTACGGTCAGCGGCTCGACGCCGACGACCCGGAGTACTCCGTGTCCGCGGAGGACTACTCGGGGGTGACGGCCTATGCCCGCACCAAGCGCATGCAGATCGTCCTCGCCCGGTGCTGGGCGACCGACCTCGCCGGCCGCGGCATCGCCGTGGCCGCCACCCACCCGGGCTGGGCCTCCACCCCGGGGATCACCGACTCGCTCCCGCGCTTCGCCTCGCTCGTGCGGCCGCTCCTGCGGGACGCCGCCTCCGGCGCGGACACGACGGTGTGGCTCACCGCCACGGAGGAGGATCTCGGGTCGGGAGGGCTCTGGCACGACCGGAGGGCCCGACCCGCGCACTATGCCCCCGTGGGGGTCGAGAGCGAGGCGGACGTCGCGCGGTTCCTGGCCTTCGTCGAGCAGGCGAGCGGGGTCGGGTCGGTGGGCTGAGGCCACCGGCAGGCCCGACCCGTCACGATTTGCCCCGGCCCAGCCCCTAGGCTGCGGGCATGAAGATCACCGTCGTCGGCCTTGGCTACGTGGGGCTGTCCAACGCCATCATCCTCGCGGGGGGTGCCGACGTCGTCGCCCTCGAGCTCGACCCCGACCGGGTCGACCTCGTCAATGCGGGGCGTTCGCCCATCGTCGACGCCGACATCGAGGAGCGTCTGGCCCGCGGTGAGATCGCGCTCTCCGCGACGACCGACGCGGCCGCTGCCTACGACGGCGCGGAGTTCGTCGTCGTGGCGACGCCCACCGACTACGACCCCGACACGAACTTCTTCGACACGAGCTCGGTCGAGACCGTCATCGCGGCGGCGCTCGCCGCGGCGCCGGACGCGACGATCGTCATCCGGTCGACCATCCCGGTGGGTTTCACCGAGCGGATGCGCGGGGAGTTCCCCGGTGGGCGGATCCTCTTCGCGCCGGAGTTCCTCCGCGAGGGCCGGGCCCTCTGGGACAACCTGCACCCCAGCCGGATCGTCGTGGGTGGCACGAGCGAGCAGGCCCGCGAGTTCGCCCGCCTCCTCGTCGAGGGGTCCGAGGACCCCGACGTCCCGGTGCTCTTCACCGAGTCGGCCGAGGCCGAGGCGATCAAGCTGTTCGCCAACACCTACCTGGCCATGCGGGTCGCCTACTTCAACGAGCTGGACACGTATGCCGTCTCGCACGGTCTCGACACCCGCTCGATCATCGAGGGGGTCGGTCTCGACCCACGGATCGGGTCGCACTACAACAACCCGTCGTTCGGCTACGGCGGCTACTGCCTGCCCAAGGACACGAGGCAGCTGCTCGCCAACTACAACGAGGTCCCGCAGAACCTCATCCACGCCATCGTCGACTCCAACGCGACCCGCAAGGACTTCATCGCCTCGGACATCCTGGCGCGCGAGCCGAAGGTCGTCGGGATGTACCGCCTCGTGATGAAGTCCGAGTCCGACAACTTCCGGTCCTCGAGCATCCAGGGGATCATGAAGCGGATCAAGGCCAAGGGCGTCGAGGTCGTCGTCTACGAGCCGGCGCTCGACGAGGACGAGTTCTACCACTCCCGTGTCATCCGCGACCTCGAGGAGTTCACCGCGATCGCCGACGTCATCGTCGCGAACCGGCACGCCGACGACCTCGCCG
>JBBRGO010000160.1:0-7773 GCA_038224055.1 Actinomycetales bacterium
CTCGACGTCGACCGGATCAGCCACGTCGTCAACTACGACATCCCGACCGACACGGAGTCCTACGTCCACCGGATCGGACGCACCGGCCGTGCGGGTCGCAGCGGTGACGCCATCTCGTTCGTCACCCCCCGGGAGCGACACCTGCTCAAGGCGATCGAGAAGGCGACGCAGCAGTCGCTGACCCCGATGGGCCTGCCGAGTGTCGAGGACATCAACGCCACCCGGCTCACCCGCTTCGACGACGCCATCACCGAGGCGCTCGCCTCCGAGAAGGTCGACGGCTTCCGGGATGTCATCTCGCACTACGTCCGCGAGCACAATGTGCCCGAGGCCGACGTCGCCGCGGCCCTGGCCGTCGTCCTGCAGGGAGACGAGCCGATGCTGCTCGACCCCGCGCTGGAGCGCCGCGCGCCGCGGTCGTTCGACGACCGGCCAGGCCCGGACCGCCGGGACTCCCGCGGCGGTGCGGACCGCCGTGACTCCCGCGACGACCGGGGCTCGCGCGCGCCGCGGGAACGCTCGGCACGTCCGCCGCGCGGCGGCGCCAGCGGGACCCTTGTCGGCTACCGGATCTCCGTCGGCAAGCGGCAGCGTGTCGAGCCGCGCCAGATCGTCGGCGCGATCGCCAACGAGGGCGGGCTCGGCCGACAGGACTTCGGCCACATCGACATCCGGGCCGACTACTCCATCGTCGAGCTCCCCGAGAACCTCCCGCCGGGCGCCTGGGACTCCCTGCGCAAGACCCGCATCTCCGGCCAGCTCATCGAGCTGACCCGCGCCGACGACGACGCCGTGGGCGGCGGCGCCAGGAAGCCCCGGAGCAGGTCGTAGCGCGACTGAGCACGGCTCGGCCGGATCACATGCCGGAGAAGGCCTTCATCATCCGGAGGGCACCCGGTCCGATGATGACGATGAAGAGGGCGGGGAAGAGGCAGAGCAGGAGCGGGATCATGATCTTCACGGTCACCTTCTGCGCCTTCTCGTCGGCCTTCTGGCGTCGCACGAGCCGCATCGTGGCCGTCTGCTCACGCAGCACGGTGCCGATGGGCAGGCCGAGACGGTCCGCCTGGGTCAACGCACTCGTGAAGTTTTTGACCTCCGGGAGGGCAACGCGCACGCCCATCCCCGTGAAGGCCTCACCTCGGGACTTGCCGATCTGGATCTCCGCCAACACCCGAGCAAACTCGCCGGAGATCGGGCCCTCGATGTTGCGGGCCACCTGCATCAGGGCCGCGTCGAAGCCCTGTCCGGCCTGGACACAGACGCACAGCATGTCGAGGGCCTCCGCGAGTCCCTTGCTCGTCTCCTCCTGACGCTTAAGGGCCAGGTTGTGCAGGAGGAGATCAGGCAGGAAGAAGAGCGCTGCGCCGGCAACGAGCGAGATCCCCAGCCCCGACACCGTGAGACCCCCGTAGGCCAGTCCGAGGAGCAGTCCGAGCAGCAGCGCGGTTCCCTTCGTACCGAGGATGCGTTCGGGTGTCCACGGCGCGGGGTTCCCCGCGCGGTCGAGCATTCTCGTCAACCGGTCTCCCGTCCCGGAGGGTGAGAGCAACGTCGCCAGACCCTGCATCCGGAGCAGCAAGGGCTTGACCAGCCGTTCCTTGGTGCTCAGCTCGGCCCGGACCGCACTCCGGTCCCCGACGGGGCCCTCGAGGAGCGACAGTGACTTGGCGACACCGGTCGGTCCGCCCGATCCGATCGCCAGGGCGCCCACGGCGAACGCAACTCCGGATGCAACCAGGCCGGCACCGATCCAGATGAGCACGTCACACCTCGATGTTCACGATTTTGCGCATCCAGAGAATGCCGAGCACCATCATCACGACACCGACGCACAGCATGACGATCCCCATCGGCTCGAGCCACAGCAGGCTGATGTAGTCGTAGTTGCCGTAGGTCATGTAGAGGAAGATGCCGATCGGCAGCGCGACGAGGATGTAGGCGGAGAGTCGACCCTCTGCCGAGAGCGCGCGCACCTGCCGCTTCAGCGAATCCCGCTCCTTGAGCGTCGCCGCCGTCGTCTGCAGCGTGTCGGCGAGGTTGCCCCCGACGTCGCGTTGGATGCGGATCGCCATGACGGCCCACCGCATCGACGTGCTGTCCATCCTGGTGGCCATGTGTTCCAAGGCATCCGAGATGTCGGTGCCGATGCGGGCTTCGGCCAACGCCCGCGAGAACTCCTTGGCCGCCGGCTCCGCGGCATCGCGCCCCACCGCGTCGAGGGCCTGCGCGAGCCCGAAACCGCTGCGGAGGCTGGTCGCCACAAGCGTCATCACATCGGGCAGCACCGCTTCGAAGGCCGCAGCACGTCGCTTGGCCAGGACGCGAAGGACGAGCGAGGGAAGGACGAGACCAGCGATGCCGCCGACGGCGGCGCCGCTGAGCAGGATCGTGGACTCGGAGCCGCGCAGGAGGAAGACGGCGAGGGCCATGACGACGACGCCGCCGACCCCTCGGAGGACGAACCACTCACCTGCGCGGAAGGGGAGGTCCGCGCGGGCGATGAGGGCCATCGTGCTCTTCGTCGACTCCTTTCCGTGCATCTGCCGCTCGCCGAAGCCGATGAGCTGCTCGGACAAGGGCGCCAGCTGCGACCTGCCCGCGAGTCGTGCTGCCGGGCGACCGCCCTGCAGGTAGTGGTCGATGGACGCCACGCGTTGCTCGCGTCTCGTCTGGAGCGTGGGGGCGAGCATGAACGCGAAGCACACGACGGAGAGAGACACGAGCGCCGCGGCCACCCAGACCACCGTCAGCTGCGAGCCGGAACCGGCCTCGAGTGCGCTCGCCACGACCTCGGCCTCCGCGGGCATCACGCGCTCCTCCGTGCGAACAGGGCGTTGGGGAGGTCGACCCCGTGGTCGGCCAGGTCCTCGGTGAACTTGGGACGAATGCCGGTGGGCACCAGTCCCCCGAGGAACTTGCCCTTGTCGTCCCGCCCGGCCGAGTAGTCGAACACGAAGATGTCCTGGAGCGTCACCACGTCGGACTCCATCCCGAGGACCTCGGTGATGGCGACCACCCGTCGCGACCCGTCCTTGAGGCGTGACTGCTGCACGATGAGGTCGACAGCCCCCGAAACCTGTTCCCGGATGGCGCGCACCGGCAGGTCGACGCCGGCCATGAGCACCATGGTCTCCAGGCGGGACAGGCTGTCGCGCGGAGTGTTCGCGTGGAGCGTCGTGATGGACCCGTCGTGACCGGTGTTCATGGCCTGGAGCATGTCCAGGGCAGCCCCGTCGCGGATCTCGCCGACGATGATCCGGTCGGGCCGCATGCGGAGGCAGTTCTTGACGAGCTCGCGGATCGGCACGGCGCCGCTGCCCTCGATGTTCGCGGGTCTCGCCTCCAGCCGGAGCACGTGGTCCTGGCGCAGCTGGAGCTCGGCTGCATCCTCGATGGTCACGATGCGCTCGTCTGCGGGGATGAACGAGCTGAGCACGTTGAGGGTCGTGGTCTTGCCCGAGCCGGTGCCACCCGAGATGACGACGTTGCGTCGCCCGCGGACGCAGGCCGACAAGAAGTCGCGTGAGCCCGGTGTGAGGGTGCCGAAGGAGATGAGGTCCGCGTCGGTGAACGGATCCGCCGAGAACTTGCGGATGGTCAGCAGCGACCCGTCGAGGGCGATCGGAGGGACGACCGCGTTCACGCGCGAGCCGTCCGGCAGGCGTGCGTCGACCATGGGGCTCGACTCGTCGACGCGGCGGCCGATGCGCGCGACGATCTTGTCGATGGTCCGTCTGAGGTGGGCGTCGTTGGTGAAGGTCGCGTCCACGGGATAGAGCTTGCCGCCCCGCTCGATGTAGATGCTGCCCGGCCCGTTGACCATGATCTCGCTGACCTCGGGGTCGCGCAGGTAGGGCTCGAGGGGACCGTGGCCCAGGATGTCGTCCGACACCTCCTGGGCGATCCTGGTGCGGTCCGACTGCGACAGCGGCGCCTGCTCCGAGTCGATGACGCCCTGAAGCGTGGTGCGGACCTGCGACGCGAGCTCCTGCTCCGACAGGTGGGGGTCGTAGAGGCGGGGGCCCAGCGAGTCGACGAGCGCCTGGTGCACGCGATCCTTGACCGCGGCGTAGGGGTCGACGGGTCGGACGCGGATCTCGACTCCGCGCGGATCGACGGCACCCGGGGGCGGTGGGGAGGTGGCGTGTCTCGCGCGATCGAGCCGGTCGGCCAGGTTGCTCATCTCTTACTCCTCAGGAGGCCGAAGTTGCGCCTGACACCGTTGCGCAGCTGCTCGCCGAAACGACGCCTGATCTCCGTGTCCGCGAGATCCCGCATCGCCAGCGCGACGGGCGACCGGGGGTCCGACAGGATGATCGCCACGCCCCGGTTGGTCGCCGCCGGCACCGAGACGCTGTTGGGGATGCTCACCGCGATCGGCGCCTTGAGGGCGTTCTCGACGTCCTCGGCCGTGAGACCCACCTTGGCGTCCGACCGGTTGAGGACGATGCACCGCGTGTCCGGGTCGGTGCCGAGGGTGTCGAGGGTGTTGATCGCAACCCGAAGGTTCTTGATGGCAGGGATGTCAAGCGTCGCGATGAGCAGCGTGAGATCGCTCGAGTCGAAGGCGGTGAGGACCTGCTCCGTGAAGGACGGCGGCGTGTCGATGACGACGTAGTCGTAGTCGGACCTCGCCACGCGCAGGATCTCTGCGATGAGGTCGGCCGGGATCCGATCGGCCTCGCCCGGGTCGTCCGGCGCGGTGAGCACGTGCAGGCCGCTCGCCTCATGGGTCGTGACGACCGAGGCCAGACCCTGGCTGTCCAGGTGGCCACTCATGGCGACGAGGTCGCGGATGGAGCTGCTCGGCAACAGCTGGAGGCTGATGGCCACGTCTCCGAACATCAGGTCGAGGTCGATGAGCAGGGTCCGAGAGTGCATGCCGGCCAGATAGGCGGCGATGTTCGTCGAGAGGGTCGTCTTGCCCACCCCTCCCTTGGCCGAGAAGACGGTGATGACCTTGGCCTCGCGCGTCCCCGAACCGGTCTGGTGACCGTGCAGCTGAGCGGTCAGGGCCCGGCTGCGCCGGACCGCGTCCGCGAGCGCCGGGCTGTCATCGGCCTGGACCACCTCGCGGATGCCGCTCCGCAACGCGTGGGCCAGGACCGCCACCTCGAGTCGGTGCCGGAGCAGGACGACGCCGACCTCGGGGCGCTCGATCCGCTCGAGGTCCGCCAGCTCGCAGGCGACATCGAGGTCCACCTCGGGGCCGATGACCACGAGGGTGTGCGACGGGTTCTCCCCGAGTACGCGAGAGACACGGGGACCGGCCTGGATCAGCTCGACGTCTGGGCCCAGTGCGTAGCGGTAGTTCTCCACGGCCGAGGGGTCCGGGTCCCAGAGGATGGTCATGGTGTCGTCCCCGGGAACAGGTTGAGGTCGTTCGCCTGGTCCTTCGGGTCGATCGTCACACCGGACCCGCGCAGGGCGGCGTACAGGGTGTAGTTCGCGATGCCGTGGATGAGCCGCGCCGCGTCAGCAGGCGGGACCGCCACCGTGACGAGGAAGCCGGGGGCGTCCGCGGCCGGAGCGGCCTCACCTTCCGGCCGGCTGGGCGCCGCGAGTGCGGAGCTGCCGACGCCGATGACGAGCACGTCGTCGAGCAGGACACTCGTGCCCTTGATGTCGTTGTCGTTGATCTTCTTCGAGCGAGCGTCCTCGCCGAGCGCCTTGATCTTGTACGACGAGTAGATCGCGATGTGCGAGCCCAGCGTGACGAAGGTGCCCACCCTGGCGGGGTCCGCGAACTCCACCGAGACGGCGAGCTGGCCCGCCGGGACCTCGATGGCCTTCTCGCCGACGGGGGCGGTGCCGAATCGTGCGCCGAGGACGTACTCACCCGGCTGCACGTCCGACAGCGCGAGCAGCGCCTCGTTGGTGGAGTCGATCGTGTCGAGCGATCCGATCGGGACGGCCTGGGCCGCCACCTGGGTGTGGACGAGCAGGCCGGTCTGCTGGGCGTCCTTGAGGGTCGTGCCAGCGGGAATGAGCTGCTGGGCGATCCAGACGCCGGCCGGGCTGGCCCCGGCGAGCGCGCGCTGGTCGGCGTTCTTCGCGTACACGATGACGAGGCCACCGCCCGCAGCGGCGAGGATCAGGGCCACGAGCGCGGCGAGGAGGCGACGGTTCATCTTTGAGGTCCTAGGTCGATTCGGTCGGTGGTCCGATCAGCCCGCGGGAGCGGGCCGGCTGGTGGGCAGAGGGCGGCACACGGTGCGCGTCTCGCCGACGCTCCCCGACCTCAGGAGACTGTTGCGGGCCCGCATCGACGCGATCGCCGACCCCCGGTCCTCGAGCCGTCGACGTTGTGGTGAACGGCGGCTGAGACCGACTCAGCCGCCGCCACACCGAGCCACAGGGATCAGGGGACGACGATCTTGGAGTCAACACCACTGAAGAGGTCGCTGATCTTCGTGCCGAGAAGGCTCACCGTGGCGATGATCGCGACGGCGATGAGGGCGACCATGAGGCCGTACTCGACGGCGGTGGCGCCGCGGTCCTTGCTCATGTTGACGCGGGTCTGGATCTTGGCAGCGAGCGTGGTCATGGGGGTTCCCTCCCGACGTTGGCCCACCCGATGCGGGCCCGACGAGGGGAACATTAGGAACGAATGGGGCACTTGTCTCGGGAAACGGCCAAATTGGGTAAAAATAGTGGAAACCTGAACTTCCACTGCCAGGGCCCCCGCGCCCCACCCACGAAAGGCCTCTCGTGACCCTCACTACCGGCGCGCTCCTCGCGACAGCTTCGGGCGCCCTGGCCGGCGCCGTCATCCTGGCCAACCTCCGTGGGCGTCCCTACCGTCGCGCCGAGGAGATCGATCTCCCGAGCGGATTCGTCGCATGGATCGTGCCAGTGACCGCTCTGGTCAGCGGCTTGGTGTGGTGGGCGACCGCTCCCGGCAGCCCGGCTATCGTTCCGGTCGCCTACGTCGCCTGCTCCTGGGTGCTGCTCGTCCTCACCGCGATCGACCTCGACGTCCACCGTCTGCCGGATGCCATCCAGCTGCCTGCCTACCCGGGGCTCGTGGTCCTCCTCGGGGCCTGTTCGCTCGCCAGTCACGATCTCGGCGCACTGGTGCGCGCGGTGCTCGCCGGCACCGCGCTGTTCACGGTCTTCTTCGTGCTGCTGCTCATCGCCCCCTCCGGCGGGATGGGCTTCGGCGACGTCAAGCTGGCCGGACTGCTCGGGCTGCTCCTCGGGTGGCTCAGCTGGCGTCACGTCACCATCGCGGCCCTGGGCACTTTCATCCTCGGGGGGATCGTCGCCGTCGGCCTGCTGATGACGAAGCGGGCCGACCGGAGCGGCGAGTTCGCCTACGGGCCCGTCATGGTGACGAGCGCCCTGGCCACCATCATCTGGCTCGCCGCGGTCGGCACCTAGGCTCGGCTTGACCAGTTTGTCCGATTCTCCGTGTATGCCGCTTATCGGTCCTCTACTGTCAGCCCCTGTGAGATCACGGGGAGGAGTGGGCTTGGTGCCAGGGGAGAAGCGCGCTCGAAGGCGCCCCACCGTGCATGACCGCGGTGCGGTGGCGGTGGAGGCGGCGATCATCACGCCGGTCATCCTCTCGCTGGTGCTCGGCATCGTCGAGTACGGGCTGGTGTTCAAGGACCAGCTCACCCTGTCCTCGGCGGTGCGGGCGGGTGCTCGCACGGCCTCGGCAGAGCCCCGCGTGGGAACGTTCGCTGCCGACACCGCCGCGGCAGTGGCCAAGGGCAGCACCGCGCTCACCATGGCCGACGTCACGAAGATGTGGGTGTACAAGTC
>JBBRGO010000161.1:0-7699 GCA_038224055.1 Actinomycetales bacterium
GGGCTGTCCGACATCTACGCGATCACCCCGCACGTGCGGTCCTTCGTGCTGCTCCAGCAGATCATGGGGATGCTCTACGTCGCGCTCGTCGTGGCCCGCCTCGTCGGGCTCACCATCGCCCGGTTCCGCTCCCAGGCCTGAGCCGGCCGGGGGCCCTCAGCCGTCGAGCTCGGCGATCGTCGCGACGCTCGCCGACCGGGTCGCCCGCAGCTCCCGGGAGACCGCCTCGACGTCGCGCATGACGCGCAGGGTGTTGCCGCGCACGAGCCGGCCGAGGTCGTCGTCGGACCAGCCGAGCCCCGCGAGGGCCGCGACGAGACGGGGGTAGCCGGCCACGTCCTCGAGGCCGACCGGGAAGGTGTCGGTCCCGTCGTAGTCACCGCCGAGACCGACGTGGTCGATGCCGGCGACGTCGCGCACGTGCTCGACGTGTGCGGCCACCTGCTCGATCGTCGCCTCCGGCTTAGGGTGGTCGCGCTGCCAACGGGTGGAGAAGGAGAGGAACGCGACGAAGTCGCTGCCGCTGACCCCGGCGAGCTCGGCGGCGGCCACCGCCTCCTCGCGCCACCGGGCTGTCGCGGGGGAGACGAACTCCGGCACGAAGGTCACCATGGCGACGCCGCCGTTGCCCGGCAGCGCGGCGAGCACCTCGTCGGGCACGTTGCGCGGCACGTCGCAGAGGGCGCGCGCCGAGGAGTGGCTGAAGATGACCGGCGCCGCGGTCGTCTCCAACGCGTCCCGCATCGTCGACGGGGCGACGTGGCTGAGGTCGACCATCATCCCCAGCCGGTTCATCTCGCGGACGACCTCGCGGCCGAAGGCGGTCAGGCCGCCGGCCCGGGCCACGTCGGTGGCGGAGTCGGACCACGGGGTGTTGTCGTTGTGGGTCAGGGTCAGGTAACGCACCCCGAGGGCGTGCAGCTGCCGGAGCACCGCGAGGGAGGACCCGATCGAGTGACCGCCCTCGGCGCCGAGGAGCGAGGCGATCCGGCCGGAGGCGTTGGCGGCCTCCACCTCGTCCGCGGTGCGCGCGAGGGCGAGGTCGGCGGCATACGTCTCGATCATCCGGTGGACGCCGTCCACCTGCTCGAGGGTGGCCACGACGGCCGCGCCCTCCGGGAGGGTGCTCGGGACGAAGACCGACCAGAACTGCGCCCCGACGCCTCCCGCCCGCAGTCGTGGGAGGTCGGTGTGCGTGGTCGCGACCGGACGGGAGATGTCGAGCCGGCCGAAGTCGTAGCCCGTCTGGCTGCGCGCCTCCCAGAGCAGGTCGTTGTGCCCGTCCACGAGCGGGTGACGGGCCAGGACGGTGCGGGCGCGCTCGAGGTGCGGGGGGCTGTCGGGCATGTCGGCCATTGAACACCCGCCCTCTAGAGTGGGCGCATGACCCCGCCGGACAAGAGCGTCGCCCTCGTCACCCTCGGGTGCACCCGGAACGAGGTCGACTCGGAGGAGCTCGCGGGGCGCCTGCTCGCCGAGGGCTGGCGGCTCGTCGACGACGCGGCCGAGGCCGACGTCGCGGTCGTCAACACGTGCGGCTTCGTCGAGCAGGCGAAGAAGGACTCCATCGACGCGCTGCTCGAGGCCTCCGACCTCAAGGGCGGCGCCGGCCGGACCCAGAAGGTGGTCGCTGTCGGGTGCCTCGCCGAGCGCTACGGCGAGCAGCTCGCCGACCAGCTGCCCGAGGCCGACGCCGTGCTCGGCTTCGACTCCTACCGCGACATGTCGACCCACCTGCAGACCATCCTCGCCGGTGGCCACGTCGCGAGCCACACGCCCGGCGACCGTCGCCGGCTGCTGCCGCTCACGCCTTCCGCGCGACAGGACGAGGCGACTCGGGTCGCCGTCCCCGGGCACGGCGACAACCTCGCCGACGCCGTCGACGAGGGCGTCCCCGTGCCGGCCAGCGGTCCTCGCGTCGTCCGGGCCCGGCTCGACGGGCGCCCCTGGGCGCCCCTCAAGATCGCCTCCGGCTGCGACCGACGCTGTTCGGTCTGCGCGATCCCGATGTTCCGCGGGGCCTTCGTGTCCCGCCGCCCGACCGACATCGTGGCCGAGGCGCGGTGGCTCGCGGAGCGCGGCGTCAAGGAGCTCTTCCTCGTCTCCGAGAACTCCACGTCCTACGGCAAGGACCTCGGCGACCTCGGGCTCCTCGAGAAGCTGCTGCCCGAGCTCACCGCGATCGACGGCATCGAGTGGGTGCGGGTGTCCTACCTCCAGCCCGCCGAGATCCGCCCCGGACTGCTCACGGCGATGGCTCAGACGCCCGGTGTCGTGCCCTACTACGACATCTCCTTCCAGCACGCCTCCGAGACGCTGCTCCGCTCGATGCGGCGCTTCGGCTCCCGGGCGGCCTTCCTGGACCTGCTCGCCCGCGTCCGCGCCTCCTCGCCCGAGGCGGGCATCCGCTGCAATGTCATCGTCGGCTTCCCGGGCGAGACCGAGGACGACGTGGACGAGCTCGAGGCCTTCCTCACCGAGGCCCGCCTCGACGTCGTCGGCGTCTTCGGCTACTCCGACGAGGACGGCACCGAGGCGGAGACGTATGCCGCAAAGCTGGCCGCCGAGGTCATCGACGAGCGGGTCGACCGGATGACCCGCCTCGTCGAGGAGCTCACCGCACAACGCGCGGAGGAGCGGGTCGGCGAGCTCGTCGAGGTCCTCGTCGAAGAGATCGACGAGGACGGCACGGTCACCGGCCGCACCCCCTTCCAGGGGCCGGACGTCGACGGTTCGACGATCATCCGGTTGCCGCAGGGTGTCCCCGTCCCGGCCGTCGGCGAGATCGTCACGGTCCTCGTCGTCGACACCGAGGGAATCGATCTCGTCGCGGAACCGCGATGAGCCCGCACGCGGGTGAGGGTCCGGCGCCGCGGCCGACCGCGTGGAACGTGCCGAACGCCCTCACCGTCCTGCGGATCCTGCTCGTGCCGGTCTACGGCGCGCTCCTGCTCCACGACGACGGGGCGCAGCCCTGGTGGCGCACCACGGCGTGGGTGGTCTTCGTCGTGGCGGCGGTCACCGACGGCCTCGACGGCAAGCTCGCGCGCAGCCGGGGCCAGATCACGAACTTCGGCAAGGTCGCCGACCCGATCGCGGACAAGGCCCTCACCGGCATGGCGTTCATCGGACTGTCACTGCTCGGCTCGATCTGGTGGTGGGTCACCGTCGTGATCCTCGTGCGTGAGTTCGGGATCACGCTGCTGCGCTTCCTCGTCATCCGCCACGGCGTCATGCCGGCCGGGCGGGGCGGCAAGCTCAAGACGATGCTCCAGACGCTCTCGCTCGCCGCGCTCACCTTCCCGCTCTGGGTCCTGCCCCTCGCCGAAGTCTGGCGGTGGGCGGCCTACGCCGTCCTCGCCGCCGCCTTCGTCGTGACGGTCGCGAGCGGGGTCGACTACGTCTTCAAGGCCGTCCGGCTCCGCGAGACGAGCGAGCGCACCCGGGCCCGCCGGGCGGGCCGTCGAGCCGCGACGAAGGACTGACGGTGTCGCCGTCGAGCAGCCCCGTCGACGGGCTCGTCGCGGACCTCGTGGCGGACCTCGTGGCGGACCTCGTGGCCCGGCTCACCACCGCGGGCGAGACGGTGGCCTGCGCGGAGTCCCTCACGGCGGGTCTCGTGGCGGCGACGATCGCCGACGTCCCGGGTGCCTCGGTCGTGCTGCGTGGTGGTGTCGTGGCGTATGCCGCCGACCTCAAGGTCGCGCTGCTCGGTGTCGCACCGGAGCTGCTCGACGAGCGAGGCACCGTCGATCCGGCCGTGGCGGCAGCGATGGCCGAGGGGGTCCGGGAGCGGCTCGGCGCCACGTGGGGGCTCGCGACGACCGGGGTCGCCGGCCCGGGGCCGTCCGAGGGCAAGCGAGCCGGGACGGCCCACGTGGCGGTGGCGGGTCCGTCGGGAACACGCACCGAGGATCTGCGGTTGACCGGGTCGCGGAGTGTGGTCCGTGCGTCCACCGTCGCCGCGGTCCTCTCCCTCGCCCTCGCCCAGACCCGCCGGGAGCACCAAACCCCTGCCGTCCCGACGGTCGTGGGGGGTACGGTGGGGGCTACCGCACCGCGCCGGGCCAGAGATGGCTCATGACCGACGACTGGAGGAGGACGGCATGACCCTCTTGCGACGCGAGCTCGGCGACGTCCTTCGCGAGCGCCGCCGGTCCCAGGGCCGCACGCTGCGCGAGGTGTCCGCCACCGCCTCGGTGTCCCTCGGCTATCTCAGCGAGGTGGAGCGCGGCGAGAAGGAGGCTTCCTCCGAGCTGCTGGCCTCGATCTGCGGGGCCCTCGAGCTGCCGCTGTCACAGGTCCTCATCGACGTCTCGAGCCGGATGGCCGAGTCCGAGGGGCTCGCGGCCCCGGTCCCGCTGCGCGTGCGCGCCGAGGACGCCGTCGCCGCAGCCTGACCCGGTTGCCTCGGCGCTTCCCGCGTCCCCGCGGGGCGTCGACCCTGCGGCGCTACGCTGCCCCGGTGTCTTCTCTCGCCGTCGATCCCGCCGTCCTGGACGCCCTGCACACCCGCCTCGACGCAGTCTGCGGACCTCGTCGTCGGTCCGGGGCCGGTCCCGGGGGTGAGGTGTCGGTGTGGTGGGGCGACCTCGAGGGGCGCGTCCTGTTCGAGCGGGACGCCGCGCGCGGGCACTACGCCGCCTCGACGATGAAGCTGCCCCTCGTCCTCGCCGCCCAGCGGCAGGTGGTGCGCGGCGAGCTCGACCTCGCCGAGCCCGTGACCGTGCACAACCGCTTCTCGTCGGTGGCCGACGGGTCGGTCTTCGCCATGGACGAGGACGACGACCAGGACCCCGAGACCTGGGCCGCCCTCGGCGGCACCCGGACCGTGGCCGAGCTCGTCGAGCACGCGATCACCCGGTCGGGCAACCTCGCGACCAACCTCCTGCTCGACCGGGTCGGTCTCGAGGAGGTGGCGGCGGTCCTCGCCGCGGCGCGCTGCTCGTCGGAGACGGTCGTGGGGCGAGGGATCGAGGACGTCGTCGCCCGGGAGGCCGGCGTGACCAACACCGTGACGGCCGCGGACCTCGGCAGCCTGCTGGCAGCCGTGGGCAGACGCGACCCCGCCCTGGGCGGCGAACCGGTCTGCGGCCCCGTCGAGGAGGTCCTTGCGAGGCAGCTGCACCGCAACCAGGTCCCCGCCGGCCTCCCGGAGGGGACGCCCACCGCGAGCAAGTCCGGCTGGGTGACCGGGGTGTCGCACGACGGGTGCCTCGTCCGGCCGGTATCGGGTCCGCCGTCGGTCATCGCGGTCTGCACGACGATCGACCTCGACGAGGACGCCGCCGCAGCACTCGTCGCCTCCGTCGCACACGACCTCTGGGCGGCTCTCACGGGGGAGGCCGCGTGACGAGGATCGAGGCGGTCCGCACGACGACGTCGTCAGTGCCGCTGCACACGCCCTTCGTCACCGCCCTGCGGCGAACGACGACGGTGGACACCGTCATCGTCACCGTGCGTGACAGCGACGGACGCACCGGCTGGGGGGAGGCGCCCCAGGTCTGGCAGGTGACGGGGGAGTCGCTGGCGGGGGCGGCGGCGTGCATCGAGACGATGCTCGCCCCCGGGCTCGTCGGCCACGCCCTCGACGACCGGGACGACCTGGCGACGGCCGCCGGGCTCGTCCAGCGGATCGTCGCCCGCAACTTCGGGGCCAAGGCTGCGCTCGATGCGGCCCTGCACGACCTGCTCGCCCAGGCGGAGGGCACCTCGGTGGCCGCGCTGCTCGGGACGGGGGTGAGCGGCATACCGCCGATGCCGACGACGACGCTCACGACGGACGTCACCCTGTCGGCGGGCTCCGCTGACGCCCTGGGCCAGACGGCGCGAAACCGGGTCGCCGACGGCTTCACCACCGTGAAGATGAAGGTCGGCACCGACGCCGCCACCGACGTCGGGCGCGTGGCGGCCGTGCGGGACGCGGTCGGACCGGAGGTGATGATCCGGCTCGACGCCAACCAGGGGTGGACCCGGGAGGAGGCGGTCGCGGTGATCCGCGCCCTCGAGGACGGCGACCTCGGCGTGGAGTTCGTCGAGCAGCCCCTCGTCGCCGACGACGTCGAGGGGATGGCGTGGGTCCGCGAGCGCGTCGGCCTGCCGATCATGGCCGACGAGAGCTGCTACGGCTGGTACGACCTCGAGCGGATCATCCGGCTCGGCGCGGCCGACCTCGTCAACGTCAAGCTTGCCAAGTGCGGGTCGCTGACGATCGGGCGGGACCTGCTCCGTCGGGCCCACGACGCCGGTCTCGGGACGATCGTCGGGTCGATGATGGAGAGCCACGTCGGGGTCGGTGCCGCGGCGGCCCTCGTCGCCGCCGAGCCGACGACGCAGGTCAACGACCTCGACGCCGCGTGGTGGTCGACCGCCTCACCCGTGACGGGCGGAGTCACCTACGCGGGCAACACGATCCGCCTCCCCGACGCGCACGGCCTCGGCATCACCGGCTGGGCACCAGGGGGCTGACCCAGCGTCAGTTGGCGACGACCCGCACCGAGAAGGAGCCCTCGCCGGCTCCGGTCACCGACGCGCTCACCCCGAGCGCACGCATGGCCGCCAGGGCCGTGCGCTCGTCACCCTTGACGTCGGCGAGGTAGAGCTTCTCGATGCGGTCGAGGTCGAGGAAGAGCGCGACGGAGGACCTCGAGGTGTCACCCATCGCGGAGCGGAACGCGTCCCCGTCGCCGAGCCGGCCGCCGGCCTGGAGGTCGTCGGCGTAGTCGGGCGAGGTGGCGACGTAGAGGCGGTCGCCGTCGGTGCGGTGCGTGAGGACACCGGTCGTGCCGGTCGTGTCCTCGATCCGACCGATGATCTCCTCGGCACGCGCTGCGTCGCTCGAGACGATCTTGGCGCCGATCACCGGCTGGTCGGTGCCGAGGTCCTGGGCCGGCAGGGCGAGGGTGAGGCTCTTCCCGAGGAGCACCTCGAGGTCCTTGGGGAGCGTGAGGCCGAACTGCTGCTCGAGCGCGGTGACCGGGTCGTCGATCCCCGCTCCCGCCGCGAGGTCGCCGATCTGCCGCTCGAGCTCGGGCCAGGCGGAGGCGACGCGAGCGTCGGCCCCGGACACGTGCAGGGCCGCCATGGTGTCGGCCGGGAGGTTCGTCAGCTCGGCCCCGTCACCGGGTCCCGGGGTGAGGGCCGCGAAGCCACGCGAGATGCCGGCCAGCTCGACGTAGGACGGGTCGAAGCGGAGCGCGGCCGCGACCCGACCCTTGACGCTCGGGGGCGAGGGCTGGGCCGAGACGCCGAGCAGGCCGGTGAGGTCGAGGCTGCCGACCTCCTTGAGAGCGGGCTCGGCGTCGAACCACATCGACGCGACCCCCTGCTCCCCGAGCGCGGCCATGTCGCCGCTGAACGTCGGGTCGGCGGCGAGCGAGCCACGGTCGAGAGCAGCGAGCGTCGCGTCGCCCTGCCCGCGGGTCGTGATGAGGGCGTAGCCGTCACGCATCCGCAGGTCCGGGCGCCCGCTGCCGGAGCAGTCGAGCAGTCGGGTCAGGGTGTCCTTGGCCCGGTCCTCGTCGGTCACCTGCAGGGCCAGGGTGGCGTTGGGCTCCTCGGCCGTGCCGCCGGGCCGGATCGCCACCCCGGCTCGCTCACCGAGCCAGGGGGCGATGTCGGTGTCGTAGGAGAGCGTCGTGACGCAGGCGTCGTCGGTGTCGGCGGCGACCGCCCGCCACAGGGTGCGCCGCGGGTCGTC
>JBBRGO010000162.1:0-7652 GCA_038224055.1 Actinomycetales bacterium
GCTCGTGCCCCACGCCGTAGACCCGGCGCGGCCAGCGGCGGGCCTCGAGCCGTGTCCCGTCCGGTATCGCCTCGTCCGGCGTCGCCTCGTCCTGCACGCAGCGCTCCCCTCGTCGTCGATCCCGCACCGACGCTAGCCCACGACGCCTGCCCCGGTCGGGCCAGGTCAGGTCAGATCCGGCTCTCGCCGAGGGACGGCTCGAGGGCGAACCGGGCAAAGGCGAGCGCCGCAGCAAGGTCGAACTCGCGGTCGTCCGACTCGAGCTTGCGGGTGCTGACCTCGACGACGACGTCACCGGTCCACCCGCCGTCCGCGAGGCGCTCGAGCAGGGCCGTGCACGGCTGCGTCCCCCGACCGGGCACGAGGTGCTCGTCCTTGAACGACCCGGAGCCGTCGGCGAGGTGCACGTGTGTCAGCCGGTCCCCGAGGGCAGCGGCCATGGCCAGCACGTCCGAGCCCGCCGTCGCGGTGTGCGACAGGTCGAGGGTGACGTGGTCGTAGGCCTGCTCGACCGGGTCCCAGTGCGGCGCGTAGGCCATCACCTCACGGCGCCCGGTGCGCCACGGGTACATGTTCTCCACCGCGAGCCGGATGCCCGACTCGTGCTCCCGGGAGGCGACCCCCTCGACGAACTCGGCGGCATACTCCTTCTGCCACCGGAACGGCGGGTGCAGCACGACGGTGGGCGCCCCCACCTCGAGCGCCATCTCGATCGAGTTGTCGACCTTGTCCCACGGGTCGGGGCCCCAGACGCGCTGGGTGAGCAGCAGGGTCGGAGCGTGGACCGACAGGATGGGTAGCCCATGGTGCTCGGCGAGCACGCGCAACGCCCCTGCCTCCTGGGTGACCGGGTCGGTCCAGACCATGACCTCGACCCCGTCGTAGCCGAGCCGGGCTGCCGTGGCGAACGCCGTCGCCGCGTTGTCAGGGTAGAGCGACGCCGTCGAGAGGCCGACCCGGGTCACGGCGCGAGGTGGTCGAGCCGCCGGAGGATGAGACCCTCGCGCAGCGCCCAGGGGCAGATCTCGAGCTGGTCGACCTGGAGGAGGTCCATCGCGGCCTGCGCGACGAGGGCCCCGGCGAGCAGCTGGTGGGCTCGGCCCGCCGACACGCCGGGCAGGTCGGAGCGGGCCTTCTTCGGCAGGTCGACGAGACGGGTGACGATCGAGCCCAGGTCGTCCCGGGTGAGGCTGCGCGGCACGAACGGCCCGTCAGCACGCGGCGCGGCCCCCGCGATCCGGGCCAGCGACCGCATCGTCTTCGAGGTGCCGACCGCGCGATCAGGGACCCCCGCGGCGAGGAGCGGCCGGAGCTGCTCGGCCAGCGTGGAGCGGATGAAGGAGCGGGCTGCCCTCGTCGCGTCGGCCCCGGGCGGGTCCTCAGCGAGGCGGTCCCGGGTCAGCCGGCCCGCGCCGAGCGGCAGGCTGAGGGCGGTCTCCGGCTCCTCGTCGATACCGGCCGCGAGCTCGAGCGAGCCCCCGCCGATGTCGACGACGAGCAGGCGTCCGCTCGACCAGCCGAACCACCGGCGCACCGCGAGGAACGTCACACGGGCCTCGTCGGGGCCGGACAACGTCTCGAGAGCGACCCCGGCCTCGACGCGGACCCGCTCGATGACCGCCTCGCCGTTGGTGGCCTCGCGCAGCGCCGAGGTCGCGAAGGCGAAGACGTCCTGGACGCCCTGGTCCTCGGCGATCTCGAGGCAGGTGCGGATGAATCCGACGAGCCGGTCCGCCGCCGCGTCCTCGACGTTCCCGTCGGGGCCAATGCCCTCGGAGAGCTTGAGGTCGATCTTGTGCGAGAAGGCCGGGAGCGGGTGTCCGCCGCGGTAGGCGTCGACGACGAGGAGGTGGACCGTGTTGGATCCGATGTCGATCACGCCCAGCCGCATGCACCGACCCTACAAGCGCCGAGCCGCGGTGACACGCCGCGACCACCGGGAGCCGGTGTCAGGCGGAACGGCGGCTCAGCGTGAGCGACGCGAGGGCGAGGGCCACCACGACGAACCCCGCCACGATCGCGAGGTCCCCGAGCACGACGCCGACCGGCTCGGCGTTCGTCGTGATCTCGTTCATCGCATCGACGGCGTAGGAGAGCGGGAGCAGGTTCGAGATCCAGTGCAGGACGTCCGGCATGCTGTCGCGCGGGGCGATCAGCCCGCACAGCAGGAACTGCGGGAGGATGAAGGCCGGCATGAACTGCACTGCCTGGAACTCGGTGCGCGCGAAGCCGCTCGCCAGCAGGCCGAGCGCCGTGCCGAGGACGGCATCGAAGACGGCCACCACGACGAGCAGCCACAGCGGCCCCGCGACGTCGAGACCGCACACCCAGACCGCGAACCCGGTTGCGGCGAGGGCCTGCACGACGGCGAGAGCGCCGAAGGCAACGGCATACCCGAGCATGAAGTCGCCTTTGCCCATCGGCGTCGTCAGCAACCGCTCGAGCGTGCCCGACTGCCGCTCGCGCAGGGTGGCGACCGAGGTGACGATGAACATGACGACCATCGGGAAGACGCCGAGCAGAGCCGGCCCGATGCGGTCGAAGACGGGGGTGTCGACATAGACCCAGGCGAGAAGCCCGAGCAGGACACACGGCACCACGATGATCAGGCCGATGGTGCGGCGGTCGGAGCGGACCTGGCGCAGGACCCGACCGGCGGTGGCCGCGGTGAGGCCCGGGTTGAGGACGGCGTTCATGATGCGGCCTCCGAGCCGTCGGTGTCCGCTTCGTCGATGAGGGCGAGGAAGGCCGCGTCGGCGTCGGGGGCGCCCGTGGAGCGCAGCAGATCCTCGGGCGTGACGTCGGCGAGGACCACCCCCTCACGGAGCAGCACGAGCCGGTCGCACCGGGTGGCCTCGTCCATGACGTGGCTCGAGACGACGAGCGAATGGCCCTGAGCCGCCAGGGCGCGGAAGAGGTTCCAGAGGTCGCGGCGCAGGACCGGGTCGAGGCCGACCGTCGGCTCGTCGAGCACGAGGAGGGTCGGTCGACCGACGAGGGCGGCGGCGAGCGAGACCCGCGACTCCTGGCCGCCGGAGAGGTCTCCGACGAGCTGGTCCGCATGGCCGAGCAGGTCGACCTCGACGAGGGTGTGCTCGACCGCCTCGGCGAGCTCCCGGCCCCGCAGCCCCACCGCGCGGCCGAAGTAGGCGATGTTGTCGCGCACGGTGAGGTCGTCGTAGACGCTCGGGCTCTGCGTGACGTAGCCGACGTCGCGGCGCAGCGCCGCCGATCCCGCCTCGTGACCGAGCACCGTGACGGTGCCGGACTCGATGACCTGGACGCCGACGACGGCACGCATGAGGGTGGACTTGCCCGATCCCGAGGGTCCGAGCAGCCCGACGACGTGGCCGCGCGGCAGCGAGAGGGTGAGGTCGGGGATGACCACCCGCCGACCCCGGACCACCCGCAGACCGCGGATCTCCACCGCGGCGCCCTGCTGGTTATTCATCATGTGATGAAATCTACGCCCGTGGCGCGTCACTGTCCACCAGATGGAGCTGGATGACCGGGCCGAAGTGCGCGACGACCTCCTCGTCGGACAGCGCAACGATGGCCGGCGCCCGGATGACGTAGCGCATCACGGCGAGGCCGATCAGCTGCGATGCCGCGAGCGCGCCACGCAGCTGGGGGTCCTGCGCGCCGGCGGCCTCCGCGATCCGGCCGAAGACCTCGCGGGCGAGGAACTCCCGGAGCATCCGGGCTCCGTCATCGGTCGCGACGCCCGTCCGGATGAGCGCGACGAGGACGTCGCGACGCGCCGGGGCGTCCCAGACCTCGATGAACGTCTCGACCGCCCGCCACCCGATGCGGTCGACGTCCCCCGCGGTGATCGTCCTCAGCATGGCGGCCGGGTTGAGCTGCACCGACTGCGTCGTCGCGAACAGCTCACCCTTGCCCCCCTCGAAGTAGTGATGCACGAGGGCGGGGTCGACTCCGGCGTCCCGAGCGACGCCGCGCAGGCTCGTCCGGTCATAACCCTTGGCCGCGAAGGACTTCCGGGCAGCCTCGACGATCACGGCACGGGTGTCGGCGCTTCCGGGCCGGCGACCGCGTGCGCGCGGTCCCGTCGGGGCACTGCCGCTCGAGGTCATGCGTTCACGCTAGCGGCCCCGGACGGCGGGCCGGCCAGGGTGGGCTGCTCAGGCCCCGAAGCACCTCGGCGGTGGCGTCGCAGCGACCGTGCTCGGCCCAGCCGAGCGCGGTCGACCCGTGCGTCAGGTCGAGGACGAGCGGGTCCGCCCCGGCATCGAGAAGCGCGCGCACGAGCTCGACATCGCCGAGGAAGGCCGCCCGGTGCAGCGCGGTGTGGCCATCCCGCAACACGTCGACCTCCGCGCCGGCGGCCACCGCGGTGCGCACCGCCTCCGCGCTCGCGGCACGGTGCACGTCCGGCCCTCGCCCACTCGCCCCGTCGTGGACGAAGCCGTGCCGCGCCAGCAGCGCCAAGCGCGCCGCGAGACCGTGGTCCTGCGCCCAGCGCAGCTGACGGGTCATCATCTCCTCGATGCTCTCCGCAGCGACGCCGAGCCGCGTGGTCCACACCTCGGGCCCCGGCCGCCCCAGTCCGTGGGCGAGCAGCAGCGCGAGGTGGCTGTCGTCGCGGGTGAACATCCGGTTGTAGAGGGCCTGCCGGTCATTGGGGTCCGCCCCGTGGGACAGCACGAGCGACGCGAGGGGCGCCCACTCCCGATGACGGGGTTGGCGACCCGGTCCCTGCTCGCCCTCGCCGAAGAGCCCGGTCAGCACGGTGAACGGGGGCACCAGTCCCTGCCAGAGGTAGCCCGCGTCCGGGTCGGCGCCGGCCTCGAGCAGCATTTGCGCACTGGAGACCGCGTCGACCTGGGGCACCCGGGAGTACGCGAGGTAGAGCAGTGGCTCCCACCCGAACGGCCCACCCTCGCGACGCGCGCTGCCCGGGTCGGCCTCGAGATGGGTGCGGAGGGCCGCGGCGTCCCCGGCCGTCGCCGCGACGAACACGTCCGAACGACAGAGCTCCTCGTGCCGTCTCAGCAGGGCATCTGCCTCGCGCCAGCGGGCCGGTTCGTCGCTGTCGGTGTAGAGGAGGCAGCCGAGGAGGGGGACGGCACGCGCCGGGTCGCGCTCCGGACCGGCCGCGGCGAGCGCGGCCGGGTCCCGTCGCAGGGGCGCCACCGCTCGCAGGTAGTCGCGCAGCCGCGGCCAGCTCGCGAACCCAGATCCCCGCGCGACCGTGAGCTGCGCTGCGGCCAAGGTGAACTCGCTCGGAGTCGAGACAGCGGAGGCACCCAGCGGATGGTGGGCCGTGACGGACCCCACGGCACCGTCGTCACCGCTCCGGACGGCGCGCTGGAGGCGACGGGCGTCGCGCCGGAAGCGTTCGAGGTCGGGGTTGCTCGGCAGTGACAGGGCCATGACGCCCTCCTCTCGTCGTGCCCGGTGTGCGCTGGTCGGGCCGAAAGGAGGTCGGACCGGACGAAGATCACGAGACCCAGGGGGGCTGGGCCCCTTCCCGCGCACCGGTGGCGACCTGGCCCCACCACCAGCGTAGCCGGGCCCCACCGCGAGGGCGGCTGGACGGCATACCGGCACGACGCCCAGGGGGTGGGCGGTGGACACGCACGCGACACATCGACGGCATAGGGTGTGCCGATGGTCGAAGCACCCCTGGATCTGCCCCGCGTGTGGGTCGAGTTCACCGACCCCTCGGACTCCGGCCAGCGCTTCCGCTGCGACCTCACCTGGCTGACCAGCAGCTGGACGTGCGTGTTCGGCTCCGGCTGCGCCGGCATCTACGAGGGCCGGCCGGACGACGGGTGCTGCACCCTCGGGGCCCACTTCACCGACAAGGACGACGTCAAGCGGGTCGCGGCCGCCGTCGTCGAGCTCGGCGAGGACGAGTGGCAGTTCCACGCCATCGGCACCGAGACGGGGCGCCGCGACGACTGGACCGAGCGCGAGGACGGCGCCCGCAAGACGAAGGTCGTCGACGGCGCGTGCATCTTCCTCAACCGCCCGGGCTTCCCGGCGGGTGCGGGGTGCGCGCTCCACCAGCACGCCGTCCTCACCGGCGTCCAGCCGCTCACCCTCAAGCCCGACGTGTGCTGGCAGCTGCCGATCCGACGCACCTACCGCACGGTCGAGCTGCCCGACGAGTCGAGCTACCTCGAGGTGACCATCACGGAGTACGACCGGCGCGGGTGGGGTCCCGGAGGCCACGACCTCGACTGGTACTGCTCCGGCAACTCCGAGGCCCACATCGGCCGCGAGCCGGTCTACCGCTCCAACGCCCCGGAGCTCGTCGAGCTGATGGGCGCCGAGGCCTACGAGCAGCTCGCGATCCGTGCCGAGGCCCACCTCGCGCAGGTCAAGGCGGTGCGCGCCCAGGGCGTGCGCAAGCTGCTCCCGCTCCTCGTGCACCCCGCGACGATCGAGGCCCAGAGGTCGAGGTGAGACCCGCGTGAACGACGTCATCCCCTCCCCCAACATCTGGGGGTCCCCGGACGTCTACGAGGTGGAGAACCGTGGCATCGACCGCGCCCACGTCATCGAGGACGCGATGCGCCGGGTCCTCGACTGGTCCGGCCTCGACCTCGTCGACATCGGGTGCGGGACCGGCTTCCACCTCCCGGAGTTCGCCCGCACAGCGCGCTCGGTCGTCGGTGTCGAGCCGCACCCGCCGCTGGCCTCCCTTGCGGCGGAACGCGTTTCCGGTATGCCGCAGTGCTCCGTTCACGAGGCAGGCGCCGCCTCGATCCCGGTCGACGGGGCGTCGTTCGACGTGGCGCACGCCCGGTGGGCTTACTTCTTCGGGCCCGGCTGTGAGCCGGGCCTGGCCGAGCTCGACCGGGTCATGCGACCGGGGGGCGCTGCCTTCGTCATCGACAACGACGCCGGCAGGTCGACGTTCGGCCAGTGGTTCCGACGCTCGTCACCCGGCTACGACGTGCGCGCGGTCGAACGCTTCTGGGCTCGGCAGGGCTGGGAGCGAGAGCGCCTCGACATCCGCTGGGACTTCGACTCGCGCGAGGACTTCGAGGCAGTCGTCGGCATCGAGTTCGACCCCGACAACGCCGACCTCATCCTCGCCGAGCACCCCGACGCGACCGGTGTCGACTACGCCGTCAACCTCTGGTTCCGCCGCTACTGACCCCCTCGAGTGGGCACTTTCCACCAGTCCCCTCGGACCAAAGTGCCCACTCGACGAGTGGGTGGGGTCAGTCGACGAGGTCGAGGGCGATGTCGACGATGGGCGAGGAGTGCGTGAGGCCGCCGACGCTGACGAAGTCGACGCCCGTACGGGCGTAGTCCGCGACCACCTCGAGGGTCAGCCCGCCGGTGGCCTCGATCTCGACGGCTTCCCCTGCGGCGCGGAGCAACGCGACCGTCTCGGCCAGCATCTCGATCCCCATGTTGTCGCACATGACGAAACGGGCTCCGGCGTCGTAGGCCTCCTGCGCCTCGGCGGGAGTCGTCACCTCGACCTCGATGGCGACGTCGGGAAACCGGTCGTAAACCCGGCGGTAGGCGCTGGCGACCGAGCCGGCCGCCAGCTTGTGGTTGTCCTTGATCATCGCGACGTCGTAGAGCCCCATCCGCTTGTTCGTCCCGCCGCCGGCGCGGACGGCGTACTTCTCGAGCCACCGCATCCCCGGCGTCGTCTTGCGGGTGTC
>JBBRGO010000163.1:0-7633 GCA_038224055.1 Actinomycetales bacterium
ACCGACGACGGACCCCTTCGGCGTGAAGACGTAGACCTCGCTGCTGCCCATCTCGAAGCGCAGTGAGTCGAGGAACTCGCCCGGGTCCTCGGTCTCGCGCTGCCAGTCGAGCAGCTGGCGCAGCCAGGCCATGTCGTTGACAGGTGCGGACTCCCCGGGTCGCTCTCCCCCGCCGCTCGCCCGGTCCTTGTACTTCCAGTGGGCCGCGACGCCGTACTCGGCGCGACGGTGCATCGTGTGGGTTCGGATCTGGATCTCGACCGGTTTGCCCTGCGGCCCGATGACCGTCGTGTGCAGCGACTGGTACATGTTGAACTTCGGCATCGCGATGTAGTCCTTGAACCGGCCCGGGACCGGGTTCCACCGCGAGTGCAGCGCGCCGAGCGCGGCGTAGCAGTCGCGTACCGTCTCGACGAGAACCCGCACCGCGACGAGGTCGTAGATCTCCTCGAAGTCGCGGCCGCGCACGATCATCTTCTGGTACACCGAGTAGTAGTGCTTCGGCCGGCCGGTGACGACCGCCTTCATCTTGGCCGCGGTGAGGTCCTCGGTGACCTGGTCGCGCACCCCCGCGAGGTACTCCTCCCGGGCCGGCGCGCGCTCGGCCACGAGCCGGACGATCTCGTCGTAGACCTTCGGGTAGAGCGTGGCGAAGCTGAGGTCCTCGAGCTCCCACTTGATGGTGTTCATGCCGAGCCGGTGGGCCAACGGGGCGTAGATCTCGAGGGTCTCGTTGGCCTTCCGGGCGGCTGACTCGGGCGAGACGTAGCGCCAGGTACGGGCGTTGTGCAGCCGGTCCGCGAGCTTGATGACGAGCACGCGGATGTCACGGGCCATCGCGATGACCATCTTGCGCACCGTCTCGGCCTGGGCGGCCTCGCCGTAGGTCACCTTGTCGAGCTTGGTCACACCATCGACGAGCATCGCGATCTCGTCGCCGAAGTCGGAGCGCAGCTCCTCGAGGCCGTAGTCGGTGTCCTCGACCGTGTCGTGCAGCAGCGCCGCCGCGAGGGTCGGCGGCGTCATGCCGAGCTCGGCGAGGATCGTCGTCACCGCGAGGGGGTGGGTGATGTAGGCGTCACCGCTCTTGCGCATCTGACCGTCGTGGGCGCGCTCGGCCACCGCGTAGGCGCGCTCGATGACGGACAGGTCGGCCTTGGGATGGTTCTGCCGGACCGCGGTCATGAGGGGTTCGAGGACCGGGTTGCCGCCCGTGCGGGCGGCGCCGAAGCGCGCGAACCGGGCCCGCACCCGCGAGGGGGTCGAGAGCTCGTTGCGGACTTCCTCACTCATGCGCCGAGTGTAGGCGGTGGGCTCGTCAGACCGTGAGCACGGCGTGCACGGTCCGGCCGTCGAGACGTGACCGACCCTGCAGGAAGGACAGCTCGAGGACGACCTCGACCGCGGTGACCGTCGCACCGGCCCGCTCGACGAGCAGGCAGGCGGCTTCGGCGGTCCCACCGGTCGCGAGGACGTCGTCGATGACGAGGACCCGCTGACCGGTGACGAAGGAGTCGGCGTGCACCTCGATCTCCGCCGTGCCGTACTCGAGGGCGTAGGCCTCCGTGATGGTCTCCCCCGGCAGCTTGCCGGCCTTGCGTACCGGGACCATGCCGAGGCCCAGCTCGTAGGCGACCGCGGCTCCGAGGATGAACCCGCGGGCCTCGATGCCGACGACGACGTCGACGGAGCCGGCGTAGCGGCGGGCGACGTCGCGCACCAGCAGCCCGAGTGCCCGACCGTCCGCGAGGAGCGGTGTGAAGTCCTTGAAGAAGACGCCCGGGTGCGGGAAGTCGGGGACGTCGCGCAACAGCCCCGAGACGAGCTCCGCGAGCTCCGCCGGGGACAGCTCGGCACCGTCGCTCGACTCCCCCGCCGGGCGTGCCGAGCTGCCTCTCACCGGGTCCGGTCGGATGCCGTCCACGACCTCAGCGCTTCGACTTCGGCGGCCGCTTGGGCTGGTTGCGCGGCCCGGCCTGCACGTACTTGTGCACCGGTCGGGGCGCGCCCGGCACCGCACCCTCGGACCCGTCGGTCGCACGCTCCGAGCGGGCACCGGCACCGCTCGGGGCGAGCACGGCATCGCGCTCGTCCGCGACGGGGCGTGGCGCGACCGTGTGCTTCGCGACGTAGGCCTCGAGCTCCAGGACGGCCGGCTCCTTGCGGCGCAGGTCGACGAGGAGCGGTGTCGCGATGAAGATCGAGGAGTAGGCGCCGACCGCGATGCCGATGAAGAGCGCCAGGGACAGGTCGAGCAGCGTGCCCGGCCCGAGCAGGGTGAAGCCGACGACGAGGATGGCCCCGATCGGCAACAGGGCCACGACGGTCGTGTTGATCGACCGGACGAGGGTCTGGTTGACCGCGAGGTTGGCCGCCTGGGAGTAGGTCATGCGCCGCGTCGCGAACGCCTCGGCCGTGTTCTCCCGGACCTTGTCGAAGACGACGACGGTGTCGTAGAGGGAGTAGCCGAGGATCGTCAGGAAGCCGATCATCGACGACGGCGTGATCTCGAAGCCGAAGAGCGCGTAGATGCCGACGGTGATGACGAGGTCGTGCAGCAGCGCCACGAGCCCGGCGGCCGCCATCTTCCAGGTGCGGAAGTACAGGGCCATGACGATGGTGACGAGGATGAGGAAGACGATGAGGCCACGGATCGCCTGCTGGCTGACCGTCTCCCCCCAGCTCGGGCCGATCAGCGAGGCGCTCACCGCGTCGGTCTGGACCCCGAAGGCCGAGGACAGCGCGCTCTTCGCCTCGGCCGTCCGGTCCGCGGCCGCCTCGGTCTGGACGCGGACGGTGTTCTGCCCGACGACGGTGGACACGACGTTGCCCTGGATCCCGGCCTCGCCGACAGCCGCCTGCGCCTTCTCCTCGTAGCCCTGGGTGTTGGTGACGCCCTGGACGCGGAACTCCGACCCACCGCTGAACTCGATGCCGAAGTTGAGCCCCCGGGCGAAGAGGCCGACGAGGGCCAGGGCGATGAGGACGGCCGAGACGGCATACCAGGTCTTCTGGCGCTTGATGAACGCGATCGACCGCCGACCGGTGTAGAGGTCGTTGCCGAACTGCGAGAAGTTGATCATCAGGCCTTCCCCTCGATCGGGCGAGTGGTGCGGGTGGCGGCGCCGGCGGGGCGGGGCGCGCCGAACTGGCCGCGGCCCCGGTAGCGAGGACTCTCCTTGGCGCCGAGACGCTGCGGGTCGAGCCCCGACCACTTGTGCCCGTTGCCGAAGAACTCGGTGCGGGCGAGCAGTTGCACCATCGGGTGGGTGAAGAGGACGACGACGACGAGGTCGATGAGCGTCGTGAGGCCGAGGGTGAAGGCGAAGCCGCGCACGTTGCTCGAGGCGAGGAAGTAGAGGACGAGCGCCGCGATGAAGTTGACGGCGTCCGCCGCGATGATCGTGCGTCGGGCGCGCCTCCACCCGGTCTCGACGGCCGCGGTGAGCGGACGTCCGTCGCGCACCTCGTCACGGACGCGCTCGAAGTAGACGATGAAGCTGTCCGCCGTGACGCCGATGGCGACGATGAGGCCGGTGACGCCGGCGAGCGTCAGACGGAAGCCGATCGCGGTGCCGAGGACCGTCACCGTGAGGTAGGTCATCGTGCCGGCGACGACGAGGGAGGCCACGGTGACGAGGCCGAGCGCGCGGTACTGGAAGAGCGAGTAGATGACGACGAGGAGCAGGCCGATGGCTCCCGCGAGCAGGCCGAGGCGCAGCTGCTCGTCTCCGAGCTGCGGCGTGATGTCGTCCTGCGTCTGGAGGGCGAAGGAGATCGGTAGGGCGCCGAACTTCAGCTGTTGTGCGAGCGCCTTGGCCGAGTCGATGGTGAAGGAGCCGGTGATCGAGGCCCGGCCGTCGGTGATGACGGCCTGGGCCCGTGGCGCGGTGATGACCTGCTTGTCGAGGACGACCGCGAACTGGTCCTTGGGCGTCTGGCCCTGCATGGCGTAGAGGCGCTTGGTCACCTCCGCGAACTTCGCCTTGCCCGCGTCCTTGAAGGAGAGGGAGACCTCGACGATGGAGGTCGGGGCGCCGTTGGGGCCGGGCTGGAAGCCGCTCGTGGCGTCGGCGATCTCGGAGCCGTCGATCTCGACCGGCCCGAGGACGTACCGCGTGAAGCCGTCGTCGGAGCACGTCGCCATCGGCTGCGCCGGGTCGTCCACGACCTTCTCGAGGGCGCCGGGCTGGGTGCAGTCGAGGGCGAGGAACTGCGTGGCCACCTTGGCGGCCGACTCGTCAGCCTTGGCCTTCTCCCACCCGATGCCGACGAGGCCGGTGGATACCTCGGCCGTGAGGGCGGCTTCCTGCTCAGCAGGAGTCGGGGCCTGGGCAGCGGGTGCGGTCGGGGTCGCCGCCGGAGCGGGCGTCGCGGCGGTGGTCGCACTGGGAGCCGGTGTCGCCGTGGTGGTGGCGGGGGCCGTCGTCGTGGGCGCCGTCGTCGCTGCGCGGAAGGCCTCGGGGATGACGCCGTTGGCGGCGGTGGTGCTCGCGGTAGCGGACGGGGTCGTCGCGGTCACGGACGGGGTCGTCCCGGTCGAGGTGGCGGTCGAGGTGGCGGTCGAGGTGGCGTTGGGCGTGCCGGTGGCGGGCGTCGTGGCGGTGCCCGAGGGCGTGGGGGTGCCGGACGGGTCGACCGACGTGGTCGGGGCGCTCACGTCCTGGACGAAGACGGCGCGGAAGCGCAGCTGGGAGGGCTTGCGGATCGCGTCGAGCTGCTCCGGTGAGGGGGTGCCGGGGATCGAGACGACGATGTTCTTACCGCCCTGGGTCGAGATCTCCGCCTCGGACACGCCGTTGGCGTCGATCCGCTGGCGGATGATGTCGACGGCCTGGGTGACCTGTCCCTCGCTCACCTGCTCGTTGCCGACGAGGACCGGCTCGAGGACCATCTCGGTGCCGCCCTCGAGGTCGAGGCCGAGACGCGGGGTCAGCTGGCCCGATCCCCAGACGGCCATGCCGCCGGCGAGGGCACCGAGGCCGAGGATGAGCACGAGCAGCCCGACGAGGCTACGGGAGGCCGACCTCTTGGTGGAGCTCTTCGCCACGGGCCGGCTCACTGACCGGGCTCGGTGGGACGCACGTCGGCGTCGCCCGTGACACCCGCGGTGTCGGCCTGCTTCATGGAGACGGCGCGGCGGTCGAAGCGGATCGTGACGCCGTCACTGACCTCGAGCCACGCACTCGTCTCGTCGAGGTGGCGGACGGTCCCGAAGACGCCGGAGGAGGTGACGACCTTGTCGCCGACGGAGAGCGAGCCGCTGAAGGCGCGCATCTGCTTCGTGCGGCGGCTGTTGGTGAAGAAGAGCCAGCCCAGCAGCAGGAGCGGCAGCCCGAGGATCAGCAGACCCCCGTACCCGGAGCTGGCCGTGTCCGCCGCGGGGGCGAGGTTCCCGATCGTTCCCATCACAAACTCAGTCCTTCGTTCTTCGGTCCCGGGCAGCCGTTGACGCCACAGGGGTGCATGGATGCCGGCTGAACGTCCGGAGGCACCAGAAAGTGCCGCGGCAGCGGCGGGGGTGCCCGCAGGAGTCTACGGCCGCACCCTCAGTTTGTCAGAACGAGCACGCCGCATCGGGGAGCCGGTCCGGCCCGTCGCGGGGATGTGGCCCGGCGCAGCATGACGCGGACCGGATCAGCTCCCGAAACGTCCGCCACCCATCTCGTCGATGGGCAGGGTGGCCGACCAGACCCCCTGGACGTCCGGTGGGGGCGTGAGCCCGAGGTGGGCCCAGGCGAGGCCGGAGGCGGCCCGGCCCCGCGGGGTGCGCACCATGAAGCCCTCGCGCACGAGGAAGGGCTCGGCCACGGTCTCGACGGTGTCGGGCTCCTCCCCCACGGACACGGCGAGGGTGGACAGCCCCACCGGTCCGCCGCGGAACCGGCGGCACAGGGCCTCGAGCACGGCCCGGTCGAGGCGGTCCAGGCCGCGCTCGTCGACGTCGAAGAGGCGCAGTGCCTGCCGCGCGGCCGCGTGGGTGACCCGGTGGTCGCCGTGGACCTGGGACCAGTCGCGGACCCTGCGGAGCAGTCGGTTGGCGATGCGCGGCGTGCCCCTCGACCGGAGCGCGATCTCACGGATGCCGTCGTCGTCGGCCTCCAGACCGAGCAGGCCGGTGGACCGGCGCAGGATGGTGACGAGGTCGGCGGCCTCGTAGAAGTCGAGGTGGCCGGTGAACCCGAACCGGTCACGCAGCGGCGCCGGCAGCAGCCCGGCTCGTGTCGTCGCCCCGACGACGGTGAACGGCGGCAGCTCGAGCGGGATGGCTGTCGCGCCCGGCCCCTTGCCGATGATGACGTCGACGCGGAAGTCCTCCATCGCGAGGTAGAGCATCTCCTCGGCGGACCGGGACATGCGATGGATCTCGTCGAGGAAGAGCACCTCGCCCTCGGCGAGCGAGGACAGGACGGAGGCGAGGTCGCCCGCGTGCTGGATGGCCGGGCCCGACGTGATCCGGATCGGCTGCTCCAGCTCGCTCGCGACGATCATCGCGAGGGTCGTCTTGCCCAGTCCGGGCGGCCCGGACAGCAGGACGTGGTCGGGCGGGGTGCCGCGTCGACGGGCGGCCTCGAGCACGAGTCCGAGCTGCTCCCGGACGCGGTCCTGCCCGGGGAAGTCGTCGAGCCGCTTCGGGCGGAGCGCCGCCTCGACCTGGCGCTCGTCGGGGTCGACCTCGGCGTCGATGATGCGTGCGGTCGCGTCGAAGGAGCCGTCAGCGGACCCGTCGGCCCAGATGGCGGGGTCGAGGCCGGCGCGGGGTCCCGGGTCGCTCATCGGCCGAGCTCCTGCAGGGCGGCTCGCAGGAGGGCGGAGACGCTGGCACCCTCGTCGGCGCGGGTGGCCACCTTGTCGAGGGCCTCGTCGGCCTGCCGCACGGTCCAGCCCAGTCCGACGAGGGCCTCGCGCACCTGGTCTCGCCAGGCTTCTGCGCCACCGGCGGGTGCGGGGGCGGTCTCCCCCACCACGCCGGGCAGGGCGCCGAGCTTGTCACGCAGCTCGAGGACGAGGCGCTCGGCCCCCTTCTTGCCGATGCCTGGGACCTTCATCAGTGCGGCGATGTCCCCCGAGCCCAGGGCGACCCGGACCGCGGACGGCGAGTGGACGGCGAGCACGGCGAGAGCGAGCCGGGGCCCGACCCCGGACACCGTCTGCACGGTCTCGAAGACGAGCTTCTCGTCATCGGTGGCGAAGCCGTAGAGCGTCAGCGAGTCCTCGCGGACCACGAGGGTCGTCGCGAGCTCGGTCGGGGCGCCGACCCGCACCGCGGCGGCGGTCCCCGGGGTGGTGTGGACGAGCATGCCGACTCCCCCGACGCCGAGGACGACGGAGTCGAGGCCCGCCTTGAGGACGGTTCCGGCGAGCGAGGCGATCATCGGTCGGTGGCTCCACGGGAGGTCGGGGACGAGGGCAGGACGGCAGCAGCGGGCGCGGGCGGCGGGGAGGGGGGCCGCCTCGTCGCGGCGGCGCGGCGGGCGCTTGTCCGGGGGGTGCCGAGGCCGGCGCCCGCGCCGGCTCGGGGGACGCGCGTCGGGATGGTGCTCGGCCGGCCGCCGTGGGCGGCAGCCGCCTCGGCCAGCCGGGTCTGGGTGCCGCCCCGCCACACGTGACAGATGGCGAGGGCGAGGGCGTC
>JBBRGO010000164.1:0-7615 GCA_038224055.1 Actinomycetales bacterium
GCAGGAGAAACCCGAACCGTCGGGCTTGCCGAGGCCGTAGCCCCACTTCGGTTCGAGGTAGGTGAAGGCCGGCAGCTCACCTCGACGCGCCTTCGTGTAGAAGGTGTCGATCGGAGCGACCTCGCCGCGTGAGAGGACATCTCTGAGACGCGGGAAGGTGTACGCCGTATAGCACTGGCCGTCCTGCCAGACGTCGTGGAAGTAGATGCCCCACGTGGTCTCGGGCGGAAGGGCGTTCCAGATCGTGGGGGCGTCGAACTGCTCGACAGCATCCCAGGTGTTGTTGACCCTGCCGAGGGAGGTCCCCGCGCAGCGGCTGGGCCCCCACCCCCGAGTTCCCCGTCGCACCGACGGTGCCGCGGGTGGCGGGGATCTCGCGCCCGTCGTAGGTGTTGGCGTGACGACCGGTTTGGAGGCCCCGGTAGACCGGGTCCGCATCGGCCCCCACGACGTTGAGCGGCCCCTCCTCGGGACAGAGCCTCCCGAGGACGCTGTCCAGCGAGCGGTTCTCCAGCATGACCACGACGACGTGGTCGATCTTGTCCTTCATGGTCAGTGGAAGGACACCGTCAGCGGCGTGTACCCACTGCCGGAGTTCGCGTAGACGTACCCGTTGTCGCTGGACCAGTAGGAGAGCTGCGCCTTGGTGGACTCGGACGTGAGTACGTCGCCCTTGAGCGTCCAGCCGCGGGCTCCGATCCAGTTGTAGAAGCTGACGTAGCTGTAGCCGTCGCTCACGGACAGGTAACGCGAGGAGTCTCGGGCGTTCCGGTAGTACGTCACGTTGTCGTAGACGTAGGTCTCGAGGCCCACCGCCGCGTCCTCTGAGGTGACGATGCACCACTGGCCGTCGTTCTCACCGAGCCAGCCAACCGGCGAGCCGTTGGCGGACAGCTGCATCGTCATCGCGGCTCCGGCTGAGGTCGCCTGCAGGTCGTCCGGGGCCTGCTCCAGGCATCGTGGAAGTGCAGAAGAATGAGTCGAATTCGCTCTGACCACCGTGCTTGCCGGGTCCTTCTTCCACTGTGTCACCAGGTCGCCCAGCCCGGATCGGGTTGTCCTTCTCAGACGAACTCTCGACCGGCGTCTGACGAAGTCAGCCGGCTGGTCGTGGCCAACCGACTCGGCAGTGGCAGTCTGGGGTGATGGGTCAGGGACACAGCCACAGCGTGATGGACCCCGCCGACCACCGCGGCCGGCTGGCGGCCGTCCTCGGCATCACCGTCACGGTTCTCGTCGTCGAGGTGGTCGGCGCCGTCCTCTCCGGGAGCCTCGCCCTGCTCGCCGACGCGGGGCACATGCTGACCGACGTCGTCGGCCTGACGATCGGCCTCGTCGCCGCGAGCCTGGCCCGGCGGCCACCCACCGTCACCCGCACGTGGGGCTACCGCCGGGCGGAGGTGCTCGGCGCCGCCACTCAGGCCGCCGTCCTGCTCGCGGTCGGGGTCTACATCATCGTCGAGGGGGTGCAGCGCCTCTTCGACCCGCCGGAGGTTGCTCCCGGCATCATGGTCGTGTTCGGTGTCGTCGGCCTCGCCGGCAACATCGTCGGCCTGCTCATCCTCTCCGGCGCGCGCGGCGCGAACCTCAACATGCGGGCCGCGTTCCTCGAGGTCGTCAACGACGCGCTCGGCTCCGTGGCGGTCCTGCTCGCCGCGCTCGCCGTCGCCACGACGGGTTGGCTGCGCGCCGACGCCGTCGCGTCTCTGGTCATCGGCCTGCTCATCGTCCCGCGCACCATCCGGCTGCTCCTCGAGAGCGTCGACGTGCTGCTCGAGTCCACGCCGAAGGGTCTCGACCTCGACGTCGTCCGGGACCGGGTGATGGCCCTGCCCCACGTGCGGGACGTCCACGACCTGCACGCGAGCCAGGTCGCCACCGGGCTGCCCGTGCTTACCGCCCACGTCGTCGTCGACGACTCGTGCTTCCACGACGGCCACCTCGGGCCGATGCTCGACGAGCTGCAGCACTGCCTCGACAGCGACTTCAACGTCGAGCACTCGACGATCCAGTTCGAGTCAGCGGGCCACTCCGGGCACGAGCACGAGACCCACGCCTGAGCGGCGCCGCCTACATCTCCTCGTGCGTGTCGGGGTCGCCGCCGAAGAGCCGGCCGTCCTCCTGCGCGAGGCCGCTGATCGCGGTCACCTCGTCGTCGGTCAGCTCGAAGTCGAAGAGCTCGAGGTTGGCCCGCTGCCGGTCCGGGTCGGCCGACTTCGGGAGCGGTAGCACCCCGAGCTGGACGTGCCACCGGAGGATGACCTGCCCCGGGGTCACCTCGTGCCCTGCCGCCGCCTGCTCGACCGGGTCCGCGCCGAAGGGGGCATTGCGCTTGCCGAGAGGGCTCCACGCCTCGGTGACGACGCCGAGGCGGTCGTGGACCGCGCGCATGCCCTCCTGCGGGAAGAGGGGGTGCAGCTCGATCTGGTTCACCACCGGCACCACGCCCGTCGCGTCGATGACGTCAGCGAGGTGCTGCTCGGTGAAGTTGCTGACGCCGACCGACCGGACGAGTCCCCGCCGTTGGCACTCGACGAGCGCCCGGTAGGTCTCGACGTAGAGGTGCTGGCTGGGGTTCGGCCAGTGGATCAGGCCGACGTCGACGTGGTCCAGCCCCAGCCGCTCGAGCGAGCCCTCGACCGAGGCGACGGCCTTGTCGTAGGCGTGGTCGCGCCCCGGGATCTTCGTCTGGATGACGAGGTCGTCGCGGTCCAGGCCGGAACGCCGGACCGCCTCTCCGACCTCGGCCTCGTTCTTGTAGTTGACCGCCGTGTCGAGCAGCCGGTTGCCGGCCTCGATCGCGGACACCATCGCGCGGATGCCGTCCTCCCCCGTGAGGGGGTAGGTGCCGAAGCCGATGGCCGGAACCGTCGTGCCGTCGTGGAGGGTGCGGGTCGGGAGCGTCGTCATGACTCCAAACTGCCATACCGCCCACCCCGGAGCACCGCTGCCGCTCCCTCGTCCGGGCGTATCGTGGTGGTCCCGCCCACGGCGGCGGACGAACCGACGTGAGGACGCGCCCGTGACCAGCACCGCGACGCCGCTTCCCGGCGCAGACGGAAGCCCCACCGGTTTCCTCGTCCCTCCGCCGACCTCCCCGGAGGTCGAGGCGCTGTATGCCGCCGACGTGCAGGACGACGGCTTCGTGATGAACCTGACCCACCTGTGGGCGCACCTGCCGGAGGCAAGCGCCGAGCTGTTCGCCCTGCTGGCCCGCGCCGAGCAGGCCGGCGGGCTGACCCTGCGTCAGCGTGGACTGCTCGTCACCGCGACCGCGTCCACTCGGGGCGACGCCTACTGCTCGCTCGCCTGGGGCGCCCGGCTGGCAGAGGAGACCACCCCGGAGGTGTCCGCGACGGTCCTCGACCGTCGCGACTCGGAGCTGCCCCACCTGCTCGAGCCCTCGGAGCTCGCGCTCGTGCGCTGGGCACGGCAGGTCGTGGCCGACCCCGGCGGGGCGACGGCCCGTGACGTGCAGGCGCTCCGCGACGCGGGATTCACCGACCGCGAGGTCTTCGCGATCACGCTGTTCGTCGCGCTCCGGATGGCCTTCTCGACGGTCAACGGCGCGCTCGGCGCCCGACCGGACCAGCAGCTGGCCACCGCTGCGGGCGGACCCGTCCTCGCGACCGTCGACTACGGTCGACCGCCGGCCGAATCCCCCAGCCGCACCTCGGTCTGACCGGCTGGAGGTCTGCTGCTGTCGGCCCGGCGGCATACGGTCGCGTCATGCTCGAGACGGTCGTTCCCCCGGACGACCCGCGCGACTGCCCGCACGTCTTCACCCCCGGGACGGTCGCGCGGGCCCGGGCCAGCCTCGTCGAGTGGCCGTCCCGGCCCGCCGACGCCCGCTGCGCCTGGTGCGGCGTGCTCGTCGACCTGCGGCCGTGGGCGCGGTCGACCGCTGGTCCGGGCGGTCGGCGGGAGCCTCAGGCGTGGGTCGCGACCCCGCGCAGGAGCGCGAGGTAGTCCTCCGTCGTTCGAACCCCACCGAGGGCCGCCACACCGTTGGCGACCACGACGGGGACCGAGGTGACCCCCAGTGCCCGGGCGGCCTCCTCGTCGGCCCGCACGACGTCGGCGTAGTCGTCACCCGCGAGGACGGCCGCCACGCGGCGCTCGTCGAGGCCGCACTCCTCCGCCGCCCGCAGCAGCACCCGGTGGTCGTCGATGGCCAGCCCCTCGCCGAAGTGCGCGGCGTGGAAGCGCTCGACGGCCGCCGACTGGAGGGCTGGGCCACCGAGCTCGCGCGCGAGCGCGCAGAGCCGGTGCGCGTCGAAGGTGTTGGCCCGGACCGCGCGGTCCCAGTCGAAGACGAGGTCGTCGGTGGCGGCGACCTCGGCGACACCGGCCGTAAGCACGCCCCCGCCCCCTTCTCCGGAGGCGTGGCGCGGGGAGAGGTGCTCGGACGCGGGGACCCCGCCCCCGACCGGCACCTCGGGGTCGAGCTCGTAGGCCCGGAGCCGCAGAACCACGTGCGTCGGCCGCTCGAAGGCGGCCACGGCGGCCTCGAGGCGACGCTTGGCCAACCACGACCACGGGCAGACGAGGTCACTCCACAGGTCGAGCGCGATGACGGTGGTGGACTCGGCAGCAGGCTGGTCGGTCATCGACTCAGTGTTCCACGCAGGTGTCCCACGCAGGTCCGGGGGCGCTCTCGCGACCCTGGTGGACCCCACCGGCCAGGTCGCCGACACACGACGAGGCCCCCACCGCGCCGGAGCGGGGTGGGGGCCTCGTCGGGAGCTCCTCGGAGCTCGTGGAGGTGCGGGATCAGACGCGACCGTAGCCGGACGGGGTCGTCCAGATCGAGTGGTTGCCGATCGTCGTACCGGGCCGCTGGGCGTCGAGCATGCGACCCGGGCTGACATAGATGCCCACGTGGTAGACGGGGTAGCCGAAGAACACGAGGTCACCCGGACGCGGGTTGCTGACCGGCGTGGCCGCGCGCTTCTGGGCGCTTGCCGTGCGCGGGATGGAGATGCCGGCCTGGCGGTAGACGTAGGAGGTGAATCCCGAGCAGTCGAAGCCGTTCGTCGACGTACCACCGTAGACGTAGGGCACGCCGGTCAGCGACTGGGCGATGCCCACCACACCCGAGGCAGAGGGTGCCGGCGCGGAGCGAACCGGCGCGGGCTTCGGGGTGCTGATCGCCGTGCGGCTGGTCGAGCGCGAGGCACGGGTGCTCGTCGTCGCGCGGGTCGTCGCGCGGGTCGTCGACCGCGCGGTCGTGGTCGACCGCGCGGTCGTGGTCGACCGCGAGGTCGTGGCCTGCTGCGCGGTGGCCTGGCGCCGGGCTGCGGCCGCCTGGTCGGCGGCCCGCTTGTCCGCGGCAGCCTTGACCTTCGCGGCGGCCTTGGCCTTGGCCACGGCCTTCGCCTTGGCGCGCTGCGCCTTGACGACGAGGTCCTCGATGACGAGGGGCTTGGCAGCCTTGGCCCTGGCCGGAGCGGCGAAACCGATCGACGAGAGCGTGTTGGTCGTCTTGAGGGTGACCGTGCCCGAGCCGACGACGGCGGGGCTGGCAGCCGGCGCGACGGCCGCGGCGACGTGGGCGTCGACCGTGGGAGCGGCGCTGGCCGGGGACGCGAAGGTCGCGACGAGGCCACCGGAGGCCGCGACGATCGCCGCCCCCTTGACGGCGGGCTGCGCGGACTCCTTGGCCAGGAGCGTCAGCTCCGAGAGCGGGTTGAAGCGACCGGGGGCGCGGTGGCGGCCGGGCAGGTTCTGAGCCACGTATTTGACCTCTCGACGCCTACGAGGTGAGCTGTCGGGTTCGGGCTGGAGGTTCTTGCCCGGCCTTCGCTCGGACCTTTCGGTCCTCGGAGGCTTCACCCCAAGGACGTCCGGAGACGTCCGCGGAAAGGTGGTTCCCCCGCTCCTGCCATGCGGTTCGAACTGAGCCCCGGCTCGGTGGCAGGACTAGGCGGTCCGACCCGGAGACCCGCCCGACGGTGAGCGAGTTCGCCCAACATAACGGAACGGTTCGCCAAATGTCACGTTGCGGTCACGGTCGGACGAACGCGGGTCTCGGACAGTGATCGAGGGCGTCGGTCAGTCAACCTGGCAGAAGACGTGGGCTGCGACATCATCGGGAAGCGAAACCCCTGATGCCGCAGGGTCGCCGGACCGGACCGCGAGGACGCGACCGGCGTCACGGACGACCTCGACGCGGGCTCCGGGCACCACCCCGGCACTCGTCAGCAGGGCCAGGCCCTCCGGCTCGACCTGGACCGGCTCGCCGATGCGTCGAATCGTGACGATGACCGGGCGGTCTCCCACGGCGGCGGTCAGGGTCGTCAGTCCGGAGAGGAAGTCGGCCTCGTGCTCGACCCCGAGCTCGGCGAGGCCGGGGATCGGGTTGCCGTAGGGAGACTCCAGCGCATCGCCGATGAGGCCGAGGATCTTGCGCTCGACCTGCTCGGACATCACGTGCTCCCAACGGCAGGCCTCGTCGTGGGCGTACTCCCACTCGAGACCGATCACGTCGACGAGGAGCCGCTCGGCGAGCCGGTGCTTGCGCATCACCCGGGTCGCGAGGAGCCGGCCGTGGTCGGACAGCTCGAGGTGCCGGTCCCCGGACACCGCGACGAGACCGTCGCGCTCCATCCGGGCCACTGTCTGGGACACCGTCGGGCCCGAGTGCCCGAGCCGCTCGGCGATGCGCGCACGGAGGGGGACGATCCCCTCCTCCTCGAGCTCGAAGATCGTGCGCAGGTACATCTCGGTGGTGTCGATCAGGTCCGTCACGGTCCTACCTTCTCAGAAAGTCATCCGCCGGCCGGCCGTGTGAGGTCACGGCGGACCGGGGTCCACACGCCGCCGGGTCGGGTCGTGGCGTGGCACCCAGAGGCGGAGCCACCAGGCGCCGGCCACGGCTGCCGCGCCCAGCACGACTGCTGCCGCCCCGAGCGTCATCACGGCGGTCAGGGCGGACAACGTCAACGGGCCCACGGCTCTTCCCGTGTCGGCGCAGAGCCGCCAGCCCCCGAGGAACTGGGCTCGTCCCTCCACCGGGGAGGCGTCCGCGCCCAGCGTCATGATCAGGCCCGCGCCGAGCCCGTTGCCCACGCCGAGCACGGTGGCGACGGCGGTCACGGCCACCGGTGTCGTCGCGAGGGGCAGCAGCGCTATCCCCACGCCGAGCACGAGCATGCTCGGCACCGCTGCCGCTACCCGCCCGAAACGGTCCATCAACCAGCCGGACGGGTAGAACAGGAGCATGTCGACGGCACCGGCGACGCCGAACACGAGCGCGGTCTGAGCGGGCGAGAGGCCGACGGACTCGGCCCACAGCGGGACGAGGGCCTCCCGGATCGACCGCGCCCCCGCGACGAAGAGGGCCCCCGCCCCGAGGGTGAGCAGCACGTGCCGATGGCGCAGCAGGACGGAGGCGACCGAGAGCTGGCGGGTCTTCTGCCCACCCGGCGATGCCGGCGCGGCCGGCGCGGTCCCCGCCGTGATGTCCGGCGCGAACCAGACGAGCACGAAGGCCGCGAGGCTCGCGACGGCCCCGACGGCATACGCCGACCCGGTGCCCCACCGGACGATGGCGAAGGACCCGATGAAGGGTCCGAGGAAGTAGCCGATCCGGCCGACTCCGCCGAGCGTCGAC
>JBBRGO010000165.1:0-7595 GCA_038224055.1 Actinomycetales bacterium
GGTCCGTCGCCACCTGCGCGAGCTGCTCGACGGCCTCGACGCCATCACGACGGGGTTCACGACCGCCGAGCGCGACGCCATCCGGCGCTACCTCGCAGCGGCCACCGGCGCCTACCGTCGCTACGCCGACGACGACCGGCCATGACGCTCGCCCAACGCGTAGCCCGGCAGCGCGAACGGTCCGCCGAGCAACCCCGGCGCGGCGCCGCCCTCCTCGCCCGCCACCTCGTCGGCGAAGGCCTCGGCGTCGTCGAGCGGCTCGTAGCCGATGGCCCGGCCCGGCGCGAGGTCGACCTGGCGCCGGGTGTTGGCCGAGACGCCCCAGACGACGTGGTGCCCCCGGGCCTCCGTCGTGAGCACGGCGAGGACCAGACGGGTCATGTCGGCGGGTGAGAGCCACGACTGGAGCGACCGCGGCCCGAAGGGTGCCTCGGCGAAGGTCATGATCCGGGCGCTGACGACGGTCATCGCGAAACGGCCGGCGTAGAGGGCGCCGAGCGCCTCGGCAGCGGCCTTGCTCACGCCGTAGTAGGTGTCGGGGTCCGGCAGCGGCATACCCCTGCCGGCGGCATCGACGGGCACGTAGCCCGCCGCGTGCACCGAGCTCGCGAGCAGCAGCCGCCCCACCCCGGCCAGCCGGGCCGCCTCGCACACCGACCGGGTGCCGTCGATGTTGACGGTGAGGATCTCGGCCCAGGAGCGCTCGTCCGGGTAGCCGCCGAGGTGGACGACGAGGTCGGCTCCGGCGAAGGCGGCGACGTGGGAGCCCACGTCCGCGAGGTCCGCGACGACCACCCGCTCGCCGTCCGTCGCAGGCGCCTCGTCGGGCAGCGGCACGAGGTCGCAGAGGACGAGCTCGTGACCGGCGGCGCGCAGGCGCGGGCGCAGGGCGGACCCGATGCGGCCGGACGCGCCGGTCAGCGCGACACGGGTCATGTCACTGCGCTCAGAGGCCGTCGACGACCGACGCGGCCATCTCGAGGCACGCCTCGTGGGTGCGCCGGGCGATCTTGAGCGGGTCGAGGTGCAGGCCCGGGGAGAGCATCGGGTCGTAGGGGATGTCGACGACGGTGCGGACCCACTGCTCGAAGTGCTCGCGGGTGTGCACGCCGGCGCCCACGTCGTTGCCCTTGACCGAGTTGTGCGAGATGACGCAGACCGCGTTCTTGACGAGGTCGGAGCGGCCCATCGCGACGAGGGCGTCGAGGTTCTTCGCAGCGACGACCGAGGTGTCGTCCTTGAGCGAGGTGGCGAAGACGAGCAGGTCCGCCTTCTCCGCCGCGGCCAGCCAGTTCGGGGAGAGCCGGTTGTTGCCCGTGTCGATGACGATCATCCGGTAGAAGCGGGACAGCTGCGTGTGCAGGTCCTCCACCTCCTGCTTGCCGATGATCCGCATCGCCTCGTCGTCGTCCGCGGAGGCGAGCACGTCGAAGCCGAGACCGCGCTGCTCACGCACCCAGTGCTCGAGCTCGGAGGTGCCGGCCGTGGGGTCGTCCGCGATGCGAGGGAGGGCGCCGAGCAGGTCGACGACGGTCCGGTGGTGGTTCTGCGACGGCGCCCGCATCCCGAGCGTGCCCTCGGTCTCGTTGTTGTCCCACGCGAGGACCGACCCGGAGCGGTAGCGGCCGAGGTAGCTGGCCAGCATGAGCGTGACGAGCGTCTTGCCGCCGCCACCCTTGGTGTTGATGACCATGATCGTCTTGCGCCCGGTGACGGGGCGGGCGATCCGGTCGACGCGGTCGCGCTCGGCGATCTCCTTCGCTCCGGGCCCGAGACCCAGCACCTTGCGCAGCCCCGAGCTCGCCGTCGTCCGGCGTCGCTCCCCCTTGGAGCGGACCGACATGAGGTCGTCGGCGCTGGGGCGGTCCCCGGCGCCGACCCGGCTCGTGTCGTATGCCGTGAGCCCGGCGGCCGTCGTCGTCGCGGCTGCCGCGGTGTCGGTCGCGGTGTCGGTCGCGTCGTCGGTCGCGTCGTCGGTCGCGATGTCGGTCGCGATGTCGGTCGGCGAGACGGGATCCGGGGTGGGGGAGGGGTCACCGACGGGGTCAGGACCTTGCGGCTGCCACGACGTGTCGTCCCACGCCGCGCTCCACGGGTCGGTCCCACCGTCTCCCGCATCGCCCCTGTCGGCCGTTTCCTCGGCGTCCCCCGCATCATCGGTGGGTTCGTCGAGTGGCGGCACGATGCGATCGGTGACCGACGTCGGCAGGGGCAGGGTGAACCCGCCGGGGATCGAGCGGTTCGAGGCGTAGCCGGGGATCCCGGTCGGCGCCGACCGGTCGGTCTCGTCGTGCTTCATCGAGGGCTCCTTGCTGGCCTGGTCCCCGTGCGCGGGCGCCCGTCCGGAGCCCTGAGCGATGGTCCCACGCTTCACTGCGGCGACAAACACGGGGAACCGTTGCACGGTCGGGTCGGATCGGACCCGGACTGTCGGTGGGCCGGAGCCCCGGGCCGGACCGTTACGATGAAACGCCTCAGCAGCAAAGGAGACATGCGTGGGAATCATCAACCGCGTCGAGCACGGGCTCGCCAAGGCTGTCCACGGTGCCTTTGCCAAGGCATTCAAGTCGGAGGTCCAGCCCGTCGAGATCGCCTCGGCGATCCGCCGCGCCATGGACGACCGCGCAGCCCTGCTCGGCCACGGGCGGGCGATGGTGCCCAACGTCTACACGATCGAGCTGAGCGAGACGGACTTCGAGCGGCTGGGCGACTACGAGGACGACCTCTCCGACGACCTCGTCGCGGCCGCACAGGAGCACGCCGACTCCCAGGGCTACCAGCCCGGGGGGCCGCTCGAGGTGTCGCTCGTCGAGGGCGAGGGCCTCGAGACCGGTGTCTTCCGGGTCCGTCCCGCCATCGCCAAGCGCGCCGGCAACGGCCAGGGTTCGGAGTCCCACCCCCACGTCCCGCGTCAGCACGCCGCGACGGGGACCGCGGTCGACGCGGAGCCGGCGCGCCCGGTGACCCGGCCCGCACGCACCAACCCTTCGGCCCGGCCGTGGCTGGACATCTCCGGTGACCGCTACCCCCTCGTGGGCAGCATCACGACCCTCGGTCGCGACGAGATCGCCGACATCGTCGTCGACGACCCGGGTGTCTCTCGTCGTCACAGCGAGATCCGGGTCACGAACGACGGCCCGCACCTCGTCACCTCGATCCGCGACCTCGGCTCGACGAACGGCACCTTCGTCAACGGCGACCGGATCTCGAGCCAGCGCCTCGAGGACGGCGACCGCGTCACGATCGGACGCACGTCGGCGACCTTCCGCGCCGGTCGCCGGTGACCCATGAGTGAGCTCACCCTCACCCTGCTGCGGCTGGGGCTGCTCGCCCTCCTGTGGATCTTCGTCTTCAGCGTCGTCGGGGTGCTGCGGACGGACATCTACGGCACGTCCGTCTCGCGCCGGACCCAGCGCCGGGAGGCCAGGAAGCAGGAGAAGCTGCAGACCGGCGGGCGGGGGGCGACCCCTGCTCCCGCTGCTGCCCCCACACCCCCTCCCGCCGGTGACGGCGCGGGCCGCCGCTTCGGCCGGGGGCGGGCCAGCAGGATCCCGACGACCCTCGTCGTCACCGAGGGTCCGCTCACCGGGACCGCCCTGCCGCTGCGCGGCAACGGCATCCTCGTCGGTCGCAACCCCGAGTGCGCCCTCGTGCTCGACGACGACTACGCCTCCGGCCGCCACTGTCGGATCTATCCGGGCTCGGACGGCTGGCTCGTGGAGGACCTCGGCTCGACGAACGGCACCTACATGGGCGGCGAGCGCCTCATCGCCGCCCGCCCCGTCGCGGTCGGGACCAGCCTGCGCATCGGCAAGACCGTGCTCGAGCTGCGGGGCTGACCGATGACGATCGCCCTGCGCTACGCGGCGCGCTCCGACCTCGGGCTGGGCCCGAAGGCTCGCAACGAGGACTCCGGGTATGCCGGACCCAACCTCCTCGTGCTCGCGGACGGGATGGGCGGCCACGCCGCGGGCGACGTCGCGAGCTCGATGATCGTCGGGGAGCTCGCGCCGCTCGACGGTGAGGCCGTCGGCGCCGACCAGGCGATCCCCGTGCTCGAGCGGGCGCTGCACCGAGCGAACACCCGGCTGAGGGAGGCGATGGACGAGAACGCCGAGCTCGCCGGCATGGGCTCGACGACGATCGTGCTGCTTCGGACCGGCAACAAGGTCGCGATGGCGCACATCGGCGACTCCCGCGCCTTCATGCTGCGGGGCGACGCCTTCACCCAGATCACCAAGGACCACTCCTTCGTCCAGCAGCTCGTCGACGAGGGTCGCATCTCCCGGGAGGAGGCGGTCCACCACCCGCAGCGCTCGGTCGTCACCCGCGTCATGACGGGCCAGGACGACGACGAGCCGGACACCTCGCTGCGCGAGGCGAAGGTCGGCGACCGCTTCCTGCTCTGTTCCGACGGGCTCTCGGACTTCGTCGGGGCCGACGTCATCGAGGAGATCCTGCGCGGGGCGCGCGGCCCGGAGGAGGCCGCAGACCGGTGCATCGAGGTCGCCCTCAAGGCGAGCACCCGCGACAACGTCACCGTCATCGTCGCCGAGATCGTCGACGCCGCCGCCGCCGACCTCCCGGCGACGGTCCCGCAGGTCGTCGGCGCGGCCGGCAAGCGGCTGCGCGCCAAGACCCGGGCCATCCCGACGAGCCCGGCCGCGAAGGCCGCCGCCCTCTCCCGGGAGGCCAACGCCGCCGGGACGAGCCGGGAGGACCACCTCGAGCTCGCGGAGGACGCGCCCCGCTCCCGCCGCTCGAGGCTGGTGCGCCGCACGACCTTCGCGGTGGTCGTCGCGATCGTGCTCGGGGCGGGCGGGTACGCCGCCTGGGCGTGGTCCCAGAAGCAGTACTTCATCGCCGCGGACGACGGCTACGTGACGATCTTCCGAGGCGTCTCCCAGGACCTCGGCCCGCTCCGGCTCTCGCAGGTCGAGTCCCGGTCCGACGTCCTGCTCGCGGAGCTGCCCGGTGACCTCGCCAGCACGGTCACCCAGACCATCGTCGTGCGGGGTGCTGACGACGCCCGCAACAAGGTCGACCTCCTGCGGGTCGAGGCGGTCCGGTGTCGCGTGCTCGCCGCGACCGGGACCGCGTGCGGCTCCAACCCCGTCGTCGCCCCGTCGAGCATCCCCACGCTGACGCCGACGCCGTCGACGCCCGCCACGAGCGGCACGAGCGGCATGACGGGCCTCCCCTCGCCGTCGGTGTCGCCGACGGGCCAGGGTTTCGGCCTACCCACGCCGTTCCTGCCGACCCCCACCTTCCCGGTCTTTCCCTCGACCCCGCCCCCACGTGCGGTGGCGCCATGACGACGACCGTCGAGACCCTCGTCCCCCGCACCCGCCGGGGCATCGAGCTGCTCCTGCTCGTGCTCGCCCTCGGCATCGTCGTGCTCGCCTGGGTCACCGTCGATCTCAACCGCACCGGCACGGTGCCGCCGAAGATCCTCCCGGTCGCGGGCGGGTTCGCCGGCCTCGCGCTCGCGATGCATCTCGTGCTGCGGTGGCGAGCGGCATACGCCGACCCCGTGCTGCTGCCCATCACCGTCGCGCTCAACGGCCTCGGGCTCGTGATGATCCACCGGCTCGACCTCGCCCGCAACCGCACCGGGTCCGACGGCGACGCCGTGCGCCAGCTCGTCTGGACGGCGATCGCCGTAGCCCTCGCCGCAGCGGTGATCATCCTGCTGCGTGACCACCGGCTGCTGCGCCGATTCACCTACGTCTCGATGGCGGCCGGCTTCGTGCTGCTGCTCCTGCCGCTCGTCCCGGGCCTCGGCACGACGGTCAACGGCTCGCAGATCTGGATCCGGGTCGGTCCGCTCAGCTTCCAGCCCGGTGAGCTCGCGAAGATCGCCCTCGCCGTCTTCTTCGCGGGCTACCTCGTCCAGACCCGAGACGTGCTCTCGCTCGCGGGGAGGAAGGTGCTCGGCTTCACCTTCCCGCGCGGGCGTGACCTCGGTCCGATCCTGCTCGCGTGGGTGCTCGCCGTGCTCATCCTCGTCTTCGAGAAGGACCTCGGGTCCGCGCTCCTGTTCTTCGGGCTCTTCGTCGCGATGCTCTACGTCGCCACCGAGCGGGTCTCCTGGATCGCGATCGGTCTGCTCCTCTTCGGTCTCGCGGTCGTCTTCGCCCTGTCGACCTTCGCGCACTTCCAGCGCCGGGTGAGCCTGTGGATCGACCCCTTCTCGGCCAGCAGCCTCGAGCAGTCCAACCAGCTCGCCAACGGCCTCTGGGGGATGGCGGCCGGTGGCCTCACGGGCACCGGGCTCGGCGCCGGCCGACCGTGGCTGACCTCGTTCGCGGAGAGCGACTTCATCTTCCCGAGCCTCGCCGAGGAGCTCGGCCTCTTCGGCGCCGTCGCGATCCTGCTGCTCTACCTGCTCTTCTGCGAGCGCGGCATCCGCACCGCGCTGGGCGTCCGGGACGGCTTCGGCAAGCTGCTCGCGATCGGTCTGACCTTCTCGGTGGCCTTCCAGCTGTTCATCGTCATCGGCGGCGTGACCCGGGTGATCCCGCTCACCGGCCTGACGACGCCGTTCATGTCGCTCGGTGGCTCGGCGCTGCTCGCCAACTGGGTGATCATGGCGCTGCTCCTGCGCATCTCCGACCAGGCCCGCCGCCCGCTCCCCGAGGTGCCCGTCGGGGGCACCGGCGACGTCGCGGCGGCGCCGGCCGACGTCACCCAGGTGGTGAGGGTGCGATGAACACCCCGATCCGCCGGCTCTCCGTCGTCATCGCCGCCCTCTTCACCGCCCTGCTCGTCGCCTCGAGCCTGATCCAGTTCGCGCAGAGCAAGACCCTGGGCCAGATGACGGCCAACAAGCGCACCCTGCTCGACAACTACGGGCGGGAGCGGGGCGCGATCCTCGTCGCCGGCCAGCCGGTCGCGAAGTCGGTCTCCGTCGACGACCAGTACCAGTGGCTACGCACCTACCCCCAGAACGAGCTGTACTCGCAGCTGACCGGGTTCTACTCCTACTCCGTGGGCAGTCCCTACGGCCTCGAGCACGCGGCCGACGACCTGCTCTCGGGCAGCTCGGACTCCCTCTTCGTGCGCCGGGTCACCGACCTCGTGACGGGTCGCCGTTCGGCCGGCGCGACCCTCGAGCTGACGATCAACCCCAAGGCGCAGCAGGCCGCCGACCGGGCGCTGGGCAACAGCAAGGGCGCGGTCGTGGCCCTCGACCCCCGGACCGGGGCGATCCTCGCGATGGTGAGCCACCCGCAGTACGACCCCAACCCCATCTCCAGCCACGACATCGCGTCCGCCAACAAGGCGTGGGCGACCCTGTCCACCGACCCCGAGAAGGCCTTCCTCAACCGCTCGGTCAACGCGCTCTACCCCCCGGGCTCGACGTTCAAGGTCGTCACGGCGGCCGCCGCCCTGGAGGACGGCATCGTCACCGGCCCGGACTCGGTCGTCCCCGGTCCGCCCGTGCTCGATCTGCCCCTCACCTCGGTCGGACTGCCCAACGAGAACGGCCAGGCCTGCGGCCCCAACAACGAGACGACCCTCATCCACGCCCTCGAGATCTCGTGCAACACGGCCTTCGGCTCGCTCGGTCTCGAGCTCGGCGGCGAGAAGCT
>JBBRGO010000166.1:0-7593 GCA_038224055.1 Actinomycetales bacterium
AGCAGCTGCAGACGACGCTCGCCGCGAGCGGCGCCACGGTCACGGCGACCGTCACCCTCGGCGCCGACTGGGCCGACCCGGCCAAGGCCGCCGCGCGCGGTGCCGCGGCGACCGCGGCGGCCGCCGCCCTCAGGCTCACCAGCACCGCGCGGGGCGACGCGCTCCTCGAGGAGGTGCTGGCCGGGATCGTGGTGAGCCGGGACTCCGCCGGTCCGACGCCGTCCCGGACGGCCGCCCTCGCGGTGCTGTCGGACGCCGGGCTGCTCGACAGCACGGAGCCGCAGATCGACCCGGCGGACCTCGCCGTCGTCGTCTCGGGGCACTACTCCGGGGAGGAGGCAGCGGTCGCGGCTCGCTCCAGCGAGGTGCGCGCCCTCGCGACCGCGCTGCTCGATCACTCCGCCGCCACGGTCGTCGCGGGAGTCGAGCCGGTCGTGGCGGCCGGACAGCCGATGACGAGTGACGGCGTCTCGGCCATCCGCGCGGACCGCACGACCGCCACCCTCATCAGTACCGTCGACCACGCCCTGGGCGGCAGCGGCCCGGCCCGCGTCGTGCTCGCGCTCGAGGCGCAGCTCACCGGCGACATCGGGCACTACGGGATCTCCGACGGCGCCACGGCCGCGGTGCCACGGGTGGCTCCGTGACGGCACGTCCCCGGCACCACCCGCCGCGGGCGTTCGGGCGCGCCGTGCTCGCCGCGGGGGCGAGCGCCCTCGTCTCGATCGGGACGGTCGCCGTCGTGCCGCGGCTGCCGCAGCGGGTGCGGCAGCCATGGGCCCGCACCAACCACGCGGGGGAGCCGGTGACGCTCCTCGAGGGTCCGGCCTGGGTCGCCGGCGCCGTTGCGGGCGCCCTCGTGTCCCCCCGTCCCCCGGGCGGGAGTGCCGGGTCGGGCCGACTCGCGCCCGTCGTCGTCGCCCTCGCAGCGGGAGCGCTCGGAGCCCTGGACGACCTCGGTGGTGACGCGAGCAGCAAGGGCCTGCGCGGCCATCTCGGCGCCCTGGCCCGGGGACAGGTGACGACCGGGTCGGTCAAGATCGTCGGCCTCGCCGCCACGGGCGTGCTCGGAGCGGCACTCGTGGACCGGCAGCGGGCAGCGCCCCACCCCGCCGGTCGTGGGCGCCGACCTCGCCGGGGAGTCACCTCGGCCCTCTCCACCCTGCTCGGTGGTGCGGTCATCGCCGGGTCGGCGAACGCGGTCAACCTCTTCGACCTGCGGCCCGGCCGAGCCCTCAAGGTGGCCACCGCCGTCGCGTCCGTGCTCGTCGCGATCTCGGGTGCGGCATCGGGCGCGGCATCGGGCGCGGCATCGGGCGCGGCCACCGTGGCCGCACCGGCCGCACTCGGTGCCTCCCTCGGGACGCTGCCGGGAGACCTCGGTGCCAGGACGATGTTGGGCGACACGGGGGCCAACGCCGCGGGCGCGGTGCTCGGGACGGCCCTCGTTGCCCGGCTCGGACCCGCCGGCCGCGCAGCGGCGCTCGTGGGGCTGACTGCGCTCACGCTCGCGTCGGAGCGGGTGAGCTTCACCGCGTTCATCGCGCAGCACCCGATCCTGCGCCGGCTCGACGAGTGGGGTCGGGGGGCCTCGTGAGCGCTCCGCCGCCCCGGTCGCCCTCCGTGTCGCCCGGGCGGACCATCGCCGCCGCGGCAGGTTCGATCGCCGTCATCACCCTCGTCGCACGCGTCGTCGGCTTCGGCCGGTGGTTCGCGTTCTCGCACTCCGTCGGGGCCACCTGTGTCGGCAGCGTCTACCAGTCGGTCAACGCCGTGCCGAACGTGCTCTACGAGATCGCCGCCGGCGGCGTGCTCGCCGCGGTCGCCGTCCCCATCGTCTCGGCTGCGCTGGCCCGCGGGGACCGCGACGAGGCGGACCGCACGGCGTCGGCCCTGCTCACCTGGGCACTCGTCGTGCTGCTGCCGGTCGGGGTCCTCGTGGCGGTCGTCGCGCGCCCGATCGCGGAGCTGCTCCTCGGCGGCGTGGACGGCTGCGCCGGGGCGGTCGACCTCGGGGCCGGGCTGCTGCGCATCTTTGCGGTGCAGATCCCGCTCTACGGGGTCGGGATCGTGCTCGGGGGAGTGCTGCAGTCCCACCGCCGGTTCGTCGGGGCAGCCCTCGCGCCGTTGCTCTCGAGCCTCGTCGTCATCGCCACCTACCTCGCTTACGGGGCGGTCGTGACCGACCCCGCCGCGGCGCCCACCGCGGTTCCTGCCGCCGCCACGACGGTGCTCGCCCTCGGCACCACGCTCGGCGTCGTGGCCCTCAGCCTGCCGCTGCTGCTGCCCCTCGTGCGTGCGGGGGTCCGGCTCCGACCCACCCTCACCTTCCACGAGGAGGTCGGGGCGCGCGTGCGGCGCCTCGCCGTGGCGGGCCTGCTCGCCGTCGCCGGTCAGCAGCTGGCCACGCTCGTCGTCATCGGCATCGCCAATGGCCGGGGGGGCCCGGGCACCCTCAACGTCTGGACCTACGTCCAGGCCGTCGCCCTCCTGCCGTATGCCGTCCTCGCCGTGCCACTGGCGACCGCCGCGTTCCCGACGCTCGCCCGCAGCGCCGCGGCGGAGGAGGAGTCGCCCGGCCGATCGCGGGCCGCCGTCGACACCTTGCGCAGGACCTGGCTGGCCACCCTCCTCGCCGGCACCGTCGCGGTCGGGCTCATCGGCGCGGTCGCGCGTCCGGTCGGCTCGTTCTTCGTGCTGCTCGACGCGGGCCGCGACGACGCGGCCGGCGGTGCCGCCCTCGCCTCCGTCCCGGGTGCGCTCGTGCTCTCGGCGCCGGGCATCCTCGCCCTGTCCGTCATCGGACTGCTGTCGCGGGCGTCCTACGTCCGGGGGAGCGCGCGGGCGGCCGGCGCCGTCATCGCGGGCGGGTGGCTGGCCACGACCGTCGTCCCGCTCGCTGCGCACACCGGTCCGCTCGACCCGGGCAACACGCTGGCGGCCCTCGCCATCGGCAGCAGCACGGGACTCGTCGCCGGCGCGCTGGGCCTCGGCGTGCTGGTCGCCCGGGCCTGGGGCCGCGACGCCCTCGCCGTGCCCGTGCGACCCGTCGCCGCCGTGCTGCTCGGTGGGGCGGTCGCTACCGCGGCCGGATGGTGGACCGGGGGGCACTGGGTGCCGTCCGGTGTGGGCGCCGCGGCCGTGCAGTGCCTCGTCGTCGGGCTCGGCGCGGTCGTCGTCCTCGGTGGGATCACCGTCGCCGGTGACCGGTCGGTGCTCGCCCGGCTCCGGGGCGCCCGCCCGCAGGTCGTCACCGGCGGTGACCGACGGTGAGGGTCCTGCTCGTGGTGGGCCGGGCCGCAGGAGGCATCGGCGCCCACGTCGACGGACTGCGGCGCGACCTGCTCGCCGCCGGGCACGAGGTGCTCGTCGTCACGACCGCCTCGACTGCCGCGGCCTTCGGCTGGGCCGACGCCCAGCTGGTCTGGCCCGTCCACCTGGGCGCGGGCGTCGTGCGCGGTCCGCTGGACTGGCACCGGGTGATGCGGCTCGCTGCCACCGTCGACGTCGTCCACGCCCAGGGGCACCAGGCGGCCGTCGTGGCCGCCGTCGCGGTGGCCCGGGCCCGACCCCGACCGCGCCTCGTCGTCTCGCTCCACAACGACCTGCCGCCGCGGCTGCGCAGCGGTCCCGCGTCCCGACTCGTGGGGTGGGCCCTGCACCGGGCCGACGTGGTCACGGGGGCCAGCGACGACCTCGTCGACCTCGCCACCACGCTCGGAGCGCGGCGGGCCGAGCTCGCGGCCGTCGCGTCCCCCCGGGTGGCGGGCCTGCTCGCCGACGACGTCCCGACCCCCACCCAGCGGCGGCGGCTGGAGCGCGACCTCCTCAGGGACGTCGGAGTCACCGGGACCGTCGGCCCCCTCGTGCTCACCGTCTCGCGAATCGCCGCCCAGAAGGACCTCACGACGCTCGTCGCGGCCGCCCACCGTTCGCGTGCCGACGCCACGTGGGTCGTCGTCGGAGGTGGGGACGAGCGGCTCCGCTCCGACCTGGAGCAGGCTGCGGACGGCATACCGCTGCACCTGGTCGGTCCACGGCAGGACGTGGGAGACTGGCTCCGCGCCGCCGACGTGTTCGTGCTCACCAGTCGCTGGGAGGCGAGGGCCCTCGTCGTCCAGGAGGCGATGGCCGCGGGTCTGCCCGTCGTCGTGACCCGCACCGGTGGCCTCCCGGACCTCGTCGGGGACGCCGGACGGCTCGTGCCCGTGGGTGACGCGTCGGCGGTCGCGGATGCCGTCGACGGACTCCTCACCGACTCGCAGGAGTGGCAACGACTCTCGTCCGCCGGGCGCGAGCGTGCTCGGGGCTGGGCCTCCCCGGAGGCGGAGGCGCGCCGGTGGGTGGACCGCTACGTCGCGGCCCTCGAGAAGTGACGTAGACTGCAAGCCCGTGGTGGAAACGACGAAACACATCTTTGTCACCGGGGGCGTCGCCTCCTCTCTCGGCAAGGGCCTCACGGCATCCAGCCTCGGACGACTTCTGAGATCGCGAGGCCTGCGGGTCACGATGCAGAAGCTCGACCCCTATCTGAACGTCGATCCCGGGACGATGAACCCGTTCCAGCACGGCGAGGTCTTCGTGACCGACGACGGTGCGGAGACCGACCTCGACATCGGTCACTACGAGCGCTTCCTCGACGTCAACCTCGTCGGCAGCGCCAACGTGACGACGGGGCAGGTCTACAACACGGTCATCGCCCGGGAGCGCCGCGGGGAGTACCTCGGCGACACGGTCCAGGTCATCCCGCACATCACCAACGAGATCGTCGCCCGGATGCGGGCGCTCGCCTCGGGGGGACAGGACGCCCCCGACGTCATCATCACCGAGATCGGCGGGACCGTCGGCGACATCGAGTCGCTGCCCTTCCTCGAGGCCGCGCGCCAGGTGCGCCACCTCATCGGTCGGGACAACAGCTTCTTCCTGCACGTCTCGCTCGTGCCCTACCTCGCCCCGAGCGGCGAGCTCAAGACCAAGCCCACGCAGCACTCCGTCGCCGCCCTGCGCCAGGTCGGCATCCAGCCGGACGGGCTCGTGCTCCGCGCCGACCGGGAGATCCCGGAGGCGATCAAGCGCAAGATCTCGCTCATGTGCGACGTCGACGTCGACGCGGTGGCCGCGGCCGTCGACGCCCCGAGCATCTACGACATCCCCAAGGTGCTGCACCGGGAGGGCCTCGACGCCTACGTGATCCGGCGCCTCGGCCTCGGCTTCCGCGACGTCGACTGGACCGAGTGGGACCAGCTGCTCCAGCGGGTCCACGACCCCGAGCACGACGTCGAGATCGCGCTCGTCGGCAAGTACATCGACCTGCCCGACGCCTACCTGTCCGTCACCGAGGCGATGCGGGCCGGTGGGTTCCACCACGACGCGCGGGTCCGCATCCGCTGGGTCGCCAGTGACGAGTGCCAGACCCCCGCCGGTGCCCAGAAGGCGCTCGGGGGCGTCGACGGCGTCCTCGTCCCGGGTGGCTTCGGCATCCGGGGCATCGAGGGCAAGCTCGGGGCCCTGACCTGGGCCCGCGAGAAGCAGGTGCCGACGCTCGGCATCTGCCTCGGGCTCCAGTGCATGGTCATCGAGTACGCCCGCTCCGTGGCCGGGAACGCCGACGCGAGCTCGACCGAGTTCGACCCCGACACCGCCCACCCGGTCATCGCCACGATGGAGGAGCAGAAGGCCTTCGTCGACGGCGCCGGTGACCTCGGCGGGACCATGCGTCTCGGCCGCTACCCCGCCCTCCTCAAGGAGGGCAGCGTGGTTCGCGAGACCTACGGTGAGGCGGAGGTGGGGGAGCGGCACCGGCACCGTTACGAGGTCAACAACTCCTACCGCGCCGAGCTGGAGGAGGCGGGGCTCGTCTTCTCCGGTACCTCTCCCGACGGCACCCTCGTGGAGTTCGTCGAGCTGCCGCGGGAGGTCCACCCCTACTACGTCTCGACCCAGGCGCACCCCGAGTTCCTGTCCCGACCCAACCGCGCTCACCCGCTGTTCGCCGGTCTCATCGGTGCAGCGATCGAGCGGCAGCGCAGCGGCCGGCTCGTCGAGGTCGAGCGCCAGCACGCCGCTGAGCAGGCCGAGGCCGCTCACCCGTTGTCCGGTGCGTCTGCGGAGGACGGGCGCGAGCCCGTGCCGGTGGCCGCCGGGAGGCCCGGCTCCTCGGCTGACGCGACGTGAGCCTCACCTCCCCGCGGGGCCGGGTCACCGACCTGCCGGAGACGTGGGGTCGGCACGAGGTGCTCGCTTCGGAAACGGTCTTCACGGGGATGGTCTTCGACGTCCGACATGACCGCGTCGACCTCGGAGACGGCGGGGTCGTCGACCGCGAGTTCGTCAGTCACCCGGGCGCGGTCGTCGTCGTGGCCCTGCACGACTTCGACGGGGTGACGCACGCGCTGCTCATCCGGCAGTACCGTCACGCGGCTGCCGGACACGTCTGGGAGCTCCCCGCCGGCATGCTCGACGTCGATGGCGAGCCGCCTCGTGACGCGGCGGCCCGCGAGCTGGCGGAGGAGGTCGACCTCGTGGCGCAGCGGTGGGACCTGCTCGTCGACCTCGTCGCCTCGCCGGGGGTGTACCCCGAGCCGATGCGCATCTTCCTCGCCCGTGACCTGGCAGACGTCCCCGAGCACGACGCCCACGAGCGGACGGCCGAGGAGCTGTCGCTCCAGCCCCGCTGGGTCCCTCTCGACGACGCAGTCGACGCGGTGCTCGCGGGTGGCGTCAGCAACGGCGCCGCGGTCTCCGGGATCCTCGCGGCCCACCTCGCGCACGCGCGGGGCTGGGCCACCCTGCGACCCAGCGATGCCCCGTGGCCCTCGCGCGACGCGCAGCACCAGGACTGAGCCGGGTGGGCACGCCCGAGGGCGAGGCAGCCCGGTGCCCGTGCGGCACCGGGAGGGCGTATGTCGGTTGCTGCGGTCCGCTGCACGACGGCGAACGTCAGGCCGCCACCGCGGAGGAGCTGATGCGCTCGCGCTACAGCGCCTTCGTCGTCGGCGACGAGGGTCATCTCTATCGCACCTGGCACCCCCGGACCCGCCCGCACGACGTCGACCTCGACGACACGGAGTGGCTCGGCCTGCGGGTGCTCGCCATCCGGGGAGGTGGCAGCGCGGACGAGGAGGGCACCGTCGCGTTCGCCGCGCGCTGGGTCCTGGACGGTCGGCGTGGGACGCTGCGCGAGACGAGCCACTTCGTGCGACGCGCGGGACGGTGGCTCTACCTCGACGGGGTCGTTGCCTGACCACGCACTCGAGGACCCAGGGCGGATCGAGGATCCCGACGGCCGCGGTTGCGGTCGACCGTGCCCGATGATGGGGTGTGCTGTCCCACCTGGCCCCGGCCCGTCGACGTCTCGTGACGGGGCTGCTCGTCGTCCTCGTCGCCGTCGTCGTCGCGGTGGCCGTCGCTGTCCTGCTCCGGGGGCGGTCCGGTGGACCGCCGGTGGACCGGTCCACTCCGGGGCCCGTCCTGCTCGTCCCCGGCTACGGGGGGTCCCGGGCCTCCGTGGAGCCGCTCGCCGACGTGCTGCGGGGCGCCGGTCGCGACGTCACCGTCGTGACGCTGGCCGACCGGGCCCGGGGCGACCTCGGC
>JBBRGO010000167.1:0-7568 GCA_038224055.1 Actinomycetales bacterium
GCGTCGATCCCGTCGTGGCGCAGGGACTCGATGAGGTCGAACATCACCTGCGGCTCCGGCGCCGAGACCTGCAGGGGGGTCGAGCGGCCGAACGGTGCGAGGACACGCTCCCAGGTGAGCACCCGCTCCTCCCAGCCCGGCCGGTCCTCCTCGTCGGCGGGCGGGTCGTCCGCCGCGGCGATCGGGTAGGGCTCGCAGCCGCGCAGCTGGAGGAAGACCTGCTCGAGCCGGTCATGCTCGGTGCCGAAGAGGACGTAGGTCCAGGCCCGCTCGGGAGCGGCGGGGTCGTCCATGAACTGGGCGCGGGCGCGGAGGTCGATCCGGCTCGGCAGCGGCAGCGCCGACGGGCTGCTGAGCAGGCCGTGCGCCACGTCGAGGAACTCCGCGCAGTGCAGGAGCAGCCCGGCGTTGCGGGCGCGGCTGATGAGCAGGTCCTCGGCCCCCACCTGGTCGTTGGACAGGCGCCGACACACCTCGTCGAGGTCGGCGCCGTGCTGCATCGCCTCGACGACGACGGAGGCGGCCGCGCGGACGACCTCGACCCGCCAGATGGGCCACCCGAACCGTTCGAGCGCGCGCGAGAGCGAGGTGAGGCTGACCGAGCTCGGGAGGCGGTAGCCCATCGGCTGGCTGAACGTCATGAGTGAGGGGTTCCTTGCGTCGGGGGGTCGTCCCAGATGGACCGTCGGCCGGCGAGTGCCTGCGTGGCCAGAATCATCCACGTCGTCCCGTTCACGGCCGGTGCCGAGGACATCTCGAGGTAGGCGTCGTCCCGGGTGGCGGCGGGGAAGGCCCCGCTCGGAAGCTGGGCCGGCGCCAGCGCCCCGATGGTGGACGCGGCGTCCGCCGACAGGCCGAGCCGCGCCTGGGCGAGGGCCGTCCCCGCGGACCCCTCGAACCACACGAGCGGGTCCGCCCCGCCGAGCGGCCGAGGGGCGTACCCGGAGACGGTTCCGGTGGACGACGCGAACAGGCCGGTGTGTGCGAGCGCCTCGACCGCACGCTCGTGGCGACCGGTCGCCGCGAGGTAGATCGCGCCCCAGGAGTTGACGTCGAGTGCCTCGGTAGGGTCCGGCCCGTCGGGGGTCCTGCCCTGCAGGAAGTGACCGGAGGCATCGTCCCAGAGCAGGTCCGTGATGGCCTCGGTGAGGCCGTGTGCCGCGACGGCCGCTGCGGGGTCGTCGAGAACCATGCCGGCGAGCGCCAACGCGTGCCAGGTGTCGATGTTGTGCTCGGTGGAAGCCCACGGGACGTCGGCCCCCGGGTCGAAGCCCCCGTCGTGGAAGGTGCCGTGACCGCCGGTGACGAGACCGGTGAGCGCACCACCGTGCACCTGCTGGGCCAGCAGCCAGCGCACCCCGGCCTCGGCGGCGCCGGTGAGCTCGACGTGCTGGCTGGAGCCCGGTGGGAGCGTCTGGAGGTGGCGCAACAGGGCGTACGTGGCGAGCGCGTTGCTGCCGGTGCGGTACTCGGGCAGGCCCGCGGCGGGGTTGAGCGCCGCGGCGCTCGAGACGAACCCACCCACCTGGGGGCCGTCCGTGGTCTGCAGACCGACGAGCCCGCGGGCGAGGTCCCGGGCGGTCGCGCGGTGCCCGAGCGAGTCTGCGGTGAGCAGGGCGAGGGCCTGGTCATAGGCGAACGAGCGCCCGGCCAGCGGGCTCGTGGCGCTGACGTCGAACGAGCGGATGAGACCGGTCCGGGGAGCGTACTCGGCCAGTACCGCGCCGGAGGCGTCGTCGACGAGGCGGAAGACCTTCGTCCCGGGACGGCTCCAGGGGAACACGAAGGTGCCGTCAGCGCGGGCCGGCACGGTGGCGATGACGTATGCCGTGTCGGTGACCACGACCGCCTGGACGCTCAGGCCGCGGTAGACGTCCACCCCGAGGTCCGGGTCGGGCGCGACGACCGGCGCCGTGACCCCGTCGAGCTCGAAGCGTCCCCTGACCGCGTCGGTCCAGCCGAGCGGGTACGAGCGGTCCGGTGTCAGGGTCGAGGAGGTGGTGGCCACCGTGCCCGTCCCGAGCTGTCCCAGCAGCCACCTCCAGGCCGCGTCGACGTCCACACTGCCCGCCGCCGCGGCATCCTGGATCCCCCGGCGTTCCGACGAGCTGACCGATGCGGAAGCCGTGGACGGCACGACCGCGAAGGCTGCGGCGCCCGCGAGCAGGATGGTCGTGCCGAGTATGACCGTCCTGCCCCGAAGGGGACAGGTGGGCCAGGCCCCTGCGGCGTCGGAGGACTTCATCAGACCCACCAGCGCTGTCTGGCCACGAAGAGCAGGACGGTCCCGAGCAGGGCGAGCGCACCCTTCCAGAGCAGGCGGTCCTCGCGGCGGTCGTCCTGCTCGAGCCGCGCGAAGCGCTCGTCCCGCGCGTGGCTCTCGTCGGTCAGGGTCTCGTCGGTCATGCCCTCGCCACCTTGCCTGTCTTCTCGGTCTTGTCCCAGGTCGAAGCGGCTCCCCGGATCTCTGCGACGTAGGCGGCGAAGGTCATCGCGCACAGCAGCGGCCCGAAGCCGACGATCGCGACGAGGAGCGGGACGATCGGTCGCAGGGCTGGGACGTGGTCGATCCGGTACACGGCCCAGGCCGCCACCATGCAGGCCGACGTCCAGACGTAGGCGGCGAGCGCGAGGAGGCTGCGGGTCCGGTCCGACCAACCCAGTCCGACGGTCTCGGCGAGGAGGCGGATCACGTCGTGCATCGGTCCCGGGGCAATGACCCAGGCGAGGATCGCGAGGCTGATCACCCCGGGGAAGCCGATCGCCTGTCGCCAGCTCCGTCTCGCGATGCCGCGGTCGAGCATGAGGGTGAACGTCGTCGTGAACACGAACGCGAACGCGCTGATCGCCCAGTAGGACCGGAAGAGGATCCGTGAGGAGTCGGCGTCGAACGCCCACACGAGCGCGAGGGCCGTGGACGCGAGGACCATGAACGCCGGGAGCAGCAGGGTCGAGTACCACTGCAGCCCGAACCAGGGGTTCCCGAGGTGGTTGCCTTCGTGGGGACGGAAGAACAGGGAGTGGAAGCGCCGGGTCACCTGGAGGTTCCCGCGCGACCAGCGCAGTCGCTGCTTCCACAGGCCGACGACGCTCGCAGGCTCCTCGGCGAGGCATTCGGCGTGGGGGTCGAACACGACCCGGCGACCCCGGATCTGGGTCAACAAGGTGGTGACGGTGTCCTCGGCCAGCGTGGTCGTGTCGATCCGGCCGCCCAGGGCGTCGAGGTTCTCGCGGCTCAGCAGCTGGGCACCGCCGGCGAGGCACGCCTGGGCCCCGACGACGTTCTGCGCTCGCCGGGCCGCGAGCTGGGCAGTGGCGTACTCGTAGCCGATGTAGCGACTCATCCAGTTCGGCGGCTCGCTGGCCTCCCTGATGAAGGCCGTCACCGCCCCGACCTCGGGGTCGGCGAGGTGGCGCGCCATCCGGGCCACCGCGTCGGGTCGGAAGACGACGTCGGCGTCCGTGATGAGGATGGCCTCGGCCCAGTCGTCGTCGAGCAGGGCCCTCAGACCGTGGTTGAGGGTGTGCGCCTTGCCCTCCCCGCCCTGCTCCCGGCGGAGGGCGACCACGCGGCCGGGGTAGCGCTCGCCCTTGGCGCTGAGCAGCTCGGGGGTGCCGTCGGTGCTCGCGTCGTCGACGACGACGACCCGGAGACGGTCCGCGGGGTAGTCCATCGACAGCATCCGGTCGACCGAGAACTCGAGGACCGGACGCTCGTTCCAGGCCGGCACGAGGACCGCGACGCGCGGTAGGTAGGTCGGGTCCGCACGGTCGTAGTGGTCGCGGCGGCCGTGCACGGCCACGAGGAGGTAGCCGATCACCGAGGCCAGCATGGGAAGGGCGCCGAGGAACACCAGCACGCTCAGACCCCATACGGCCGGTGTGTTCGGGGTCTCGAGCTGGGAGAAGTGGGCCAGTTGGGTGATCACGTCAGGGGGCGGCTTCCAGGAGGTAGGCCCACCGTCCCACATCGGCCGCCCGGTGCGCGTCGCTGCCGGCCGTGAGTCTGACGCCGCGCGCGGCGAGCCCGGTAAGCACCCGTGCCGACGGGCACCGCCACTTCTCGTTGACCTCGACGGCGGAGTCGGTCCCCCTCGCGGCGGACGCCAGCGCGTCGAGCAGCTCGTCGGTGACGGCGGCTTCGTCGAGCCCGCACTTGGGTAGCAGGCTGAACAGGTGCGCCACGATCGCCGGGACGGGGCTCGACCGCAGGGCGCCGCACGTGGCGGTGACGACCTGCGCGACCGCGTCCTCGGGACGGAGCCGACCCGACGTGACGGCCTCGAGGACGTCGGCGGGATGGACGGGGCCGTCGGATCCGGGGAACTGGTGGTCGGCGACGAGGAGGTAGTCGAGCTTCGGCAGGTTCGCGGGGAGGTCGAGGCGACCGCTCGAGTCGAGCATCTTCACCTCGACGCCACAGCGGATCTGAAGTCCGTCGACGCGCAGGGAGCGCACCTCGGCGACGTACTCGGGCAGCCACGCGGTGCTCTCGCGAACGTGGTCGCTCAGGCCGATGGTGTGCAGCCCCGCCACCGCTCCCGCGGCAGCCATGTCGGCCAGACTGTCCGCGCCGTCGCTCGTCGTCGAGTGCGTGTGCCAGTCGGCTCCGGCATCGATCTTCATCGAACCGTGACGGGGAAGTGGGTGTGCGCGTAGTCCTCGACGGGCACGACGATGTCGGCCCAGTGGCGGACGATGGCGACCTCGGCGAAGTCGAGGTTCTCGGGAAGGACGCCGCCCAGGGCTGCCTTGACCGCGAGGCGGGGCATGTCGATGCCGGCGGCCCGGGTGAGGGACATGGTGCCGGGGAACCGGGCATTGACCTCGAGCAGGGCGGGGGTGCCGTCCGTGGCCCTGCGCGCCTGGACGTTGACGACGCCGGTGGCCCCGATGGCCTCGGCGACGGCCTTCCCGAAGGCCACGAGGTCGTCGTCCGCGATCGTCCGTCCGGCGATGGCGATGCCGGAGTCGACCTTGTCGCGCCGGCGTGGGACGGCCACGACGACGTGGCCGTCGGGCCGGGCGAGCACGTCGATCGAGAACTCCTCACCCGGCAGGTACTCCTGAAGGATGTACGTCTCGTCGCAGGGCGGGAGCAGCGCGACGTCCGGGGTGTCGTGGACCGCGAACCCTCGCCCACCGGCGCCGCGGCGTGGCTTGGCGATCAGGGGGACGCCGAGGCCGGCCAGATCATCCTCGGTGGTGTCCGGGCCCCAGAGCAGCGTCCGGGGGACCCGGACGGCGCCCGCGCACCGCTGCATGAGCTCGTACTTGTCGAGGCAGCGGAGCAGGGTGCTCGGCGACTCCACGAGGACGCGGATCCCGTGCTCCGCGAAGGAGGCGGCGGCCTGCGATACGGGGAACAGCTCGACGTCGACCGTCGGGATGACGAGGTCCACGGCGTGGCTCGTTGCGGCCTCGAGCAGGTCGGTGACGAACGACGGGTCGTCACCGCGGGGGACGAGCACCCGTTGGGCGGCGGGCACGAGGTAGAGGCCGACCGCGAGCGGGTCCATGTCGGCGGCGATGACCCGGTGGTCGTCGCGCAGGGCCTGGATGAGCGTGACGGCCGCGGCTCCGCCGGCTCCGGTGATGAGCACGGTCGGCGTGCCGTCGGGGGTGTAGGTGTCGGGTTCGGTGGATCCGGTCACGGGGTGTCCTCGGGCTCGGCATGCATGGACACGACCGGGGCGACGGGGCGCGAGTCCGGCTCGGGGTTCGGCGTGCGACGGATGAGGGGGGTCAGGCTCCGGACGATCTCGAACGCCTCCGCGTAGCGGGCCCGGGGTGCGAGGTTGCGTGCCCAGTACCTCGCGGTGGCCACGATCATCTCGGGCTCGAGGTAGGACCGTTCGCTCTGCGACGCGAAGAGCCCGAGAAGGTGCACCTTCCGCACCAGGACGCTGTCGATCGCGACGAACTTGTTGGGGACGAAGTCGTTGGACGCAGAAGGTGACTGGTAGGCGAAGACCTGGGGGACGCGCCGGCTGGCGCTCATGACGGCGGTGTGGACGGCCCGGTGGTCCTGGTGGTGGTCGCGGGAGGAGTGGACGTAGATGATGGTGGGGTCGACGGCGGCGATCACGGCCTCGATGTCACGGATCGTCTCGACGCCCGGGTCGATGCGCGTGTCGGGCAGGTCCCCGATGAGCAGGCCCGCACCGAGCGTGCGGGCGGTGGACGAGGACTCGGCCAGCCGGGCCTGCACGTCGCCACCGACGCCTCCGTGGCTCATCGTCAGGATCCATACGGTGTCTCCGCGCCGGCGGTGCTCGAGCAGGGTCCCCGCGCAGCCGATCTCGACGTCGTCGGGGTGCGCTCCGATGGCCAGCACCCGCTCGGCCCGGTGACTGGCGGAGCCCACGATCTTGTCGAGAGTCGTGTTGAGGGCGATGGCGTCCTCGGGGTCGACGAAGTCGTGGATACCCACCCGCATGCCACGCAGCAGCGTGTCGGTCGTCAGCTGGCTCGAGGGCCCGACGACGAGAAGGCGCGCGTGCGGGCTGACCGACTGGAGGTCGCGGATCAGGTACTCCGCGTCGGTCTCCTTCATGAGGCAGGGGGGGAGGAGCACGAGGTCGAAGCGGCCCAGGTCGTTGGCAGCGTCGAGGGCGGCCTCGGTCGTCGTGTGGTGCTGCGTGAAGCCGTGCCGCTCGAGACTGGCCCCCGTCGCGTTCCCCGTCTCGATGCCGACGACGAGCACCGCGGGCCCGGCCGGGGCCATGACGGGCCCGACGCCGCTCGGCAGCCGCACGGCGATCGCCGTGCTGACCGGCCCGGGATGGGTCGGCACGGACCTCCGCCCGGGGGGAGATCCGTCCGGCGCGCTCTGGAGGCTCAAGGCCGGCCCCCCCGGCAGCCGGCAGCCATGCGTGGGGGGCGGACCCGCCCTGGTTGTGCTCGTGGCACGGCGCACCAGGCCTTCCCTCGATCTTTCCGGACGATCACGACAGCACGGTAGTGCCTCAATGGTGATTTAACCCCATGTGTCTCAATATGCTACCGGTGTCGTCGTGCTGCCCAGAGGTTGGGCGTCAGCCCGGTCCGCGTGGATCGTGCGTCTGCGAACCCGGCACCCTGCCGTCTCGAAATGCTCGGCGCCCACCCGATGACGCATCCCACCCTTCGGCCTGGGGCCTGTGACGCCTCATCGGTGGCGTTACACTCGCCGCGGAAGACATCCTTTAACCACCGTCCAGTGAGGCGGGGAAGGAGGTCCAGCGGCTGTGACCTGCCCTGACCTGAGCGTGCCCACCCCCCGTTCCAGCACCCCGGACGACGCCCGCGACGTCATGAGTGCCGCCGACATCTCCCGGGCGCTGCGGCGCATCGGTCACGAGATCCTCGAGCACAACAAGGGCAGCGAGGGGCTCCTGCTGCTCGGCATCCCGTCCCGCGGCGTCCCGCTCGCGCGCCGCCTCGCCACCTCGATCAGCGAGGTCGAGGGCGAGGACGTGCCCGTCGGGGAGCTCGACATCACCCTGCACCGCGACGACCTGCGCCGTAACCCGGTCCGGGCCGCCCACCGATCCCGCATCCCCGACGACGGGATCGACGACAAGGTC
>JBBRGO010000168.1:0-7480 GCA_038224055.1 Actinomycetales bacterium
CCGAGCTGCTCGCCCGCGACGAGCTGGCCACGTCGCTGATGTACCTCACCCGCGGCAACCCCGTCGTCTACTACGGAGACGAGCAGGGCTTCACCGGTCCGGGCGGCGACAAGGACTCGCGCCAGGACATGTTCCCGACGAGGACGGCCGACTACGCGGACGATGCCATCGTCGGCAGCGCCCAGCCCGCCGGGACCGGCAGCCACTACGACACGAAGGCCCCGCTCTACCGGGCGATCTCGCAGCTGGCGGCGCTCCGCTCGACCTACCCCGCCCTCGCCGACGGCGCACAGATCCACCGCTACGCCTCCGACTCCGCCGGCGTCTACGCGATCAGCCGCATCGACAAGAAGGGCGAGCGTGAGTTCCTCGTCGTCGCCAACAACGCGACGACCGCCAAGACCGCGACCTTCGCGACCTACTCGGCACAGTCGAAGTTCGCCCCGCTCCTCGGGGCGTCCGCCGACCTGCGGGCCGACAAGGCCGGGCGGGTCACCGTGACTGTGCCGCCGCTCTCGGTGGCCGTCTACCGCTCGAAGTCGTCGATGGAGGACTCGAAGGCCGCTCCGGCGATCTACCCGACGGCGCCGAGCGCCGGCGGCGTCGTCGGTGGCCGCGCCGAGATCGGTGCGGCCGTCCCGTCCAACACCTTCGCCGAGGTGACCTTCCTCGAGCGCCCCGTCGGCACCACGGCGTGGACCGCGATCGGCACGGACGACAACGCCCCCTACCGCGTCTTCCACGACGTCTCCGGTCTGGCCAAGGGCACGCTCGTCGAGTACCGGATGCTCGCCAAGGACCTCTCCGGGCACGTCTCCGCCACCTCGACCTACGCCGTCGTCGGCGACGTCAAGGCCTCCACCGGCGACACCGGCGGCGGCGGGGGAGTCGGCCCGGTCACCCAGCCGGCCAACGTCAGCGTCCCGGGCTCGCACAACTCCGAGATGGGGTGCCCCGGCGACTGGCAGCCCGACTGTGACCAGGCCCAGCTCACGCTCGACCCCAAGGACGACATCTGGAAGGGCACCTACGACCAGATCCCGGCCGGCTCCTACGAGTACAAGGCCGCGATCGACAAGAGCTGGGACGAGAACTACGGCGTCGGTGGCGCCTCCGGCGGCGGCAACATCGGCTACACCGCCCCCGGTGGAGCGGTGACCTTCTACTACGACCACCGCACGCACTGGGCGACGAGCGATGCCCAGGGCACGATCTACACCGCCCCCGGCAGCTTCCAGAGCGAGCTCGGCTGTCCCGGTGACTGGGACCCCACCTGCATGCGCTCCTGGCTGCAGGACCCCGACGGTGACGGCACCTTCACGTGGAGCACGACCCAGATCCCGGCGGGCAGCTACGAGTTCAAGGTCGCCGAGTCGCTCGGCTGGTCGACGGCATACCCGGCGAACAACGTGTCCTTCTCCGTGCCCGCCGACGGGGTCGTCACGACGATCTCGTTCGACTCCGCGACCAAGGAGGTGTCGGTGAAGACCTCGAAGGCCGGAGCCGCCCCCGACCTGACCAAGGCCAAGGCGTTCGTCGTCGGCCCCGACCTCGTCGCGTGGCCCGCCTCGGCCCTGCCGGCCGGGGTCGACCCGGCGACGCTCACCTGGCGGCTGCACTGGTCGGCCACCGGCGGGCTCGGTCTCGACGCCGAGGCCGTGACCGGAGGCTTGGTCGCGACCCTCACCCGTGACCCCGCCGGTCTTCCGGCGGCGCTCCTCACGGCGCACCCCGAGCTCAAGGGTGCCGTGGCCCTGCGCCTCGACAAGAAGACTGCCAGGTCGATGCCCGAGATCCTCAAGGGCCAGGTCGCCGTCGGCATGTACGACTCGACCGGTGTCCTGCTCGACGCCACGGGAGCACAGACGGCGATCGCGCTCGACGCGCTGTATGCCGCTGACGCCCGCAAGCGCTCCTACGGCGTGAGCTTCTCCCGCGGTCGGGTCGGCTTCTCGCTGTGGGCCCCCACGGCGCAGTCCGTCTCGCTGCTCACCTGGCCGGCGGGCTCGCCCGACCAGCCGGCGTCGGCCGCCACCCGGACGGCGATGAAGCGCCAGTCCGACGGTGCCTGGACGGCGGGTCTCGGGTCCCGGGCCAAGAACGCTCGCTACCTCTACGAGGTGACCGTCTACGCCCCGACGACGGGGAAGGTGGAGACCAACCTCGTCACCGACCCGAGTTCCGTTGCGCTGACGCTCAACTCGACACGGTCGGTTGCCGTGGACCTGCGCGACGCGGCATACATGCCGTCGATCTGGCGCACCACAGCCTCGCCGAAACTCGCGAAGTTCGTCGACACGACGGTCTACGAGCTGCACATCCGGGACTACTCGGTGAGCGACGCGAAGGTGCCCGCTGCCAAGCGGGGGAGCTATCTCGCCTTCGCGGAGAACGGTGACGGCCGGACGCACCTCAAGGAGCTCGCCAAGGCGGGCCTCAACACGGTGCACCTGCTGCCGAGCTTCGACATCGCCTCGATCGAGGAGGACCCCGCCAAGCAGGAGAAGCCGGCCTGCGACCTCTCCTCCTACGCGCCCGACAGCACCGAGCAGCAGCAGTGCGTCACGGCCGTCGCGAGCAATGACGCGTTCAACTGGGGCTACGACCCGTACCACTACAGCGTCCCCGACGGGTCCTACGCCTCGAGCGCCACGGCCGCCGACGGAGGCAACCGCGTCGCCGAGTTCCGCACGATGGTCGGCGCGATCCACCAGGACGGCCTGCGGGTCGTGCTCGACGAGGTGTTCAACCACACGGCGGCCTCGGGCCAGGCGGACAAGTCGGTGCTCGACCGGGTCGTGCCCGGCTACTACCACCGCCTCGACGCGACGGGCGCGGTGCAGACCTCGACGTGCTGCCAGAACGTCGCCACGGAGCACGCCATGGGTGAGAAGCTCATGGTCGACTCGGTCGTGTCGTGGGCCCGCAACTACAAGGTCGACGGTTTCCGCTTCGACCTCATGGGCCACCACAGCCGGGCCAACATGCTGGCCGTCCGGGCCGGCCTGGACAAGCTGACCCTGAAGAAGGACGGCGTCGACGGCAAGAGCCTCTACCTCTACGGCGAGGGCTGGAACTTCGGTGAGGTGGCCGACAACGCCCTGTTCACCCAGGCCACCCAGGGGCAGCTCGGTGGGACCCACATCGGCACCTTCTCGGACCGCCTGCGTGACGCGGTCCGAGGCGGCGGCCCGTTCGACGAGGACCCGCGCAAGCAGGGCTTCGGCTCCGGCGAGGCGACCGACCCCAACGGCGCAGCCATCAACGACGGTGCGGCCGCGGGTCTCGCCCACGACACCGACCTCGTCCAGCTCGGCCTGGCCGGGAACCTCAAGACCTTCGCGTTCACGAGCCAGGCCTCGGGCGCGGCGGTCACCGGGACCCAGGTGGACTACAACGGCCAGCCGGCGGGCTACGCCGACCAGCCCGACGAGGTCGTCAGCTACGTCGACGCCCACGACAACGAGACGCTCTTCGACTCGCTCACCTACAAGCTGCCGGTGGCGACCTCGATGGCCGACCGGGTCCGGATGAACACGGTCTCGCTCGCGACGACCGCACTCGCGCAGACGCCCTCGTTCTGGCACGCGGGCGCCGACCTGCTGCGGAGCAAGTCGCTCAACCGCGACAGCTATGACAGCGGCGACTGGTTCAACCGGCTCGACTGGACCGGTGCCGACAACGGCTTCGGACACGGCCTGCCGCCCGAGGCGCAGAACGCCGCGAAGTGGCCGTTCATGAAACCGCTGCTCGCCGACCCGGCGCTCAAGCCGTCCGCAGCGAAGGTGGCCGAGGCGAGCGCGATGGCCCAGGACCTGCTCCGGTTGCGCTTCAGCACGCCGCTGTTCCGGCTCGGGACGGCCGACGCGATCAATGCCAAGGTGAGCTTCCCGGTGTCGGGTTCCCCCGACGCGCACGCGGGCGTCATCGTGATGCGGATCGACGACACGGTGGGCGCCGATGCGGATCCGAAGCTGCGGGGAGTCGTCGTCGTCTTCAACGCCTCGGCCGCGGCCGTCGCGCAGAAGGTCCCCGGACTCACCGGCCGGGTCACCCTGAGCCCGGTCCAGTCCGGGGGAGCGGACGCCGTCGTCAAGCAGGCGGCCTACGACGCGGCGAGCTCCACCCTGACGGTGCCGGCCCGGACCGTGGCGGTGTTCGTCCAGCCGAGCTGACCATGCTCCTGTGGGGTGGGTCGCTGCGGCGGCCCGCCCCGTGGCATACCATGGGGGGTATGCCGTCCCCGCCCTCCGCCGACGCCCTCGCTCCTCCTGCGGATGCGGTCCAGCACGAGCGGCCCCGGCCTCGACCCGTCGTGCTCGTCAGTGCCGCCGTGCTCACCTTCCTGCTCATCGGGCTCCCGACGGACATCGTGGTCAACCCCGTCTTCGGGCGGGAGGTGCCGGTGCGGCCGTGGGAGCTGCCGGTGCTGCTCGTGACGAGCCTCCTCACCGGACTGTGGTTCGGCTACCAGCGCGCGGCGGCGGACCTCTCGCCGAGGGCGGCCGACTCCAACGCGCCGGCCTTCGGGGCCGCCGGCCTCGCCTACCTCGCGGTGGCCTGCCCGGTGTGCAATAAGCTCGTCCTGCTCGCGCTCGGCACCTCGGGCGCGCTCGGCATCTGGCAGCCCCTGCAGCCCTGGCTCGCGGGGATCTCGCTCGTCTCCCTGCTCGGCGCCGTGCTCTATGCCGCACGCCGCAGGCCGTGCGCCGACGGCCGGTGCGCCGTCGAGCGCACGGAGTCCTCGACGTGAGGTCGCAGGGCCCCCTCGGCCGCACCATCGCCGGGCGCCGGGGACCCGCCGCGGCCGCGCTCGCGCTGCTCGGTCTCGGCGCTGTCGTGGCTGGGCGGGGCTGGCCGCAGGCTGACGTACCGCTCTGGTCGGTGCTCGCCCTCGCCACGGTGCTGCTCTCCGCCACCGCGCTCGCGACCTACGTCCCGGCCGCCGGCGCCGGGTGGCGCCCCGACCTCGGCTGCGGCTCCTGCGCGGCGGTCTCGGGCCTCGCGGCCGCCGGTTCCGTCTGGTACGTCGCGACCTCGCCCGTGGCCCTCGGGGCTGGCCTGCTCGGTCTCGCGGTGTCCGGCTTCGCGCTCGTCAAGCGCCTCACCGACCCCGAGGTCTGCGCCACGTCAGCCCGGCCGGCGATCACGCCCCGGTAGGGTCGCCGCCGCCGACGGGGGAGGGATACGTTGGCGGGGTGAGCACTCCAGAGATGACGTATCGACAGCTCGGTGACAGTGGCCTGACGGTGAGCGCCGTCGGCCTCGGCTGCAACAACTTCGGTCGACGCGTCGACCAGGAGGGCACGACCGCGGTCGTCCGTGCCGCCCTCGACCACGGGATCACCCTCTTCGACACGGCCGACATCTACGGTCAGGGCGAGAGCGAGGAGCTGCTCGGGCGCGCCCTCGGTGCCGAGCGCGAGAACGTCGTCCTCGCAACGAAGTTCGGCATGGACATGCAGGGCGCCAACGGACCCGACTGGGGCGTGCGCGGGTCCCGCCGCTACATCCGGAAGGCGGTCGAGGCGAGCCTGCGCCGGCTCGGCACCGACTGGATCGACCTCTACCAGCTGCACCGTCCCGACCCGCAGACGCCGATCGAGGAAACGCTGGCTGCGCTCGACGAGCTGGTCCGCGACGGGCTCGTCCGCTATCTCGGCAGCAGCAACTTCACCGGCTGGCAGGTGGTCGACGCCGACTGGACCGCTCGTGCCGCCGGGACGGAGCGCTTCGTCTCGGCCCAGAACGAGTACTCCCTGCTCGAGCGGGACGTCGAGGACGAGCTCGTCCCCGCCTGCGAGCACGTCGGGGTCGGCCTCCTGCCCTTCTTCCCCCTCGCGTCGGGGCTGCTCACCGGCAAGTACCGCCGCGACTCCGAGGCGCCCGCGGGCACCCGCCTGGCGGGGATGCCCGACCGTCTCGCCGGGGCTGACTGGGCCATGCTCGAGCGGCTCGAGGCGTATGCCGCCGAGCGCGACCTGCGGATGGTCGACGTCGCGATCGGCGGGCTCGCGGCCCAGCCCGCGGTCGCCTCCGTCATTGCCGGGGCGACGTCGGTCGAGCAGATCGCCGCCAACGTCGCCGCCGGGTCGTGGGACCCCAGCGTCGAGGACCTCGCGGTCCTCGACGAGATCACCGCGCCCCCTGCCTGACCCCCCTCCCCCCCGTCGAGTGGGCACTTTCGCCCCCCGTCACCGGGGGAAAAGGCCCACTCGACTCGCCGAAGCCCGTCGAGTGGGCACTTTGTTGCGCCACGAGCGGGCGAAAATGCCCACTCGACTCGGGAGGGAGGGGGGTCAGGGGGTGCGGGCGCAATCGGTGGTGGCCGTGGCGACGGCGTTGGCGGTGCGGGCGCGTTCGGCCCGACGGGGCGGCGGGTAGCAGGCCGCGCTGATGATGCTGAACGCTCCGCCGCCGACCATCGCGAGCTGGGTCGAGCGGTGCTGGGCGAGCAGACCGAGCAGGGGCGCGGCGATGCCGAAGGCCATCGAGGCGACCATCGAGTTCGTCGACAGCACCGTCGACCGGTTGCGGGTCCGTGCCTCGCGGTGGAGCAGCGCGGCGTGCGCCGGGCCGCCTGCGCCGTGCAGCAGGTAGGTGACGCCATAGGCGGCGATGAGGGCGGCCGGGCCGGCAACGCGCCCCATGACGACCGCTCCGAGACCGTTGAGCACCCGGGCCACGACCGCGGTCCGGGCGACCCCGATCCGCCGGCTGGACCAGCCGGCCAGCGCGGCCCCGAGGGCGAAGACGGCCCAGCTGGCCACCGCCACCGGGCCCAAGTGGCGCCCGCCCGCTCCTCCCCGCCGACGAGCTCGACGAGCCGGATCGGCCGGAGGCTCTCGAAGACGATCATCGCGACCGCCCAGAAGAGCTCGACGGACACGATGCCGCGCAGGACCCGGTTGCTCCGGAGCAGGCCGAGCCCGTCGCGGACCACGGCGGGTGACTGTGGGGCCGAGGCAAGGGCACCGCGGGCCCCGGTGTCGCCGGGGTGTTCGGCAGGCCGCCTCTCCCGCAGCAGGAGCAGGACGGCGACGAGGTGGGCGAGGTTAAGGTGACGAAGACGGCGACGGGAAGGGCGAGGGCGGAGGCTCCCGCGAACGGGTGCCACCAGATGAGCCCGCCGGGCGACGGTCAGGCCGCGCTCGAGCTGCCAGAGCGTGAGGATCCCGACGACGAGACCGACGGGGAACCAGCGCGTGAGGGTCAGGGTGAGGAAGACCCTCCGCGCGGACCCGGGAGTGAGCAGGAGCTGGCGGTGGCGCTCATGACCGCCTGCCTCCCGTGGGTGGTCGGTCCAGGTCGAGCGGGTAGGCGAAGGAGTAGACCGCGACCCGCCTCGCCCTGGGGTTGCCCTGTCCCATCCGGCGGTAGCGCTCGATGAGGTCCCACATCTCCGACCGGAGCTCGTCGAGGGCCTCGGCCGTGACGAGGACCGCCGCGTCGCTCGACCCGCAGGCGTCCTGCCAGTCCG
>JBBRGO010000169.1:0-7428 GCA_038224055.1 Actinomycetales bacterium
CGTCGCTACGGCCCTCGATGTGATTCGCTGGAGGACCGGCCGAGCGCAAGCTGGATCGCTCAAGTGCAGAAGCTCTCCCTGCGGGCTTGAGCCTCTCGCAACGTGAGGCTTTAGCGTTCGGCTTCATGGAAGAGAACATCAGCCAACGTTCGGCGTCATGGACGAGAACACCAGCCACGGAGACTGCCATCGATCCTGTCCTGGCGGCGTTGGTACATCCCGACAAGGACATCCGCCTACGGGCGGCATTGCCGCTGGGCGAGCTGGCGGACCCGCGCTTGGCGGCGCAAGTCGCCCAGCTGCTCTGGCAGGAGCGGGACTTCTTCGTGCGGGAGACTCTGACATGGGTCCTGACCCAGACCCCGGTGCGGCTGCTGAGGCCGCCGGGGAGGCCCTACGCGACGGCGACACCGGCACCCGTGTGCAGGCGCTGCACCTGCTGAGCAAGCTGGCCGACCCAGACACGGTCACCATCGTGGCTCACCACATCGACGACCCTGACCCGTTGGTCGCGGAGAAGGCACGGTGGGCGCTGGCGCGAATCGGTGACCCCTCGGTGATTCCGCTCTTGGTCGACCAGCTCGGCCACCCTGATCTCGCGACACGGGACACGATGACCAGCACCCTGACGCAGTTCGGAGCAGCCGCCGTGCCGACCCTCGTCTCAGCCCTGAGGTCGAAGGATCCCAGTATCCGGGCACACGCGGCTGATGTGCTGTGCTTCATCGGTTCCCCAGGTGCGCGCGAAGCGATTCCCGCTCTGGTCGGTGGCCTAAATGACGACCACCCCGATGTTCGACTCGCGATGACTCTGGCTCTACGCGAGCTTGTCGTGCACCCCGCGGCGAGGCAAGCCCTGCACACGGCAAGCCTCGACAGCCCCGATCCTCGCGTTCGATCCGTGGCCTTGGCCAGCACGTGAGACCCGCGCACATCAACCTCCAACGGTCACGGGTCCGGCTGGCGGCGTCGCATACAGTCGCGGGGTCCCGCAAGACCCGTCCGGTGTCGATTGCCGCTAAGGTCCCTCATTCGGGCCGACCGAAGACCCTTTTGACGAACGTCGACCCCCACGGCGGCCTCGACGGATCGACGTAAGCGGCCCTTCCCGCCTCGCCTGCTGATCGATAGCCAGTCTGGGGTTGACTAGGCCCCTCTGCAGGTCGCCTCAGACCGTTTACAGGGCAACTATCCTGCTCCAGAGGGTGGTGTGCCGGGGACCTCTGGAGTGGGCGTAGTGGATTTCGTTCGGCGTGACCCGGATGGGTGTAACAGGGACGACGTGAATACCGCCGAAGTTGCATCATGAGGGTCCGGATATACCCGAGGCCGGCCGATCGCGGCCGCACCAGACGTTGATCAATGCCCGGTCGATCTACCAGTCCTCCGCCGGGTCAGAGCCGTAGGTCAAAACGGGCACCTGCTCGATGAGCCAGGGCGTGCTCTGCCGGGCAACTTCCCTCGACAACTGGGCAACGGGATACAGCAACAAAGTACAGCCGCGGGAGCACAAACTGCCGGCGGCGTACGGCATCCACCGTCACGCTGCCAGCACGATCAGCGCCCCCCGGCTGACCTGCCTCGAGTTCGGGACGAAGAGGTCGCAGGTTCAAATCCTGTCACCCCGACCATCAGGCCAGGGGCTCTGAACTGCGGAAACGCGATCAGAGCCCTTCGTCGTCTCCGTCGCCCTGGCGTGGCGGCGCGGTGCCGATGTCCCGCGCCGACTACGACGCGCTCGATGCAACCGCCCACCTGTTGCGGTCCCAGGCAATGCCCGACACCTGATCGAGAGAGTGCAGCAGGTGCGGTCAGGGCAGCGGGGCGAGCACGACCTGGCACGATGAGGCTGGTCTTCACCCTGGGCGACGCCGCAGTCCCGGAAGGGCGGAGGGTGCGTGCATCCGACGAGCCGCACCTCCCTCGGTCATCCACGGCGTGGGAGGGTCGGGCATGGTCACTGCTGACGACACCGAGCTCGATGCCTTCTGGGAGATCGCCCGCGAGCACGCAGATCTTGCAGGGGTGCCCGTCTACACCGGTGAGAACCCGGTGAGAATGCTCCGGCCCCCCGCGTGGGCCTTCGGCGCGACCCCCGAGCAGTCCGACGCGCTGCTCGGCCTCGTCCTCGACGGGACCAAGACGGCCACGGCGAGCTCGGGTGCTGACTACGCGAATCAGGATGAGGAGCTGCCCGTCCCCGGGATGCTCGGCATCATCATCGACGGGGCCGGCCACCCGCGCGCCCTCGTCGTGACAACCGAAGCGCGGCTGGTCCGCTTCGACGAGGTGGACGCCGACCACGCCCGGGACGAGGGAGAGGGCGACCGCAGCCTCGAGCACTGGCGGGCGGTGCACGAGCGCTACTTCACCGAGCACGCCGATGGCGGGTTCCGCAAGGACATGGCCGTCGTCCTCGAACGGTTCCGCGTCCTCTACCCGTCGACCTGACCACAGCTCGGCCCGCCCCGCGGCCACCCATCCTGACAACAGCGCGGATGGTGGCCGGAGTGAAGGTTGTCAGGATGGCGCACCTCCGCCAGGTCGCGGCTCAGGTGTGGGAGAAGGCCTCGGGCTCGGGCGGGTGGTTCGGGGGGAACCGCGTCAGGTGATCGACCGCCTTGCCGAGCTGCTCCAGGAGCGTATCGGCGAGGTCCCGGCTCAGGCCCTCGCGGACGACGACGCGGAGCACTGCGACCTCCCTGGCGTCGTCGGGCATCGTGTAGGCGGGCACCTGCCAACCGGACAGGCGGAGGCGGTCGGACACGTCGAAGACCGTGAACGGCTGGTCGGGGGCGGTCTTGAAGGCGAGCACGGGGATCGCCGAGCCGTCGGAGACCACCTCGAACTCGGCCATCCCGCCGATCGACCCGGAGAGGTGCATCGCGGTGTCCCGCAGCGACTCCATGATCCGCCGGTACCCGTCCCGCCCCAGCCGGATGAAGTTGTAGTACTGGCCGACGAGCTGGTTGCCGGGCCGCGAGAAGTTCAGCGTGAAGGTGGGCATGTCGCCACCGAGGTAGTTCACGTGGAAGACGAGATCGTCGGGGAGATCGGCCTGCGAGCGCCAGACGGCGAAACCGAGTCCCGGGTAGGTGAGCCCGTACTTGTGGCCGGACACGTTGATCGACCTCACCTGCGGCAGGCGGAAGTCCCAGACCAGCTCGGGGTGGATGAACGGTGCCACGAAGCCGCCACTCGCCGCGTCGACGTGGATCGGGATGTCGAGGCCGTGCTCCGCGTTGTAGGCGACGACGCGGCCATGGATCTGTTCGATCGGCTCGAACTCGCCGGTGTAGGTCGTGCCCAGGATGGCGACCACCCCGATGGTGGACTCGTCGACGCGCTCGATCACCTCGTCCGGGTCGACGACGAAGCGGTCGGGCGTCATCGGGATGTAGCGGGGCTCGACGTCCCAGTAGCGACAGAACTTCTCCCACACGACCTGAACGTTCGATCCCATCACCAGGTTGGGCCGCTCGGTCGGCAGTCCCGCCGCCTCGCGGGAGGCGCGCCACCGCCACTTCATCGCCAACCCGGCCAGCATGACGGCCTCGCTCGAGCCGACGGTGGAGACGCCGATGGCGTCCCCGTCTGTGGTGGCGTTGAAGAGGTTGGCGACGATGTTGACGCAGCGCCGCTCGATCTCCGCGGTCTGCGGGTACTCGTCCTTGTCGATCATGTTCTTGTCGAACGTCTCGGCCATGAGTCGGTCGGCCTCGGGCTCCATCCACGTCGTGACGAAGGTGGCGAGGTTGAGGCGCGAGCTGCCGTCGAGCAGCAGCTCGTCGTGGATCATCCGGTAGACCGCCGTCGGGGGGGACTCGTTCTCGGGGAGTCGGTGCTTGGGCACGGGGGCCTGGTTGAGCCGGCCTGCGTAGGCAGGGGCGAGCGTCTCGTCGTCCGACTCGTGGTGATGGATCATGGACCGTCTCCCTCGCTCGTCTGCCGCTCCCACGGTAGGCGCCCTGCCTGAGCGCCGGGTGGGTCGCGGCCCCCCGTTCGCCGGGTGAGCGGCATACCCTCGGCGGATGGACGCCACCGACACCCCGTGGGAGCCGCCGCTGGCCGGCTCCGAGACCGAGCAGCTGCTCGGCGCGCTCGACCGGCTGCGCTACACCTTCCGGTGGAAGGCCGACGGGCTCGACGCCTCCGGCCTCGCCACGCGCGTCGGCGCGTCGTCGCTGACCCTCGGCGGCCTGCTCAAGCACCTCGCCTCGCAGGAGGACTACAACAGCACCGTCAAGCTCACCGGTGAGCCCCTCGGTGAGCCCTGGGCGGGCTGGGGGTGGGACGGCAGCACCGACTGGGAGTTCACCTCCGCCGCGGACGACACCCCCGAGGAGCTGTATGCCGTGTACGACGCGGCCGTCGCCCGGGCACGGGCCCGTCTCGCGGACGCCCTGACCCGCGGTGACCTCGGCCAGCCCGTCGCGGCCGGCCGACCCGGTGAGAAGGCCAACCTGCGCCGGCTCGTCTGCGACCTCGTCGAGGAGTACGGCCGGCACGCGGGTCAGGCCGACCTCATCCGGGAGGCGGTCGACGGGCGGGTCGGCGAGGACCCGGAGCCCGGCTGGCTCCCCTGATCCGGCCGATCCGGGCCGGACATGGCCAGCGTCGAGGTCAGCATCGACGTCGGGGATCCGGCAGATCGGTGCGGTGACCGAGACGTTCGAGCCAGCGGACGAGCTGGTGGTGCACGACGTCGGCGCCGACGAGCAAGCCCGTGCTCGAGCGAAGGTCGGCGTCGACGGCCCACTCGGTCGGGTGGACGAGCATCGGGCGGGTCTGCCAACCGCCGACCCCACCGTGGCAGCCAACCAGCTCCTCGAAGGCCGCGACCTCGTCGAGGACCGGGTCGTAGAGCGAGTTGACGTAGATGTCCGGTGCGTTCGCGAACTCGGCCGCCCGGGCGAAGTCGGCCACGGCCTGGGGGCCGAAGGGAGCCATCGGGTCCTCGCCCTCGACCACCCCGGTCGTCAGCTCGTGCCGCCCCGACCCTGACAGTGCCACCGGACCGGACTGGTCCCGGACGACGACGAACGCGATGCCCGGGTGTCCCGCCAGCGCCGGTAGCAGTCCGGGGTGCCGGGCCACGATCTCCGCGAGACCCAGGCGCTCTGGCTGCTGGGCGAACCAGATGCCCCCGAGGTTGCCGGAGCCGACGACGACGAGGTCGGGTCGCCCGGTGCCGGAGCCGTCGGTCGACGCCGGGTCGTCAGCGGTCGCTGCGGGGGCACCGGGGCCACCGGGGCCGAGCGGTTCCTGGTCGTCGCGGTCGCGCAGAGCACGCTGGGCCAGCCGGGCCGTCACGCTGTCCTGCCCAGCGAGCTGGGTGAGCAGGATGTTGACGGGACCGTAGGCCTCCACCTCCCCGGTCGCGGCACCAACGGTCTCGCCACCGCTGAGGTGTTGGCGGACGAGGTCCTCGAGCGTCTGTCCATAGCGCTGGCGAAACGTCGCTCCTTGGCTCTGCCCGTGGTCGGAGAGGAGCACGAAGTGGTACGACCGTGGCGTCACCCCCGACCTGGCCACGGACTCCAGGGTGCGGAGCACGTCGTCGAGCCCCACGAGCGACGCCAGCGACTCCGGCCGGGTCACCCCGGCGTGGTGGGCGATCTCGTCGTAGTCGACGAAGTCGACGTAGACCGACTTCGCACCGCCCATCATCGCCTCGACGACGAGTGCGACGTTGAGGTCGCGCAGCAGCACGTTGGTCACGGCCCGCAGCACGATGTAGGACCCGCGGCGGTGGATCCGCGGCTCGACCTGGCGCCACTGCTGCCGTCGCGACTGGAAGACCTCCTTGACCATCTCTCCCACCGTCATCACGAGGGCGCGGGCGAACCCGGCGGGATGGGTGAAGAAGGCGGCATACGAGGTCGAGGGCCCGAGCCCCGTGGACCCCAGACGCAACCCGCTCATCGTCAGCAGGGAGGTCGGGGCGTCGCCGGAGAAGAGGTTGGAGATGCTGACGCCCTCGTCGGCGAGCAGGCCGCGCCCGTCGGAGATCCGCTCCTCGATGACCGCCGCGTCCTCGGGGCGGTTCCCCACGAGCAGCCGGCCGAGGCCTCGGTCGAACCAGCGGAACGCGGGTATGCCGTCACTCCTCCCGTGCAGCAGCCCGGCCTGGCTCACGGGGGTCGTCGACGGCACGCGCGCCGTCCACTCGGTCCACGTATGGCTGCCCGAGCGCACCCACCGGGAGATCGTCGGTAGGTTGCCCGAGCGGATCTCGTTCTCCAGCAGCGGAGCCGGCAGACCGTCGAGCTGGACGAAGATCACGCCCGGGACGGGTTCGCCTGGCGCCCCGGCAGACTCGTCGGACTCCGCCCGCCGGCTCATGCGCACGGCATGGACCATGAGGTAGTCCCGGTTGTTCACCGAGAAGGCCCACGTGAGCAGCGCGATCATCGCGCCGTAGATCCAGGAGGCGATGATAACCGGCAGGATGCCGTCGACGACGAACCCCGGGGTGAGGACGAACCCGAGACCCAGCACCGCCGTGTTGGCGAAGAGCGCGAGCGTGATCGCCCCGAGCCAGCCGAAGAAGGCGGCGACGCGGTCGAAGACGGGACGCAGCAGCCAGCCGGCGACCGAGATCCCGACCACTCCGAGGGCCAGCGACAGTCCGCTGTGCGTCGAGACCCCCGGGGTGACGAGCACGGTCAGGGCGAGGAGCACGAGGCGGGCGAGGTAGTCGAGCGCCAGACGCCCGGCACCGCGGCGGGCGACCGGCTGGCCCACCGACATCGCCCCGAGCACCCGCTCGTCGCGTCGCTCGAAGAAGGCGGTGGCCTTCCGGTTCCACAGCAGCACCAGCACGAGGGCGCTCACGGCCAGCCCGAGCAGGACCCGCCCGGGTCCGTCGCCGAGCCCTGCGACCAGCACCCAGGCATAGGCCTGCCGGGCGACGAGCACGAGGGTGAGGACGAGGCGGGCGGCATTCGACCCCCTGGCGAGGCCGACGGCGAGGAGCACCTGCGCGAGGGCGAGCACGATCTCGGCCCACCCCACCACCGCGTGGGCCTCCACCGACCCCGGGTCGCCGGGCCCCGTCGCGGCGGGCCCCGCGAGCAGGAGGACTGCCAGGACGAGGTCGAGGACGGCCCCCGCAACGGTGATCCAGACCGTCGCCGTGACGCTCGCCGGACGACGTGGACGCCTCACCGGTCGGTCCGCGTCAGGTGCCGCCCCGGTCCGCACTCCGTCTGCTCCGTCTGCTCCGTGCACCTGGCCCTCCTCCCGTCCGTCCTGCCCCGTCGCCTCCCGCGTCACCTCCCCCGTCACCTCCCCCGTCACCTCGGTCCGGGCCTGGCAGGTATCCGCAGCCTATTGACCGGCGAGCCCGCCCGGCCGCATCGCTGCGGGAGCGCCCCCGAGGGCCGTGCGGGCGGCCCCGGTCACGTCCGCGAGACGCGCCCGCCC
>JBBRGO010000170.1:0-7427 GCA_038224055.1 Actinomycetales bacterium
CTGGCGGCGACCGACGATGTAGAGCGCCAGGATCGGCATCGCCGTGAGCAGCACCGCGGCGAGGATCGCCGGGACGTTGATGCCGTACTGGCCCTGGAAGGTCCACAGCGCCAGCGGCAGGACCCGCAGGTCCGGACTCTGGGTGAGGACCAGCGGCAGCAGGAAGCCGTTCCAGATGCCGAGGGCGTTGTAGATCGTCACGGTGACGAGCGCCGGGCGGGTCAGCGGCAGGGCGAGCTTCCACAGCGTCTGCCACTCGCTGCACCCGTCGAGCCGCATCGACTCGAAGAGCTCGTTGGGCACGTCGCGGATGAAGTTGGACAGCACGAGGACCGACAGCGGGATCGCGAAGGCGATCGACGGGAGGATCAGCGCCATCAGGGTGTCGTAGAGGTGGAGCCGGATGATGATGAGGTAGACGGGGATGATCGTCGCCTGGAGCGGGATCGCCAGACCCATCAGGAAGATCGAGTTCGAGGCCTTGAGGAACCAGCTCGGCCGGCTCCGGATGATCGCGAACGCGGCCATGAACGAGACGAGGACGGCAGGCACCACGGAGCCCAGCGTGATGATGACGCTGTTGAAGAAGTAGCGGATGAAGTCCGACTCGATGACGAGCTTGTAGGCGTCCAGGGTCGGCTCGCTCGAGGGGACGAACGGGTTGGTGACGAAGTACTCGGACTGGCTCTTGATGCTCGTGATGACGATCCAGTAGACCGGCAGGATCACGATGAACAGCCAGACCCAGCTGAGCGAGCCACCGATCCAGTTGCGGTTGCGGATCTGCGTCGTCTGCTTCGAGGTGTCGGCCATGGCTCAGGCCCCCTCGAGCTGGCTGGCGGCCTTGTCGCCGCCACCGAGCTTGCGGAAGAACAGCGCGAGGCTGAGACCGACGAGCACGAGGATCACGGCGATGGCGCTCGCCGGACCCATCAGGTTGGCCTGGAAGCCCGTCTTGTACATGTCGAGCGCGAGCACCCGGGTCGCGTCCCCTGGACCGCCGGCCGTCAGCACGTAGATGAGGTCGAAGAAGGTCAACGACCCGACGACCATGAGGGTCGAGCTCGTGATCATCGTGTTCTTCAGCTGCGGCAGGGTGATTGAGAAGAACTGCCGCATCCGGCCGGCACCGTCGATCTGGGCCGCCTCGTACATCGAGGTGGGGATCTGCCGGATCGCGCCCTGGTAGATGAGGGAGTGGAACGGGATGAACTGCCACGACACGACGAAGATGACGACGCCGAGCGCGAGGCCGGGCCTGCCGAGCCAGTCCTGGGACAGGAAGGGCAGCCCGAGCCCGGTGCCGATGCCGAAGTTCGGGTCGAGCAGCGCCTTGAAGGTGATCGCGATCGCCGCCGAGCTGAGCAGCAGCGGGATGAAGTAGAGCACCGAGAGGAAGGCGCGGTACTTCTGCGAGCCGGCGAGGAAGGCCCCGAGCAGGATGCTCATCGGCGTCTGGAAGAGCCATGAGAGCGCCATCACGAGGAAGGTCACCCAGAGGGCGTGCGGCAGGCCCGGGTTGCTCAGGGTGTACTTCCAGCTGGTGAGGCCCGACGGGATGACGTCACCGATGCCGTTCCACGTCGTGAAGCTGAGGAACAGCACCCCCAGCAGGGGGATCACGCCGAAGGCGGTGAAGAAGACCAGCGCCGGGACCACCAGCCACCCGAGTGATCGACCGTAGACGTTGTTCTTGGACCCGGACGAGCTGGGTCTGGTGGACCCGACGCTGGCGGCCGTCACTGGTTCGTGACCGCGTTGAGGGCGTCGGCGAACTGCTGCGGCGCGATGCTCAGCTGGAAGAGCTTGGCGATGTTGTCGAGGAGCACCTCGGCGGCCTGGGGCTGGAGCGCCTGGTCCCAGGACTGGGCGAAGACCTTCGCGTTGCTCGAGACGTCGTAGAGGAACTTCAGCCAGTCGGCGTCCTCCGAGGAGCCGATCTTGGAGTCGGCGCCCTGGACGATCGGGATGGAGCCGGTGTCGATCCATGCCTTGACCTCGGCGTCGTCGAGGACACCGGTGGTGAAGAACTTCTTCGCGGTCTCCTTCTCGGCGTCGGTGGCCTTGGCGGAGATCGAGAGGTACTGACCGGGGTTGCCGACCGTGTCGGACGGGTCGCCCTTGCCGCCCGCGACGGTCGGGAAGTTCATCCACCCGAGGTGGCCGCCCTTGACGAAGTCGCCGCCGTCGCCCTTCATGCTGCCGTAGGTCCAGGCACCGTGGAGCATCATGGCGGCCTTGCCGGTGTAGAGCAGCGCCTGGTCGGCGTTGGAGTCGGCGGTGATCGAGGAGAAGCCCTTGATGAAACCGTCGGCCTTGATGAGGTCCTGCATCATCGTCAGGGCCTTGATCGCGTCGGGGTTGGACCACGCGTCCTTCTTGCCCTCGAAGGCAGCCTGGAAGACCTCGGGGCCGCCGACGCGGTCGAAGAGGAACTCGAGCCACATCATGTTGGTCCAGCGAGACTGGCCACCGAGCGAGAACGGGGCGACACCGGCCGCGTTCAGCTTCGGCACCGCCGCCATGACCTCGTCCCACGTCTGCGGGGGCTGGATGCCGACCTTGTCGAGGACCTGCTTGTTGTAGAACATGACGATCGGCTGGACCGTCTCGCACGGCATCGCGTAGATCTTGCCGTCGACCGTGGCCGCCCCGAAGGACGAGGGGAAGAGCTTGTCCTTGACCGCGGCGTTCTCCCCGAACCACGAGGTGAGGTCCTCGACCTGGCTGGCGTCGACCCACGACTTGAGGCCGCCTCCGCCCCAGCCCCAGATGATCGTGGGGGCCTGGCCGGCGCCGAGGGCGGTCTTGATCTTCGTCTTGTAGGCGTCGTTCTGGAAGGCCGTCTGGGCGATCTGCGTGCCCGAGTTGGCGGCGTTGAAGCGGTCGACGGTCGCCTTGCGGATGCCCTCACCCGGCTGACCGGTCAGGTACCAGTAGGAGGCACCGCCCCCGGGCGCGGCGGCGCCGCCGGACGCCGTGGTCGTGCTCGGACCCGAGCTGCCGCAGGCGGCGAGGGCACCGGCCAGGGGGACGCCCATGACGAGCCCGAGGAAGGTGCGACGAGAGGTAGTTCTGGGATCCACGTTGATCTCCACTTGGTGTCGTGGCCGCGGACGGCCGGTCCTGGTGTCGCCCGTCCCGAGATCCCGGCTCCGGAGGCGACGCTCCGACACGTTCGGGACTCGGTAGTTCGCAACTACCTTGGTGAGTGTGACGATACTTTTCGGTACTTTCATGTGTCAAGGGTTGTGACCGGACCGTGTCCGAGATCGAATCGCGGGGGTGAGGGAACGCTCTCACAGGCACGCGCAAGCACATCTTTGTCGCTGATGTGGGATTATCGTGGACGAGACCGATGTCGGGGAAGAGTCCTCAAGGTCTTCCCTCAGGGGTCACTGATCCGATACTTTGATCGAAACTTTCGGACTACTTGGCAAAGGAGCCACCCATGGGGCAGACCCCGCAGGCCGACCACATCGAGATCCCCGTGTGGCGTGCTGCCGAGCTGAGCGACGAGGACCGGGCTGACGCCCTCCTGGCCGCCCTGACCCTCGAGGAGAAGGTCGGCCAGCTCGGCAGTCGCTGGGTGGGCAACGACCCGGCCGCCGAGGAGACGTCCCAGGAGACCCACGAGACGTCCGAGGGCACGGCGCAGGAGCGGGACGAGGTGCTCAACGTCGCGCCGATGCAGGACGTGTTCGCCTCCGCGATGGCCGTCCCGCTCGCCGAGGCTGCCGAGCACGGTCTCGGACACCTCACGCGCATCTGGGGGAGCGTGCCGCTGAGCCCGGCCGAGGGCGCCGCCGAGGTGGTGCGGCAGCAGACCGTGGTGGTGCGGTGCTCCCGCCTCGGCATCCCGGCGATCGTGCACGAGGAGTGCCTCACCGGTTTCACCGCCTTCGGCGCGACGGTCTACCCGGCGGCCATCGCCTGGGCGGCAACCTTCGACCCCGACCTCGTGGAGCGGATGGCCGGGGCCATCGGGCGGGACATGGCGCGGCTCGGGGTGCACCAGGGCCTCTCGCCGGTCCTCGACGTCGTCCGGGACCACCGCTGGGGCCGCGTCGAGGAGACGATGGGGGAGGACCCCTACCTCGTCTCGATGCTCGGGTCCGCCTACGTGCGCGGACTGCAGGGCGGTGGCGTGATTGCCACCCTCAAGCACTTCGCCGGCTACTCCGCCTCCCGGGCGGCCCGCAACCACGGGCCGGTCCCGATGGGTCCCCGGGAGATGCGCGACGTCATCCTGCCCCCCTTCGAGATGGCGGTCCGGCTCGCCGGGGTCGGTTCGGTGATGAACTCCTACTCGGACGTCGACGGCGTGCCCGCCGGCGCCGACCCGTGGCTGCTGACGGAGGTCCTGCGCGACACGTGGGGCTTCGAGGGCACCGTGGTCTCCGACTACTGGGCCGTGCCGTTCCTGTCGTCCATGCACCGGGTCGCCGCCGACACGGAGGAGGCCGGCGCCCTCGCCCTGACGGCCGGGCTCGACGTGGAGCTGCCCGACACCCTGGGCTTCGGCCAGCAGCTGACGGCCCGGGTGAGAAGCGGCGCTCTCGAGGAGGTCGTCGTGGACCGGGCGGCGCGGCGGGTGCTCCTCCAGAAGGTGCGGCTCGGACTGCTCGACCCGGACTGGACGCCCGAGGGCTCGGTGGCGCACGCGGACGATGTCGAGCTCGACTCCGCGGCCAACCGGGCGCTCGCGCGCGAGCTCGCCGAGCGCAGCATCGTGCTCCTCGATGCGGGGACGGCCCTCCCCCTGACCGGGCCCGGGCGGATCGAGCCCGCGACCATCGCCGTCGTCGGCCCGGCCGCCGCCGACGCGCGGACGTTCATGGGCTGCTACGCCTTCCCCAACCACGTGCTGCCCCGTTACCCGGACCGCGGCCTGGGGATCGAGGTGCCGACCCTGGTCGAGGCGCTGCGCACCGAGCTCCCGGATGCCCGTGTGACGCACGCCGCCGGGTGCGCCACCTCGGGGACGGACCGGTCCGGCTTCGCGGAGGCCCTGGCCGCTGCGCGTGGCGCCGATGTCTGTGTCGTCGCGGTGGGCGACCTCGCCGGCCTCTTCGGCCACGGCACCTCGGGAGAGGGGTGCGACGCCGCCGACCTGTCCCTGCCGGGGGTTCAGGGGGAGCTCGTGTCCCAGCTGCTCGAGACGGGCACCCCCGTCGTCGTCGTCGTGGTCTCGGGCCGGCCGTATGCGCTCGGCGGGATCGCGGGCCGGGCCGCGGGGCTCGTGCAGGCCTTCATGCCCGGCGAGGAGGGTGGCGGGGCGATCGCGGGGGTGCTCTCCGGACGCGTCGACCCCTCGGGACGACTGCCGGTGCAGATCCCGCGCCTGCCCGGTGGCCAGCCGGGCACCTACCTGCAGCCGTTGCTGGGGGTCGGGAACAGCGGGATCAGCACCCTCGATGCAACACCGCTCTTCCCGTTCGGCTTCGGCGAGAGCTACACGCGTTTCGAGATCGACGACATCTCCCTGAGCGCCGACGAGATCGGCACCGATGGTGCGGTGCGGGTCACCGTGACCGTGACGAACGCGGGCGAGCGGGCCGGGGGCGAGGTCGTCCAGCTCTACCTGCACGACCCGGTGGCCCGGGTCACCCGTCCCGTTCTCCAGCTGGCCGGTTTCGCCAGGGTCGACCTCCAGCCCCTACAGTCGCGCACTGTGACGTTCCTCCTCGATGCCGACCGGGCCGCCTACACGGACCGCGACCTGCAGCGGATCGTGGAGCCGGGTGAGCTGCACCTCCTCGTCGGCAGCTCTGCCGCGCACCTTCCCTGTCGTGCCGTGGTGCGCCTCGTCGGGCCGCCTCGCGTCGTCGGTGCCGACCGGGTGCTCGTGACCCCGGTGGAGCTCTCCGACGCCGGGCACACCGGGAGCTAGGACCGATGAGCGCCTCGTCCGTCCGCACGACCCTCGCCGAGGTCGCCACCTCGGCAGGGGTCTCGGTCGCGACCGTGTCCAAGGTGGTCAATGGTCGCCGCGACGTGTCCGAGGCGACGCGGGCCCGCGTCCAGGAGCTGCTCGACCAGAACGGCTACCAGCCGCGGAGCCCGCGACGTCCCGGCCCGGCGGGGAAGCCGATGATCGAGCTGGCCTTCGAGGGGGAGCTGCACGCCTACTCCGCGGAGATCGTCCAGGCCGTCGTCGACGCGGCGGCGCAGCAGGGCACGCACGTCGTCGTCACCCGTCGGCCGACCGGTGCGGCCCCGGCCGAGGGGTCCTTGACCGACTGGGCGCGAGCCCTCGTCGACACGGGCGTGCGGGCCTACATCGCGGTGACGAGCATCCTGTCCGCCCCACAGATCACGGCCCTCGCCAGAGCAGGGGTCCACCTCGTCGTGATCGACCCGCTTGAGCTGCCCAACGTCGACGTCACGAGCATCGGGTCGACCAACTTCACGGGTGGGATGTCAGCGGCCCAGCACCTGCTCGACCTCGGCCACCGCCGGATCGCCTTCGTGGGCGGTCACGCCCGGGCCGCGTGCAACCAGGCCCGGATGCACGGCTTCCGCGCCGTGCTGGAACGAGCCGGTGTCGACCTGCCCGCCGAGTACGTCCGGGTCTCCCACTTCATGTACCGCGACGGCGTCGCCGGTGGGGCGGCGCTGCTCGACCTGCCGACACCCCCGACGGCGGTCTTCGCCGCCTCCGACGAGATCGCCGTCGGGGTGGTGGAGGCCGCTCGGATGCGGGGGCTCCGCGTCCCCGACGACCTCAGCATCGTCGGCTTCGACGACACCCAGCTCGCTCGGATGTCGTCGCCGCCACTGACGACGGTCCGGCAGCCCCTCGCGGAGATGGGCGGCATGGCGGTGCGGACCGCGCTCCGGCTGATCGCCGGCGCGTCCATCGACTCCCACCACGTCGAGCTCGCGACCGAGCTCGTCGTGCGCGAGTCGACCGCGCCCCCGTCGGGTCGAGGCGAGAGCCGGTCGGTCGGGTCGGATCCGAACTAGTCTCGGAGCCGACTCGGACAGGACGCGAGGGTCGTCCGCGGAGGGGCAGCCATGACGCCACCGGGTGAGGGCCGCGCCGTCGTCGTCGGTGCCAGCATGGCGGGGCTGTCCGCCGCCCGGGCCCTGTCCGGCCGGATGGCGTCGGTCGTGGTCTACGAGGCGGACCGGCTCGACGGTGGAGCGAGGCCACGCGCACACGTGCCCCAGGGCCGACACCTCGTGGACTGCTCGGTCCGCAACTCGCGGATCCTGCGGCACCTCCCGGCCTCGGGTGCGCTCGTGCCGACGGTGACCCCGGGTCGGGATCGACATCGCCCACAGCTCGTTCTTCCTGGAGCGCAGGGAGGGCGACTTCGAGGGCGACTTCGTCCTCGCCCTCGACGACCGAGGGTCCTTCCGGGGTGGAGTGGTGCTCCCCGTGGAGCAGGACCGCTGGCACGTGAACCTCTCGGGCGTGC